>JBJKSF010000179.1:0-29187 GCA_046704285.1 Longimicrobiales bacterium | reverse complement strand
TTCAGCGTGACGTCGTTGCGCCCGATCGAGTAGCCCGGAGCCATGCTCAGGATGCCGTCGTGCGTCACCGACAGCCGGATGTTGGAGCGCGTCGTGGCACGGCCGACCGACACGTTCGTGTCCCAGTTCGAGCCTTCCTTCCAGTAGTCACGCACGTTGTTCGGCTGCGGCAGGAACGGCATGTTCTTGCCCGTGAACTGGTTGATGGGCTGGCCCTTCATGGCCGGGCCCCAGCTCTCGTCCGTGCCGTCCCAGGTGCCGCCGCCGGCGCCGTTCACCCAGTTGAACTGCCCGAACCAGCCCTGCCCGTACATGTTCTGGTACTGGGGCAGCTTGAGGGGCGACTGGAACGTGAGCGACGACGTCGCCGTGATCCCGTAGTTCGCGCCCGGACGGGCCGACTTCGTCGTGATCACGACTGCGCCGTTGGCCGCGCGCGAGCCGTACAGGGCCGCGGCCGTCGGACCCTTCAGCACGCTGATCGACGCGATGTTGTTCGGGTCCAGGTTGTTCAGCGCGTTGCCCCAGTCCACACCCGAGTACATGCTGGGGGTGACGCTGCCGTAGTCGCTGTTGTTGACCGGGATGCCGTCGATGATGAACAGCGGCTGGTTGTTGCCCGTCAGCGAGCTCTCGCCACGGATCACGATCCGCGAGCTGCCGCCCGTCTCGTCGGCGTTCGTGATCTGCACCCCGGCCACCTGGCCCTGCAGCGCGTCGATCACGTTCGTGTGCGGCACGGCGGTGATCGCCCTGCCCGACACGCTCTGTACCGAGTAGCCGAGCGTCGACTTCTCGCGCTGGATCCCCAGCGCCGTGACCACCAGGCCGTGCAGCCCGATCGCCTCCTGCTTGAGGGTCACGCTCACGTGGCCCGAGATCGGCACTTCCTGGGTCCGGTAGCCGATGTAGGTGATTACCAGGGTCGTGGCGCTCGCGGGCGCCTGGAGCGTGAAGTTGCCCTGCGCATCGGTGAGGGCTCCGAGGTTGGTGCCCTTCACCTGCACCTGGACGCCGGCAGGGGGTTTGCTCTCTCCCTGGGCCGTGACGTGTCCTGTGATCGTTCGCATCGCCTGCGCGGTCGCAAGCGACGGGAACGCCAGCAGGACGGCCAGAAGCAAGCTCCATACGGTAGCGGGACGCTTCATAATTGCCTCCTGAAGCTGGGTCTGTCGCGTACCCCTCTGGGCACGCAACTACAACAGGCGCAAGCGCTTATGCGCTCACGCCGAATCTATGCTTGCACCAGCCTGGCGCGTTTGCTATTCTGGTCCCGACTCCTCGAGACTCTCCAGGGAGACGTATGGGTACGCGCCCCCATGTCCGGCTCCGCCCTTTGACGCATGCGGAGCAGCAGACGCTGAGCCAGAAGCTGAAGGACCTGTCGCTCAGTGCGCGGATCCACCAGCGGTACCGTGTGATCGAAGAAGTGCGCCGTGGGCGTTCCCCCCTGGACGCCGCGGAGCGCGCGGGGTGCCATTTCACCGTCGCGTACGCCTGGATCCGTCGGTTCAACCGGACCGGGTTCAGCACGTTCGAGCAGGTGCCGAATCCCCGCGGCCGTCCGCCGATCCTGCGCGCGTCGCAGATCGACGAGTTGGTGGAGGTGGCGCGCTCGGACCCTTCGGAGCACGGCCTGGCGTTTCCCAGGTGGTCGGTTCCGAAGTTGGCGGAGTACTGCAGGCGCCGAGGGCTTCTGCCCCGGGTCAGCGACGAGTGGGTGCGACGTCTCCTGCGGCGAGAGGGCGTCGTGCTGGGTCCTGGAGCCGTTCCGGCCTCGCGGGGTGTCCCGGCGCTGGGGTCCCTGGCCGGGCCTCCCGCAGCCACGCGTCGAGCCGTGCACGCGTCGCTTGCGGAGCCGTAGCACCGTTCCGGACGACGCGTCAGGGGCTTGACGCGTCGCCTCGTGCGATCGTCAGTGGGCAGATTAGTCATAATAAGTTGGACTACTGACCCCAAGTGTCACACGCCCGTCACGCCGTGTCAACGGACACCGGGCGGAAGGTCGCTCCCGGCGCTCGGCGCCGCGTGGTCAACCGGAGCGTGCAGCGTTACGTTGGCGCGGCCGTTTACCCCCTCGTGGAGCCCGCGCCATGCCCGACTTCGGTGCCTTCCATAGCCAGATCGTGCACTTCGTCGTGGTGGGGGGGCTCCTGGGGCTGCCCCTCTACTGGCTGGCGTTCATCCGGAAGCTCCGGGCGCTCCGGCTCACCGGCACGATCCTCCTGGTGGTGGCGACGCTGGCCGCGTGGGGGGCGGTGGCATCCGGGGGGCCGGCACACGAGATGGCGGCGCTGATCCCGGGTGTGGCCGCGGCGGTCCCTGCGCACCGGGATCTGGGTGAGGACACGCGCAATCTGCTCACGGGCGTGCTCCTGCTCGAGCTGATCGCGCTGGCGCTTGCGTGGAGGGCCGCTCGCCCCCGGTCGAGCCTCATGGACGTCGCGCTGGGGGAGCCGGACCCCCCCAGGGCGTCCGCCCTGACCCTCGCGGCGGTGATCGTGCGGGTCGGGGTGGGGATCACGTGGGCGTTCGCGGCCATCATCCTCTTCGAGGCGGCTCAGCGGGGAGGCGATCTCGTCTTCGACTCCCCCGGCGGGATCGGCGTGCGCGGGGGTCAGACGAGTGATGTCGAGCGCAGGGTCATCGCCGGGCTGTACGAGCAGTCCCGCGTCGACCGGAGAGAGGGAGACCACGAGGGCGCGGCCCGACTCGTGCGGGACATCGTGCGGCTCCAGCCCGACTCGCCCGTGGCACGGCTTCTCTGGGTGGAGTCCCTGCTGGAGGACCGCAAGGACGGAAGGGGCGCGCTCGCGGCGCTCGATTCGGTCTCGACGCAGGACCCGGTGCTCCGCCGGCGGGCGGCGCTCTCCAGGGCCTCCGCCTACAGGATGCTGGGCATGCCGGACTCGGCGCGGGCCGCCCTCGACTCCGTTCCGGGGCGGCTCCGGCGACCGGACCTGGTCGAGCGCGACCTGAAAGGGCCGGGGAGCACGGGCTCGTAGGTCGGCGAGGCCGCCCCCGCCGTCAAGGGGAGTGGCCGGACGGTACCGGAATCGCGCCGGTCGAGTACCGGAGGACCACCTCCCGGAGGATGTCGGCCAGGACGCTGTGGCCCTTGGCCTCGGGGTGCGTGAGGCGCGCGAACGTCTCGTGCTCGACCCAGACCCCCAGACAGCTCGGACACTGCTGCGCGCGTCCCTCCTGCGTCGTGATGGACTCGAGCGTGCTCCCGCACGCCGGACAGTGATCCCGATGCGCTTCGAGGAACCGGGCACGCTCCGCAGCGTCCCGCTCCATCTCCCGCTTCCGCGCCACCGCCATCCGCTCCTGGAACTCCAGCCGATGGAAATAGGCTTCTTCGTTCCTGCTGGGCTTCGACCAGGGCTGATGAGGGAGGCGATGGGTGAACTCCGCCATGCCGACCTTCCCCCGAGAGGGTCCTGCTCGTGCTCGTGCGGCGACCCGCACGTCCTTCGTCTTCTTGTATATCAGTTCCTCGCCGGACGAAGTTCCGCGAGCGCTCTCTTGACCCTTCGGGTCCTGGCGCTACCGTTGGAGCCCATGACCTCGCTTCTCGACGAATTCAGGTGGCGCGGGATGCTCGCCGACGCCACGGAGGGAGCGGCCGAGCACCTCGGCGGCGAACGGCGCACCGGGTACATCGGCTTCGACCCGACGGCGAGGAGCCTCCACGTCGGAAGCCTGCTGCCCATCATGGGGCTCGTGCACCTGCAGCGCGCGGGGCACACGCCCATCGCGCTGGTGGGGGGAGGGACGGGCCTCATCGGGGATCCCTCCGGCAAGAGCCAGGAGCGCCAGCTCCTCGACAGGGAGCGCGCGGCGGAGAACGCCGCGGGCATCCGGGCCCAGCTCGAGCACTTCCTGGACTTCGAGGTCGCGTCGAACCGCGCGCGCGTGCGCGACAACCTCGACTGGCTCGACGGGCTCGCTCTCGTGGACTTCCTCCGGGACATCGGCAAGCACTTCTCCGTGAACCAGCTCATGGCCAAGGAGTCGGTGCGCCGCCGCCTCGAGAGCGAGGAGACCGGGCTGTCCTACACGGAGTTCACGTACGCGCTGCTCCAGTCCTACGACTTCCTGGAGCTGTACCGGCGCGAGGGCTGCACCCTCCAGATGGGTGGGAGCGACCAGTGGGGCAACATCACCGCCGGCATCGATCTGGTCCGGCGCGCGGCGGGCGGGCGGACCTTCGGGGTGGTGTTCCCGCTCGTGACGAACGAGTCGGGGGCCAAGTTCGGCAAGAGCGAGGCGGGCAACGTCTGGCTCGACCCGCAGCTGACCTCGCCGTACCGGTTCTACCAGTTCTGGATCAACGTCGACGACGCCGACGTCGTGTCCTACCTGAAGCTCTTCTCACTGCTGGGGCACGAGGACATCGAGGCGCTCGCGGCGGCGGTGCGCGACGAGCCGCAGAGGCGCGCCGCGCAGCAGGCCCTGGCGGAGGACGTCACCCGCCGGGTGCACGGGGAGACCGAGGTGGCCAGGGCGAAGCGGGCCACGGAGGCTCTGTTCGGAGGGGAGCTCGAGGGGCTGGGGGGCGACCAGATCGCCGACATCTTCTCGGACGTGCCCTCCTCCTCGATCCGCCTCTCGGAGCTGGCGGGGGAGGGGACCTCGCTGGTCGATCTCCTCGTCGCCACGGGGGTGGCCGCCTCGCGCGGCGACGCCCGCCGGTCCGTGGAGGGTGGCGGCGTCTACGTGAACAACCGCCGCGCGGGCGATCCGGCGCGCCGAGTCACGTTGTCCGACACCGTGGACGGGCGGTACGTAGTCCTGCGCAAGGGCAAGAAGAGCTACCACCTCGTCGCGTTGGTCGGCTAGAAGCCCATCTGCCAGCCGAGGTGGAGCGCCCAGTCGAGACCGAGGTTCGGCCCGTCGAAGTTGTGGTAGACCGCCTTGGTGGCCTCCAGCGTGATGCGCTGCCCCGCGAAGCGTGACTTCTCCGGCAGGTAGAAGTTGATGCCGAACGGCAACTCGAGGATCTGCCCGTCCAGGGAGTATGCGTCGTTGCCCGGGTCCTGGGTCGGGTCGAGGCCCGCGCGGGCGCCCTGGATCTTGCCCCAGTCCTGCCAGTCGAGGCGGGCTGACGCGCTGAAGTAGTCGTTGATGCGAACGGAGGCCCAACCGGTCATCTCGACCACGTTGCCCAGCCTGTAGCCCGCCGAGTTCGTGCCGACGTAGAACGTTCCCTTGGCCTGGGCGCCGACCGACCCGATGTCGTTCTGAGCTTGCGCGGTGAGACCGGGAAGGATCGCGAACGTGCCCGCCCCTCCCTGCATGTCGTAGGGCAGTGCCGCCTGGGCCCCGTTGCTGAACGGAGTCACCGCCTTGACGTCGACGCCGCCCGTCGGCACGAGCACCCCGATCTGGAAGTGTCCCTCGTAGCCGCCCTGGTTGTAGAAGCGGTAGAGCCCCAGGAGCCGCAGGTCTCCGATCTGCTTGCTGTTCGTCACGTAGAACGTCGAGTCGCTGATCGCCTGCTCGCGCGTCCGGAGCGTGTAGCCCACGTCGGCGAGCAGGGTCAGGTTGTCGCTCGCACCCCACGCCAGGCTGACGCGATGCGTCTTCTCGCTCAGCTGGAGGGGCGCCTGCGAGTACTCGCTCAGTGTGGTCGCGAGCGGCAGCGAGTCCGTCTGGTACCAGACGCCCTTGTAGCGCACGTCGATGAATTGGTACGAGATCTCGAAGCGGCCCTTCTTCAGGATCTGCGCGCCGGTCACGCCGCCCGGGGCGATGGCATCGGGACGGTTCGAAGACCACGTGTAGGTCTGCTGCGCGGCGAGCGGAGTCGCCAGGGCGATAAGCGAAGCGGCCAGCAGGCTCTTGCGGACCATCGGTTGTTCCTCCGAGGCGGTGCTCGGCCGGGGGCTCCGGCCGTTCGGATCCGAACTCCAAGATGCCGAGTCCCCGGGGCTGAAAACAAGTGTTTCCGCAACACGGCGACGTGGACGGCGGAGGGGCGGGAACCCGCCGACGACGACCCGGCATCCCTTGACCGCTGGGTCGCGGTTTCGCAACATCCCGCCTCCTTCCGCCAGACAACCGAGAGAGGTGCACGATGGCCCAAGCGCTCGTGGGTGTGGTCATGGGATCGAAGTCCGACTGGGACACCATGGCGCACGCGGTCTCCACGCTGGAGTCTCTGGGCATTCCCTGCGAGGCACGCGTCCTGTCGGCCCACCGCACGCCGGACGCGAGTGCGGAGTACGCCGCGACGGCCGAGAAGCGGGGCCTGGAGGTGATCATCGCCGCCGCCGGCGGCGCGGCTCACCTGGCGGGCGTGATGGCTGCCAAGACCATCCTGCCCGTGCTGGGCGTGCCGATGCGCGGTTGGGCCCTCGACGGACTCGACTCGCTCCTGTCCACCGTCCAGATGCCGCGCGGCGTGCCCGTGGGGACGCTCGCGATCGGCAAGGCAGGCGCGGTCAACGCGGCGCTGCTGGCCGGAGAGATCCTCGGGGGCAAGCATCCCGAGATCCGCGAGGCCGTGCGTGCGGACCGCCAGGCACGCCGGGACGAGGCGCTCGCGCACGTGGATCCGAGGGAAGAGGCGTAGGGGGAGCCCCTCAGAAGCTGTAGCCGAAGATCTCCAGATCCCGAGCGTAGCGCCGGGCTACGAGCGTGCGCGTTCGCGGCGTGTAGTGCGGTCGATGGTCGCGCGACGGCCGTGCCGGAGAGGTGTACCTCACGGGCAGCCGCCTGCGCACGCCGAGGCGTCCGCACACGTACCGGAACGAGTCGCCGAGCGTCTCGAAGCGGCCGACCACGTCCACCAGCAGCCTTCCGGTCGGGTCCGTGAGGTACTCGTGCTGCGGGCGGAGGTGGGCGTGCTGCACCACCATGGACGCCTCCACGAACTCGTCGAAGGACAGACCCTCCAGCTCCACCCCCTGCGCGCGGGCCTGCGCCAGGAGGTCTCCATCGGGGCGGAAGTAGGCGGATACCAGGCGATCCCACGGGTTGCGCACGACGCTGAACGTCAGATACCCGTCGAGGCGGTCTGCGGGAGCCACCCTGCGGATCTCCCGCACCGTGAGGTGCTGGAGGAAGTTCGACAGGAACCCCTCTGCGTAGAGATCTTCCGACACGATCGGGCCGATCAGCTTCCGCCGGTCCTCGCGCCCGTGTCGACCTCGCATCCCGAGCGCGTGCTCGATGCTGGTGCCCCCTGTCTTGGGGATGTGGACGAAGACGCAGCGGAGCTTGTGGGAAACGGGCACCAGGAGTCCTCCGTTTCGGGTCCCCGGGGAAGGTCGGCGCCTAGGGCGCCCGACAGACGATGGGGAACCCCACCAGCACCGCGGCGTTGGCCGGCACGATCACCTGCTGCGGGTTGGCCACCCCGACCTGGCAGTTCGAGGGGACGCCCGTGAGCTCGAGGGAGTGGCTGCCCGACGGGATGTCGAAGCTGACCGTGTCGTCGGGGGCCACGTTCTCGACCGAGGCCCCGCTGTCCACGGATGCGACGTATCCGGCCGCGGGGATCGAGTCGCCCGTCGTGGAGACGAGCACCTGGAGCGTTCCCGTCGAGCACACGACCGGGAACGAGACCGTGGACGTGTCGGGGGCGGTCACGACCACGGCCACGGGGTTGTCGCCCTGCACGTCGCAGTTGCCCGGCAGGTTCCGGAGCGTCACGGCGTGCGTGCCCTCGAGCATCTCGAAGTAGACCGTGTCGTCGACGGTCGCGCTCGAGGCGAGGAGGCCGCCGTCGACCGTGATGAAGTACCCGGCCGTGTCGATGGCCTGGCCGGTCGTTCCGACGAGCACCCGCACGGTTCCCTGGGTGGGGGGGACCGTGGTGATTCCGGGCGAGCTCTTCTTGCACGAGGCGAGAAGGGAAACGAGCAGGAGCGCGACGGCGCTGGCTCTCCGCATGTCGGGATCTCTCGGGGTTCGTGAAGCCCGCGGCTTCCGTTGGGACCAGTGGGACTACGACGACTGCCGGCGTCGTTTCGTTAAGAAGGGTCGAACGGAGAGGCCGGGCGCGTCAAGCGCCGCCGCTCTCCGCCGTCCGGTTCTGGCCGGCCGGGGCCGGCTACCGCGCGCGCCCGTCCGGCGGTATGCTTCTGAAGAAGCGAGCGCCGTCCCTCGGGGTGGGTACCGGGACGGCGCCTCTGTTTCCGCCGGAGGCCGGATGCGCCCCGCATCCCGGCCTCCTCCTGTCGGACGGGGACGCGGTCATGCTGGACGAGATCAGGGAGAGGTTGGAGGGCGAGATCGAGCGGCTCACGCAGGAGCTGAACGTCGAGCTGCCGGCGCGCATCAAGGCGGCCCTCGAGCTCGGCGACCTGCGAGAGAACTCCGAGTACAAGTCCGCGAAGGAGCGCCAGGAGTTCGTGCAGGCCCGCCTCAACCACCTCACGCGTCGCATGGCCGAGCTGTCGAAGATCGACCCCAAGGAGATGGCCTGGGACAAGGTGGGCTTCGGATCGAAGGTGAAGATCCGGGACCTCGGCACCGGCGACGAGTTCGACTTCACGATCGTGGCCGGCGACTTCATCGACCTCGACGCGGGTCACGTCTCGCTCGCGTCCCCCATCGGCCAGGGGCTGCTCGGAGCGGCGCGCGACGAGGAGGTCACCGTACGGCTTCCGGCCGGGGAGCGGCGCTACCGCGTCCTGAAGCTCACCACGCTCCCCCAGCAGCTCGACGGCGCCTCGCAGTAACACGGCGTCATCCGGCCGGCTCCTCCCGCCGGCCGTCGAGGAAGCGGATCGCCTCGGCCACCTCCTCCGGCGTGAGCCAGTGTCCGATGTCGTAGTCCCGGGCCGTCAGCGGCACGCCCGCGCGAGAGAGACGCTCGCGTCCCGTCCTGGCCAGTTCCCACGGCACTTGGGGGTCGCGCGTGCCGTGCGCCCAGAACACCGGCGGGCGCCTGGCCCCCGACGGCGAGCCGTCCGCCCGGGACGCCTCGGCGAGGAAGCCGGAGAAGTTCACCGTGGCTGCGACGGAGTCCGGATGCGCGAGCGCGTAGGCCAGGCTCGTGGTTCCTCCCTGGGAGAAGCCTCCCAGCACGACGCGTCCCGGCTGGGCGCGCACGATCGTGGGCAATTGGTCGAGGAAGGTCTCCAGCGCGTCGAGGCTGTCGCGGAGGGTCCTCTCCTCCACGCGGTCGGCCTCGAGGTGGCGGTACCACGCCCAGCCGGGCCCGTAACCCCAGGGGTGGCCGGGGTGGGGGGCCTGGGGCGTGACGAGCACCCAGCCCGGCGGAATCAGCGTGGCGAGCGCCTGCAGGTCACCCCGGTGGCTACCGCGCCCGTGCAGGAGCACGAGCACGGTCGGGCTGTCGGCCGGGGGGGCGGAACCACTCACGTCGAAGGCCAGCATGGACGCTCCTCGTACAGGCGCGACGTCGTCACCCCAGGGGAGTCAGGGCCCCCTCGAGCTCGGCGCGCCTGCCCTCCAGCCACTCGGGTAGCTTCAGGGACGACCCCAGCTCGGCGGCCGGCTCGTCCACGGCGAAGCCGGGTCCGTCGGTCGCGATCTCGAGGAGGAGACCGTCGGGAGCCCGGAAGTAGATGCTCTTGAAGTACGTTCGGTCCGTGACCGGTGTCACGTCCAGCCCGAGCCCCCGCAGGTGGTCCCGCCACGCCCGCTGCTCCTCCTCGTCCCGGGCCCGGAACGCGACGTGGTGCATCTGGCCCGTCCCGGGGCGGGACCGGTAGGTGGAGCCCTCCCAATCGAACAGCGTGAACGCCGAACGGGGGCTCACGCGGCTCCCGTCGTACGCCGCCCAGAAGTAGTGCCGCGTCTTCCCGTCGTCCTGGTTGTACGTCCGCTTGACGAGCCGGAGGCCGAGCGCGCTCTCCAGGAACTCTCCCGCGCGGTCGAGGTCGTCGGTGAGGCTGCTGACGTGGTGGATGCCCTCCAGGCGCATTGCGGGCGTGACGAAGGGTACGGGCTCCGGGTGCGTGAGGGCCGCGATGGCGGCGTCGTCGCGGCCTTCCGGGAGGCGCTCCGCGGGAGGAGCCACGGTCGTGCGACCGAGGGCGTCGGCGGGCTCGTCGATGGCGTAGCCGGGGCCGCGCGTGGCGATCTCCAGGATCTGGCCGTCGGGGTCCATGAAGTAGAGGCTCGTGAAGTAGCCGCGATCCATCGGGCCGCTCACGTGCACGCCGGCGTCCGTGAGACGGCGCTTCCACATCAACTGGGTAGTCTGGTCCGCCACGCCCAGGGCCAGGTGGTGCACGCCGCCCACACCCCAGTGCCCGCGCGGGCTCTGCGGCCACTCGAAGAACGTGAGGATCGTGCCCGGATCGCCGCTCTGGCCCGACAGGTAGAGGTGGTAGGAGGCCGGGTCGTCGAAGTTGACGGTCTTCTTCACGAGGGGCAGCCCGAGGAGCTCGGAGTAGAACGCGAGCGTTCGGGGAGCGTCGGCGGACACCATCGTGACGTGATGAAGACCGCGCGTGGAGAGGGACGGCATGGGTGCCTCCGGGAGGGTCGGGGCCGTGGCGCCGAAGTTATTTGAAGCTTGCACGGCCCTCAAGGAGGGCGCCGTGCCTGCCCGTGGCGTCCGCACCCGCGCTACAGGGTCTTCCGGAACCGGTGGATGGCGAGCGCCATGCCGCCAGCCGCCATGGCGGCCAGGACCAGGAGGTGGGGCCACAGCTCGCGCAGCCCCGAGCCCTTGAGGAAGATCGCGCGCACCACCTCCAGGAAGTGGCGCAGGGGGTTGAGGAGGGTGAGCTCCTGGAAGACGCGCGGCATCGTCTGGATGGGATACAGGAAGCCGGACAGGATGACGGCGGGCAGGAGGAAGAGGAACATCGCCAGGAACGCCTCCTGCTGGGTGGAGGAGATCGTGGAGATGAAGAGGCCGAAGGAAAGCCCGGCGACGATGAACAGCACGGCCGCCAGCGCGAGCACGAGGATCGAGCCGCGCAGCGGGATGTGGAACCAGAGGATGGCCACGACCGTGACGCTGGTGAGCTGGACCATGGCCACGGCGGCCACCGGGAGCGTCTTGCCGAGCATCAGCTCGCCGGCCGAGAGCGGCGAGACGAGGAGCTGGTCGAGCGTGCCGACCTCCCGCTCGCGGACGACGGCGAGGGCCGTGAGGAGCAGGGTCATCAGGAGCACGATCACGCCGATGACCGCCGGGATGTTGTAGACGCGGCTCTCCAGGGAGGGATTGAACCAGGCGCGCGTGCGCAGGTCCAGCGTGCGGGGAGGCGAGACTCCCTCCTGGACGGCGAGCTGCACGCCGAACGCCTGGGCGATCTTCGCGGCGTAGCCCTCCGCCACGGTCGCCGTGTTCGAGTTCGTGCCGTCGACCAGGAGCTGGACTGCCGGGCTGCGTCCCGCCTCCACATCGCGGGCGAACTCGGGAGGGATCTCCAGACCGGCGACGGCGTCGCCGTGATCCAGTGCCCGCCCCAGGTCCGCCGAGCGGTCGGACGCACCCACGACGCGGAAGTACCCGGACGCCGTGAAGGCGTCGACGAGCGCCCGCGAGACCTGCGTGTGGTCCTGGTCCACGACGAAGGTCTTCACGTTGCGCACGTCCGTGTTCACCGCATAGCCGAACAGGAGGAGCTGGATGATGGGCGCCCCGAAGATCATCCTCTGGGTGATGGGGTCGCGCAGGAGCTGGCGCAGCTCCTTCACCACCATGCGCCTGATCCTCAGCAGCGAGAGACGCCGCGGGGAGAGTCCGGTCCCGCGCGGAGCCGTCGGCGTCGGCGGGGCGGGCATCATCCGAGCTCCTTCCTGAAGCTGCGCACCGCGAGCCCGAGCCCCAGGACCGCGTAGGCGAGCATGAACAGTCCCTGCGGCCAGAGCACGCCGGCTCCGACGCCCTTGAGGAAGATGCCGCGGGTGACCGTGATGAAGTAGCGCGCCGGGATGAGATAGGAGATCGCCCGCAACGCGCGCGGCATGCTCGCGATGTCGAACAGGAAGCCCGAGAGCAGGAGCGCCGGCAGGTAGGTCGCCACCATGGCGAACTGGGTGGCGAGGAGCTGGGATTTCACGGCCGCGGAGATGAACATGCCGAGCCCCAGCGCGCCCACGAGAAAGAGGAGCGTGAGGGCGCCGAGCAGGAACGGGTCGCCGCGCATCGGGGTGGCGAAGATCGTCATTCCGGCGACGATCGTCATGGCCACGTCGAACAGGCCGATGCCGACGTAGGGGACGAGCTTGCCCAGCACGATCTCCAGACGCGTGACGGGCGTGGCCGCGAGCTGCTCCATCGTGCCGCGCTCCCACTCGCGCGCGATCGTGAGCGCCGTCAGCATCGCGGCGATGATCGACATGATCACGGCGATGAGGCCGGGCACGATCATGTCGCGGCTCTCCAGGTTGGGATTGTACCAGGTGCGTGTCTCGAGCCGGAACGGGGACTGGAGGCTGCGGCCCCGCAGCACGTGATCGAGGCCCCAGCGCGTGACGATCGCGTCCGCGTAGTTCTGCGCGATCGTCGCCGTGTTGGCGTCGCTACCGTCGAGCAGGAGCTGCACCGCGGGATCGCGGCCTGCGTCCAGGTCCCGGTTGAACTGGGGCGGGATCGTGAGGACACCGGTCACCCTGCCGTCGACCAGCTCCTCGTCCACCCTACGCTCTGCCGGGAGGTAGTCACGGACCGTGAAGTAGCCGCTCGCCACGAACGCCTCCACCAGGTCGCGGCTCGCGCGCGTGCCGTCCTGGTCGAGCACCGCGAGGCGGATGTCCTTCACGTCCCAGGTGATCGCGTAGCCGAAGAACAGCAGGAGGAAGAGCGGAAGGACGAACGCGAGCACCATGCTGCGCGGGTCACGCTTCAGCTGAAGCCATTCCTTGCGCGCCATGGCCAGGAGGCGCACGGGATCCACGATCATCCGAGCACCTGTCCGCCGCCGGCGCGCACGAGCGACACGAAGACGTCCTCGAGCGAGGGCTGTACCTGCCGCAGCGCGGTGGCGGGATGACCGGCGTCCGCCAGGACGCGGCTGATGCGCTCACCGCCCGACGAGGCGTCCTCCACGGTCACGTGCAGGGCGCGGCCGAACATCGCGACGTCCAGGATCCCGGCTCGGCCCGAGAGCGCCCTTGCGGCTTCCGCGGGGGCGTCCGTGCGGACCTCGAGGATCGGCTCGACGGCACGCGCGCGCAGAGCGCGGGGCGCGTCGAGCGCGACGAGGCGCCCGCGGTTCATGAGCGCGAGGCGATGGCAGTACTCGGCCTCCTCCATGTAGTGCGTGGAGACGAACACGGTGGTGCCGTGGCGCGACATCTCGTCGACGAGGTCCCAGAAGGCGCGGCGCGCGATCGGGTCCACGCCGGACGTGGGCTCGTCCAGGAAGAGGATGGGCGGCTCGTGCACCAGGGCGCACCCGAGCGCCAGGCGCTGCTTCCACCCCAGCGGCAGCTCGTCGGTCGGTCGGCCGCCCGCCTCCTCGAGGCCGGCCATCTCCAGGATCCACCTCCTCCGCAGCGCGAGCCGCTCCCCGGTGACCCCGTACAGCCCTCCGAAGAGCTCGATGTTCTCCTCCACCGTCAGATCGCCGTAGAGCGAGAACCTCTGCGACATGTATCCGATACGGCTCTTGATCGCGGCGTGCTGCGAGCGGATGTCGAGGCCCGCGACGTGCCCCCGTCCGTCGGACGGCTCGAGAAGGCCGGTGAGCATCTTGATCGTCGTCGTCTTGCCCGCGCCGTTGGGCCCCAGGAACCCGAAGATCTCGCCGGAGCGCACCTCGAAGCTCACCCGGTCGACGGCCGTGAAGGAGCCGAACCGGCGCGTCAGGCCGTCGACGGAGACGGCCGCCACGCCGCCGGGGGCGAGTCCGGCCGGGGCGGGTCCGCTCGTCGGTGCTCCCCGCGCCTCAGGCACGCTGGCCGCTCCGCTCCCTGGTCGCGGCCTCGTCGGCCTGCACCAGGTGGATGAAGACGTCCTCGAGCGAGGGCTCCACGTCTTCCTGCGCGCGGATCCCGATACCCTCGGAGCGCAGGGCTTCCGCGAGCTGCCCGGGGTCGGCGCCGACCGCGAGGACGACGTGGACGGCCTCGCCGAAGAGCGAAGCGCCCACGACACCCGGCAGCCCTCGGAGCCGGTCTCTCGCGTCCCGGGGCCGGTCGGTCCGAAACGAGGAGAGCCTCCCTGCCAGCGAAGCCTGCAGCGTCTGGGGGCGATCCAGCGCCAGGGCCCGGCCACGGTCGAGGAGCACGACCCGGTCGCAGCGCTCGGCCTCGTCGAGGTACGAGGTGGACACGACCACCGTGACGCCCTCGGCGACCATCTCGTGCAGGATGAGCCAGAGCTCGCGGCGCGAGATCGGATCGACGCCGAACGTGGGCTCGTCCAGGAGCAGGACCGCGGGGCGATGGACCAGCGCGCAGGAGAGCGAGAGCTTCTGCTTCATGCCACCCGACAGCGCCCCCGCGCGCCGGTCCTCGAACTCGTCGAGGCGAGAGAAGCGGTACAGGCGCTGGAGCCGGGCGGCGCGCTCTGCGCGGGGCACGCGGTACAGGTCCGCGTAGAACTCCAGGTTCTCGCCGACCGTCAGGTCCTCGTAGAGGCCGAAGCGCTGGGCCATGTAGGCCAGGTGCGGCTTCGCGGCTTCGGGGTCGCGGCCGACGTCCACGCCGGCCACCCATGCCTGTCCCGCGCTGGGGCGCAGCACCCCCGCGAGCATGCGCAGCGTCGTGGTCTTGCCCGCCCCGTCCGGGCCCACGATGCCGAACAGCTCGCCACGTCGCACGTCGAACGTGAGCGCGTCGACCGCCGTGAGCGGGCCGAACGTGCGCGTGAGCGCGCGCAGCGACACGGCCGCATCGGCGGGTGCGGAAGGCTGTCCGCTCACGACCCCGGTCCCTCCAGCGTGACGTCGGCGGGAACGCCCGGCTTGAGCTGGAAGCCGGGGTCCCCGGTGATCCGCACCTTCACCGGGTAGACGAGCTTGATGCGCTCCTGCCGGGTCTGGACGTTGCGGGGGGTGAACTCCGCCTCGCTCCCGATGAAGATCACCTGCCCGGCGTAGTGGCGATCCGGATAGGTATCGGACGTGATCGAGGCCTGCTCGCCGAGGTGCACGCGACCGATCGCGTCCTCGCGAACGTAGATGCGGACCCAGCGGTCACGGGGGTCGAGCAGGGTCACGACGGGCGCTCCGGGCCCCACTACCTCGCCCGGCTCGTGATGCCGGATCGTGACGATGCCCGCGAACGGTGCGCGGATGACTGCGTCCTCGAGCCGGGCCTCCGCCCGCGCGAGGTTGGCGCGGGCCTGCCGCACCGCGGCGCGCTGTGCCCGGACCACCTCGACCCGGGGGCCGGCACGCACCAGGTCCAGCGACTCACGTGCCTGGTCGAGCGCCGCCTCGGCAACGTCCTGTTCGGTGGAGGCCCTGTCGCGGGCCTGCTGGCTGATCGCGCCTCCCTGGAAGAGCCCTTCGGCGCGGGCGGCGTCGCGACGGGCGTTGGCGGCCTGCTGGGTCGCGGAGCGGACCGCGGCTTCGGCCCGCGCGATCTCCTGCGGACGCGAGCCGTGCTCGAGCTCCGTGAGCCGGTCCTGTGCGGCCTGCAGTTGAGCCCGGGCGGCGGCGAGCGCCGCTCCGAGCTCCGTCGTGTCGAGCCGCGCGACCTCCTCGCCGGCCGGGACCGAGTCGCCCTCCTGGGGCACGACCTCGACGAGGGTGCCCGGGATCTGGAAGGCCAGATCGGCCTCGGTGCCTTCGACCGTGCCCGACGCGAACAGCGTGGACGGGGTTTCGCGCCCGTGCCGGAACACGAGCCAGGCAGCCGTCGCGACCAGCACGACGACGACGGGGATCACGACCTTCAGCCTCGATCTCATTGCCGGACCTCCAGGGCTTCGTCCATCCACTTCCGGTCCAGGGAACCCTGGGCCTGGGCCAGGCGCACCCGGGCGAGGACCGCGTCGTGCCTGGCCCGCGCATATCCCGCCCTGGCCTGGAACAGTCCCGCCTGCGCGCTGAGCAGGTCGGTCTGCACGCCCGATCCCTCCCGCAGGCTGAGTGCCTCGATGCGCGCCACCTCCCTCCACTGCGCCACCGACGCCTCGAGCGCGCGCTCCCGGGCGTCGGCCTCCGTCACCGCCGCGCTCGCCTCGTCCACGGCGCTCTCCTCCTGGAGACGCACGAGCCGGAGGGATTCCTGCGCCGAGCGGTAGTCCGCACGGGCCTGGCGGATCGCGGCCACGCGCGCTCCGCCGGTGAAGACCGGCCAGGAGATCTTGACGCCCGCCTGCCACTCCGTGTCGAAGTTGCCCGAGACGGTTCCGTACTCCAGGAGGCCCGCGGCCGCGTCCAGGCTCGGGACGAGCGTCGCCCTCTCCTGGTCGACCCGCGCACGGGCGGCCTGCACGGCGCGGCGGGCCTCGGCGATCCTCGGGCTCTCCACGGCGGGCGCCTGCTGCCGCGCGGGCGTGAGGGTCACGTCCGCGAGCGTGAGTCCCTGGAGCGAAGCGGGATCGACGCCCATGAGCCGTGCGAGGCTCCTGCGGGAGAGATCGGCGGACGCCATGGCCGTCGCGGCCTGGGCGCGGGCGTCCATGAGCGCCGCGTCCGCCCTCAGGACCTCGACCCGGGCCGCGGTCCCCTGGGTCAGGTCCTGCTGCGCGCGCCGGTGCTCCGCCTCGAGCGCGGCCACCTGCTTGTCGGCCGCGTCGAGGACCTCGCCCGCGGTCAGCACCGACAGATAGGCTCCGGTGACCTGCTCGATGAGATCCATGCGCGTGGCGTCGCGATCGGCGACCGCTTCCCCGGCGACCGCGTCGGCGCCGCGGATGCGCGCGCCGCGCAGGCCCCCGTCGAAGAGCGTGTACTCCAGGCCGACCTGCCCCTGCACGAGGCTCCGGTCGAACGCCGGAGGATGCCGGAGGTTGAGCCCGTGCAGCGGCGCGACCACCATGGGCTGATCGAACTGCGTGAGCCCTGCGACGCCGCTCAGAGCCGGCACGAGCCGCGCGCGCGCCATCGCGAGTCCGGCCCGGGCGCCGTCCACGCGTGCCTGGGCCGCGAGGACCGACGGATGCTCCGCCAGGGCCGAGTCCACGGCGTCCATGAGCGTGAGCGTCTGGGCCCCGGACGGCGCGGCGGGGGCCAGGAGCAGGAGCCCTGCCAGCAGCGCGCCCGTCCGCAGGGCTCGCGTCCGTGATGGGTGCCTCATGAAGGTGCCTCCTCGCGGGACTCGAGGCCCGCGCGGATGAAGGACGTCGTGTGGGCGACCACGCGGGCATACGTGGCGGGGTCGTGGAAGTCGGTGCCGGTCACTTCGCGGAAGAGGCCGGCCACCAGGGTCAGGAAGAGCGGCTGGCCCACCACGTTCGGTGCGGTGAGGATGGGATCGGCGGGGCGGAGAGATCCGTCGGCCATCCCCTCCCGGTAGAGCCCGGCGAGCGTCGCGACGATGCGCTTCACGAGCTCCACGACCGCCTCCGGCGGGCGGCGGCCGGCGGAGATCTCCTGCAGCATCAGCCGGGGAAGCTCCGGGTGCGTCCGGAAGTGCTCGAAATAGGCTTCGACCACGAGGACGATACGGTCGAGCGGCGTTCCCGGGTCGGCGGCCGCTGCCACCACCCGATCCGCCAGGGGGCGTATCCCGTCGTCGAGGACGGCGGCGTACAGCTCGCGCTTCGACCCGAAGTGGTAGGTGATCGCGCCCAGGTTCGTGCCGGCCTGCCGCGTGATCGCGCGCACGGAGGCGCCGTCGAACCCCCGCATCGCGAAGAGCTTGCGGCCGGCGGCGATCAGTGCCTGCGACGTGTCCCGCTGGTGCCGGATGTCCTCGGTCTTCGCGCGGGGACCTGGAGGTCGAGTCGCTCCAGGTTCGAGATTGCCATGATTCATACGTTCGTATGATTATCGCGTCGTTCCTCCACGTCAAGAGCGGGACGGGGATGGCTGTGCGGGTAGGACGGGCCGGTGCGATCTCTACGAGCCGAGCGGCCGGACGATCTCCCGCAGGGCGCGCACGCCCTCGAGGAGCCTGGGACCGGGCCTGCCCAGGTACGCCTCGGGCACGCAGTGCACCTGGTGCGCCCGGACGGCCGGGACCTCCTGCCAGGTCCGGTTCCGGTAGACGACGTCCGGGCGGTACTTGGCTGGGTCGACGCCACACCACGAGATCACGATCGCCTGCGGGCTCGCCGTGGCGACCTCGTCGTCGGTGAGGGGCCGGCTCTTGACGCCCTCGGAGTCGAGGATGCCGCGTGCGCCGGCCGCGTGCAGGACGTCGGTGGCCCAGGACAGGCGGCCGGGTGCGATGACGGGCTTCGGCCACCACTCGACGAGGATCGAGGGGGCTCCGTCTCCGGGCTCCGGAGCGGTGAGCTCCGCGCGCATCCGGGTGACGAGGTCCTCGGCCTCGCGGTCCGCGCCGAGCAGGCGGCCGATGTCGCGCACGTCCCGGTATACGTCCTCCAGCGACGTGGGCTCCGGCGCCACGAACGGGAGGCCCGCCCGCTCGAGTCCCTGGACCACCCGTTCGTGTCCTGGCACCGTGAGCGTCGCCAGCACGAGGTCGGGCTCCAGCGCCGCTACCGCGTCGATGTCGACGTCGAGGTCCGGCCCGACTCGGGGCAGGGCGGCCACCACGTCGACCGGAAAGTCCGAGTGATCGTCGACGCCGACCAGAAGCTCGGCGCGGCCCAGGGCGGCCACGATCTCGGTGTTGGAGCAGGCGAGTGAGACGACGCGCATGGGGTCCGGTACCCCCGGTCCGTGGCCCCCGATCCGGCACGATCGGATGGCTGCGGGGTGTGTTGGGAGAGCGGCCGGTCGGGGCGCCGGGAAGGCGGGAGGCACCGGCCGGAGCCGCCGCAAGCGCGAACCGAAGCCATCGAGGACCCATGGTCGACACGCCCTCCACCATGACGCCGCTGGGGCGCCCCGCCCCCGATTTCTCACTGCCCGACACCGACGGCCGCACCGTCGCGCTGTCCGATTACGCGACCGCCCCCGGGCTCCTCGTGATGTTCATCTGCAACCACTGCCCGTTCGTCAAGCACCTCAAGGCCGCTCTGGCGGAATTCGGGCGGGAGTACCGGGAGCGCGGCCTGGGGATCGTCGCCATCGCGTCGAACGACGTGGCCGCGCACCCCGAGGACGCGCCCGACGAGATGGCGCGCGAGAAGGAGCGCTGGGGCTACCCGTTCCCGTACCTGTACGACGAGAGCCAGGAGGTCGCCAAGGCGTACGGAGCCGCCTGCACGCCCGACTTCTTCCTGTTCGACGCGGACCGCCGGCTCGCCTATCGAGGGCAGTTCGACGCGAGCCGCCCGAGCAACGGGCTGGAGCCCACCGGTGCGGATCTGCGGGCCGCCTGCGACGCGGTCCTCATGGGCCGGCGTCCGTTCGAGGACCAGGTCCCGAGCGTGGGGTGCAACATCAAGTGGAAGAGGGGCAACGCACCGGACTACTTCGGGTGACGCTCCGCCGGGGACGCACGAAGGCCCCGGGCCCCTGAGAAACGCGTGAGGCGCCACCGGCTTGCTTCCCGGTGGCGCCTCTCATTGCCGCAGCCCGGCACGATGGCCACGTGCGGCGCGGACAGCGAAAAAAGACTTCGGTCAGTCCGACTTCAGGAGCCGAAGCGGCGATCGCTTGCCCATGCCAGGCAGGACAATGTACTCGGACTAGACAAGGATCACCTCCTTTTCTCGGGTGGAACATCGGGCATCGCGCGCATGATAAAGCCGGACGTTGGGCAGGGCAAGGGTGTACGACCGGTCGTTACACGGCTGCCCGCCGGACACGAGATGTCGTGGCCCGCGGGGCTCGTCCGGGAGGTGCCGCCTCACGCCTTGCGGTACGAGCGCCAGAAGAGGAGGCCGCTGACGCCGAGGGCGATGCCGATCCAGAGCACGCCCCACACCAGCGTGGGGATTCCGGTGAGCTGCGCGAGCATGTGCGCGTCCGAGTTCTGTCCGGGCCGGTCCAGGATGTCGCTCTTGATGTCGAGGATCGCATAGAGGCTGCTCGTGAGCCCGAGGGTGAGCAGGAGGCTCCGGTTCCATGCGGCGGGCAGCTTGCGCGACGCGACGATGAGCGCGAGGCCGAACAGAACCCCGAACACGATCCCGAACCCGCTGCGCACGTACACGGCGGTGAGCACCGCCACGAGGCCGCCGATCACGCCGATCGCCCAATCGGGTCGGACGCGGCGCGCCTGCGCCGCCACGACCATGAGCGAGCCCCAAAGGAGACTCCCCAGATATCCCGCCGACAGGATGAGGAAGGTGTTCCCGCCCGACGTGTAGGTGGCGCCCCCCTGGAAGCGGTCGATGACGATGCGCTGCACCGTGCCGCCGGTGGCCAGGGCCATCGCCGCGTGACTGAGCTCGTGGAGCAGCACGACGAAGATCTTGAGCGGGTAGATGACCGGCGTGTTCCAGAGCAGCCACACCGCGCCGAAGTACACGGCGAACCCCGCCAGAAACCTGAGCTTTCGTCTCGTGGGAGTGGTCATGGGCCTCGCTTCGTGCATGGGACCTTCCCCGCCTCCTACGACGGAAGGGGTGGTTGTGTTTCCCGGCGGCCGCGGCCGCCGACGGGCGGGAGCCCCGCGCCAGCGGCGGTGCGTCGCGGGGCCGCACGGCCGCGAACGCTGACAGAACGGTCTCCGTCAGCATAAGTTAGCGCCCGGACCCGGAGGAGCGACGGACGGGGCGGCCACGGGGGGTGAGCATGTGGGACGCGCCGCCGGGTCTTCTGGCTTCGCGCGGGGGAAGACTCCCCCGACTCCGCAACGGGAGGGGCGTCGTGAAGCGTAGCGGTGGCTCCATCGTCGTGCGGGCGCTCGAGGACGAGGGCATCTCCTTGGCTTTCGGGATTCCCGGGACGCACAACGTCGAGCTGTACGACGCGCTCGCCGCGTCCGGGACGGTGCGCACCGTCCTGGTCACGGACGAGCAGAGCGCGTCCTTCATGGCCGACGGTGCCTGGCGAGCGTCCGGGGAGTTGGCCTGCCTGAACGTCGTACCCGGCGCCGGGCTGACCCATGCGTTCTCGGGGATCGTCGAGGCGTTCCTCGACCAGGTTCCGATGCTCGTCCTTGGGTGCGGGATCCGCCGCGACACCGGCCGGGCCTTCCAGCTCCACGACGTCGACCAGGAGGCGATCGTCGCGCCCGTGGTGAAGGCCACCTTCCGCCCCGAGACGGGCGCGGATCTGTATCCGGCGATCCGACGCGCCTGCGCGGTGGCCAGGGACGGGGCTCCCGGGCCCGTGTTCGTCGAGGTCCCCGCGAACCTCTACCTCTCGGCCCACGAGGTGAACCTGCCGCGCGGGCCCGAGCGGGGCACGACCTCCGTTCATCCGCCGGCGCCGGACGAGGCCCTCCTCGCTCGGGCGGACAAGCTGATCCAGCAGGCGAAGCGACCCCTCCTCTACGTGGGCGCGGGGGCGGCGGGGGCGGTGGAGGAGGTGCGGGCCCTGGCGGAGCTCCTCGAGGCTCCGGTCTCCACGACGTTCCAGGGAAAGGGAGTCTTTCCGGAGGAGCACCCGCTCTTCCTGTGGCCGGGGTTCGGCGCGACCGCTCCCCCGTTCGTCCGCGACGTGGTGGCGGGGTGCGACCTGACGCTCGCGATCGGATGCCGCTTCGGGGAGGTCGGGACGGGGAGCTGGGAGACGAGTCCGCCCGGCGCGCTCGTCCACGTGGACATCGATGCCGATGCGCTCGGGCGCAATTTTCCCGCGGACGTCGCGATCGTATCCGACGCAGGTTCGTTCCTGAGATCGCTGTTGGGACTGCTCGGCGACGAGCCTCGGGGCGAGGACCCCGAGCTGCGCGAGCGCATCCGCACGGGTCACGCACGCGTGTGGGCCGAGTGGCTCGAGCACGCCGGAGGGGACCGGGTGACGCCCGCCTATCTGCTGCGTACGGCGCAGCGCGTGTTCGGACCGGAGACGATCTACACGACCGACAGCGGGAACGGCACGCTCCTGGGCATGGAGTGCCTGCGGCTCGAGGCGCCTCGGAGGTTCCTCGCTCCCGTGGACTACTCGTGCATGGGCTACGCGGTGCCGGCGGCGCTGGGAGCCAAGCTCGCGCGACCGGACGCACCGGTGGTCGCGCTCTCGGGGGACGGCGCGTTCCTGATGACGGGCCTGGAGGTCCTCACCGCGGTGGCCGAGCGCATCGGCGTGGTGGTCCTCGTCCTCCGGGATCGCGAGCTCGGTGAGGTCGCCCAGTTCCAGGCGGAGGCGACCAACCGGAAGGTCAGCAGCCGGGTCCACGACTACGACCTGCGTGCCATCGCGGCAGGGCTCGGCGTGGCGTTCCTGTCCATCGAGCGCGACGAGGAGGTCGAGGCGACGCTTCTCGAGGCGGAGCGGCTCAACGGAGCGGGGACGCCCGTGCTCGTGGAGGTCGCCGTCGACTACGGCCGGCGCACCTTCTTCGGCGCGTGGGCCGTCAAGGCGTCGCTGCGGGGACTTCCGGTCCGCGACCAGATGCGGTTCGTCGGTCGCTCCCTCGTGCGCCGGATCACGGGCTAGGACATGTACTCGACCTGCATGTTCTGCAACGCGAGCCTCGGCACGAACGAGGTGATCGAGACGTTCCCCGTCGGCCGCCGCCTCGCGTTCGACGCTACCCGCGGACGCCTCTGGGTGGTGTGCCGCAAGTGCGAGCGCTGGAACCTGTCTCCCCTGGAGGAGCGGTGGGAGGCCGTGGAGGACTGCGAGCGCCTCTTCCGCGATACGCGCATCCGGGTGTCGACGGAGCACATCGGCCTCGCCAGGCTCCCGGAGGGCCTCGAGCTCGTGCGCATCGGCGACCCCCTCCGGCCGGAGCTCGCCGCCTGGCGATACGGCGATCAGTTCGGGCGCCGGCGCAGGCGTGCCCTGATCTATGGTGCGGCCGGGATCGTGCTCGTAGGGGGCGTCGTGGCCGGTGGCGTGGCGACCGGCGTCGTCAGCAGCGGCCTGCTGGCCCAGAGCGGCAACTTCGTGAACCTGTGGACGAACGGGCGCGTCCTCGCGCGCGTGCGTACGGAAGACGGGTCGGTGCTCAAGCTGAGGAGGCGCGATCTGATCCGCGCGCGCCTGATCGCCGGCGAAGAAGGCATGGAGTTCGTGGTGCCCCGCCGCAGGAGCGAGCACCACTTCGCGGGGGACGAGGCCCAGCGGGTGGCAGGCGTGGTGGTCTCCCGGATCAACCGGACGGGCGCGAGGGCGAGCACGGTCCAGGACGCGGTCCGGCTGCTCGAGGCTCGGGGGACCCCCGAGGCCGTGCTCCGGGAAGCCGCTTCCCACATGCCGGTGGTCCCGCGGGGATTGGGGCGCGGACGCGGCGGCCCGCGTGTCGGACGGGTGGCCAGCCTGCCTGCGCCGGCCCGCCTGGCCGTCGAGATGGCGCTGCACGAGGATCAGGAGCGGCGCGCGCTCGAGGGCGAGCTGTGGCGGCTCGAGCGCGCCTGGGAGGAGGCGGAGGAGATCGCGGCGATCTCGGACGACCTCCTTCTTCCGCAGGGGACTGAGCAGTTCCTGGAGCATCACCGGGCGGACGGCCCCTGATCCCACGCCGTGTTCGGTGGCGCTGGAGACGTTCGTTCCACATCTTGGATGCTGCCTCCCCGGCCAACCGTCGACTGCCGCCGAATCGGCAGGAGCCTCGTTCCGTGACCCGTGGGGTGGATACCGTCCTGGTGGTCGAGGACAATCCGGACCATGCGCTCCTGGTCCGCATCGCCGCGCGGCGCGCCTTTCCGGATCTGGACGTGCGCGTCGTGGGCGACGGGCGTGAGGCCGTCTCGTACCTGGGTGGGACTCGCCCGTTCGAGGATCGCGCGGAGAACCCGTTCCCGCGCCTGGTGATCCTCGACCTCGTGATGCCGGGCCTCGACGGCTTCGGTGTGCTGAGCTGGATGCGCGCGACGGACGTGCCCAAGGTGCGTCGGGTCCCGGTGGTGGTGCTTACGTCTTCCGTGAATCCGGGCGACGAGGCCCGGGCCCTCCAGATGGGAGCGGTGGCCTTCTTCACGAAGCCCGCGAGCCTCGACGAGTTGGGAAGGACCGTCAGCAGCATCGTCGAACGATGGCTGCGTTGAGCCCGGCCCCGCCCGTCGAGGACGAGTGCGTCTTTCGCGCCGCCCGGGAAGGCGTCGAGGCTTCCGGATCGGCCAAGGGAAGGTCATGGTGACCGGAGAACGCCGAAGTCCGTTCCGCGCCAGCCTCGCGATCGAGCCGCTGTGGAAGCGATGGGCCCTGGCGCTCGTCACCGTCGGCGTGTACGCCGCCGCCTTCGTGCCGCTGTACCGGGAGGCGGGCGTCGGCGTCTCGGCCTTGTCGATCTTTCCGGTCGTGGTCCTGGGGTGGCTGTTCGGGGCGTGGGGCGGCCTCCTGTCCGGGGTGCTCGCCGTGGGCCTGAACGCGCTGCTCCTCGGGCTCGTGGGCGAGCCCGGGTGGCAGATCGTCATCGGCCAGAGCGGCGCGGAGGGCTCGGCGCTGGTGCTGGTGGTCGGGTGCGTGATCGGCCTGCTCCGGGACCTGGGAGTGCGCCTCGACCGCCACCTGACGGACTGGCGCACGGCCGAGCGCGCGCTGCACGAGACGGAAGACCGGTATCGAGTCCTCTTCGAGCGCTCGCGCGATCCCATGTACGTCAGCCTGCCGGACGGACGGATCACCGGCGCGAACGACGCGCTCCGCAGGCTTTTCGGGTACGACCGGGGCGATCTGATGGACGTGGACGTGTCCTCCCTGTACGAGGATCCTGCGGACCGGCGCCGCTTCCAGGAGGAGGTCCAGCGAGCGGGCTGGGTGGAGGACTTCCCGGTGCGGCTGCGCACGAAGAGCGGGGCGATCCGTGATTGCCTGGTCACGGCGACCGCGCGCTTCGACTCCGACCATCGGGCGGTGGAGTACCAGGGCTCGATCCGCGACGTCTCGGAGAGCAGGTCGCTGCACGAGCTCGCCGACCGCCGTACGCGCGAGTTGCAGGAGGCCATGCGCGAGCTGGAGGCCTTCAGCTACTCCGTGTCGCACGACCTCAGGACCCACCTCGTGACGATGGGAGGGTTCGCATCGATCCTCTGGAGCGACCACCGCGACTCCCTGGACGAGCAAGGGCAGGAATTCCTGCACCGTATCGTCGAGGCGGGCCGGCGAATGGACCGGTTCGTCCAGGACCTGCTCGGATACAGCCGTGTCTCACGTATCACGCCGCACCCGGAGCGGGTGGAGATGCGCGACGTCGTCGACGAGTCCCTGGCAGCGCTGGAGGCGCAGATCAGCGGACGCTCGGCCGAGGTCGTGGTCGAAGGGAAGCTTCCGGCGGTTCAGGCCGACCGTACGCTGCTCGAGCGGGTGGTGGAGAACCTGCTGTCCAACGCCGTGAAGTTCGTGCCCGCGGAGCGCACGCCCGAGGTCCGGATCCGCGCCGAGCGGCGGGGCCGCACCGTGCGGATCGAGGTCCGGGACAACGGCATCGGGATCCCGCAACAGGAAACCGAGCGCGCCTTCCGCGCGTTCGAGCGCCTGCGCCCCGGGGACTTCCCCGGCACCGGCGTGGGCCTCACGATCGTACAGAAGGCCGTCGAGCGAATGGGCGGCCTCGTCGGTGTGGACTCGATCCCCGGGGAGGGAACCACGTTCTGGATCGAGGTCGCTGCCGCGGATTAGGAGCGTGCTTGGAGTGGCTCAATACCCGATCGCGCGCCCTCCACTCCTGGGGTCCGACCAGCCGGCCAGCGTCCCGTCGGACTGCACGACGATCATCTGCACGTCTCCGCTCGTCTCCTTTCGCTCGACCATCGTGTAGCCCATCTGCCGGAGCTTCGTCACCGTCTGCGGCTCCAGCCCTCGGGGCTCGTAGAAGATCTGATCTGGCAGGTCCTGATCGTGCACCCGGGGCGCGTCCACGGCCTGCACGACGTTCATGTGGTAGTCCAGCACGTTCGAGATCGTCTGGAAGACCGTGGTGATGATCGTGGATCCGCCCGGCGTCCCCGTCACCATGCGCAGCTTGCCTGCCGGACCCACCACGACGGTGGGCGTCATGGACGAGAGAGGACGCTTGCCCGGGGCTACCGCGTTGGCCTTCCCCTGGACCAGCCCGAATTGGTTGGGGGTGCCCGGCTTCGACGTGAAGTCGTTCATCTCGTTGTTCAGCACGAAGCCCGCCCCGGCCACGGTGACGCCGTTCCCGTACCAGGAGTTGAGCGTCGTCGTCACCGCCACCGCGTCGCCCGCGGAGTCGACGATGGAGAAGTGGGTGGTGTTCGTGCCCTCGGTAGAGGCGCCCGCCCCGGGGCGGATCTCCGACACGGGCGTCGCCTCGTCCGTCCGGATGTCGGCCGCGCGCTGGTCGGCGTACGCCATCGACGTGAGCCGCGCGATGGGCATCTTCACGAAGTCGGGATCCGCGAGGTAGTCGTTGCGGTCGGCATAGGCGCGCTTGAAGGCCTCGGCGTACAGATGGATCATCTCCGGCCCGTGCCACGGCATGGAGCCCAGGTCGTAGCGCGACAGGATGTTGGCGATCTCGGCCATGGTGACGCCGCCCGACGACGGCGGGGGCATGGAGATGACCGTGTCGCCCCGGTACGTGAACCGGATGGGGTCGCGCCAGATCGCGCGGTACTGCTCCAGGTCCTGGTGGCTGATGATGCCGCCACCGCGCTTCATCTCGGCCACGATGAGGTCCGCGGTCCTACCCTTGTAGAAGCCGTCCGGCCCCTCCTTCTGGATGAGCCGGAGCGTGGCGGCCAGCTCCGGTTGGCGGAGCGTGTCCCCCACTTGCGGCGGCTGCCCGTGGCGCGGCAGGAACTGCGCCGCCGAGGCGGCGTCGGCCGACAGCTTCTGCACGAGGCTGGAGTCCATGTGCACGAGGAAGCGGGGCCGCACGACGAAGCCGTTCGCGGCCAGGTCGATGGCGGGCTGGAGGAGCGCTGCCCACGGCAGAGATCCGAAACGCTCGTGCGCGTCCCACATGCCCATGACGCTGCCGGGCACGCCCACGGCCAGGTCGCCCACCAGAGACTTGTCCGTCACGTTGCCGGCGGAGTCCAGGTACATGTTCGCCCGGGCGGCGAGGGGGGCCTTCTCCCTGAAGTCCAGTGCGGCGGCCTTGCCGTCGGCCAGGCGCACCACCATGAATCCGCCGCCGCCGACGTTGCCGGCCTCCGGGTCGACGACCGCCAGCGCGAACTGGACGGCCACGGCGGCGTCCACCGCGTTGCCACCCGCCTCGAGGACCTTGACGCCCACGCGGCTGGCCAACTCGTCGGTGGTGGCCACCATGCCGTGGGTGGCCGTGACCGGTGCGACCGTCGCGGAATACGGCCAACCGGCCGGAAAGAGGCTGGAGGTCCGGGACGGCGTGCTCCCTCCGCTGCAGGCGGCCATGGCGAGGAGGAGGACCGGGGATATCGTGCCCAGGGCGCGGAACGGCCTCGCCATGGAGGGTGCAAGCGGGTTCGAGGTCGGGACTGGGAGGCGCTTCATCGCAGCTCGGGCTTCCTCGGGGTGGGCGTCCGGCCTACGCCGGGGCAAGTGCCGGGCCGTCGGAGGCGGTTTCGTGGCCGAGGATATCGGCGCCGCCGCGGACCCGCAAGCCGATCCGAAGGCCGTTGGGATGCCCGAGCGGGGCCCGCCGCTTCCGCGTCGGGAGCGACGGCTGCCTTCGGGGCGTTATTATGGGGGAGCGTCCGGAAAGTGGGCACACCGAGGAGGGCTCATGCAGCGCCGTCACGGCTCAGGGGGCATCGGCGCCGTCCGCATCACAGCGGCGGTGGGTTGATGGCGTTTCTCTCTCCACGCGGTCAAGCCAAGCTCTCCGCACTCGCCGAGCTGCAGCGCGTCGCCGACAAGGTCCACGGACTGACCGAGGAGTTCGCGGGCACGCGGTCCGGAGAGGACCGCGTCGCGCAGCAGATCAAGAGCCGATACAGGCGATTCAAGATGACGCTCATGGGGGCCGGCTACGAGCAGCTGTCCCAGCTCGCCGCCAGCATGGAGATCGCCGCAGGACGTGCGGGCTCACAGCGCACCAAGGCCCGGATCCTGCGCGAAGGACTGGCCTCGATCCGCTTCCAGCTCGAGATGGAGGAGCGGATGATCCGGCAGGCCGAGACCGTCGAAAGGGACGAGGGCGAGGCCAAGGGCGAGAAGTAGCGACGACGGTGGGCGGCGGCTCGCGTCGCCGGAGCTCCGGTCGGCAGCTTCACGACGACGAGGGGTCAAGCCGAACCTGGATCTCGATCTTGGCTGCGGCCCCGATCTTCGCCAGGATTGGACTCCCGCTCGCGGACCGTCACAGCATTCTTCGGGGCCATAGCTCAGTTGGGAGAGCGCCTGCTTTGCAAGCAGGAGGTCGCCGGTTCGATCCCGGCTGGCTCCATTGGCACATCGATGTTTTGCTATGTATGCGCGTGCACGGTGCGTGCACGGCGGGTGTGAAACTCGGCCCCTCGTTCGCCATGAGCTCCGGTGGCTCAAGCGGGACGCCGACCAAGTCGATACTGTCTCGATGAGACGGTAGGGGCCGGGCGGACGCATCGTTGCGGGCTTGCCCTGCCTGTCGCGTCCTGAACGACGCGCATAGCTTCGAGGGGTGATGAGCCCGAACCTCGTGCGGAGTGAAAGTCACATGGCGCGGAGCGAGCGACATCAGGATCCCGAGCGGAGCGCGGAGGCTCGACGGCTCCTGGAGGAGGCCAGGGCACTTCCCGGCGTCGCCGAAGTGCTCCGGATCTACGGCCAAGCCGAGCAGACCCTCGAGGCCGCGAACACGTACCAGATCCGCAGCGTCGCGACGTCGAGTACGGGCAACAACACCGTCTGACCGGTGGCGCCCACCTGGGGAGAAATCCTCCTCGAGATCGGCGAGTCTGCGAAAGGGAAGCCGGGCCCGGCCTTCGATGAGGTTCGCCGAAAGTATCTCGGGGCACTCCACGCCCACACGGGTCGTAACGTCATCCTTTACGCCACGCGCTGGACGCAAGGCGGACCAACCGACCCGCAGCTGGTCTCGATCGTTCCGGAGGATGTGCACGGCCTCATGGAGGTTGTGCATGGCCTGGACTGCTCGAAAGGGCTGGACCTCGTGCTGCACAGCCCGGGGGGCTCGGCGGACGCGGCCGAAGCGATCGTCCACTACCTTCGGGAGAAGTTCGCGCACATCAGGGTGATTGTCCCGCAGGCGGCCATGTCTGCTGCGACGATGCTCGCCTGCGCTGCCGACAAGATCGTCATGGGGGCGCATTCATCGTTGGGA
>JBJKSF010000178.1:0-8068 GCA_046704285.1 Longimicrobiales bacterium | reverse complement strand
GGGGGGGCCTCGACGGCGCGTGGCCGACGGGCTCTCCTGGCGGCCGTGCAGGAGCGGTACGAGGCGCTTCTCGACGAGAGGGGGCGCGCGGACACCGCCACCATCCTGGAGCTCGCGCTGGCGGCGGCGGAGCGCGCCCCGGACGAGATCCCCGCCGCGCTCGGCGCCGACCGGGTGGCCCTCGTTCCGGGGTTGGGGCGCAGGGGGCTCGTCGGCCGCTTGCTGCAGGCCTTGCAGGGGTGGGGCGCCGAGGTGCTGGAGACCGACCCGGTCGTGGGGCTCGAGGTGCCGCGGGGGCTGCTCTGGCATGCGGGCGGCCCGCGCGCCGCGGGCGCCTTCCTCCACGCGCCCGGGCGGGTGCCCGGAGACCTGGAGCCGCTGCGCATCGGCCTCTTCAGGGCGGCTTCGATCAACGAGGAGCTGCGCGAGGCGCTGCGGCGCGCGGCCGCGGACGGCGTCCGCTGGGACGAGGTCGAGATCGTGGCCGCGGACCCCGCCGCCTACGGCTCCGCGCTGCACGCGCTCTCCGTGCGCCTTGGCGTGCCCGTCACCTATGCCGTGGGGCTTCCGGTCGAGCGCACCCGGGCCGGGAGGGTGGTCCAGGCCTACCTCGACTGGGTGGCCGGCGGGTTCCAGGCGCACGTCGTCCGCCGCCTGCTGGAGGCGGGAGATCTGCGGCCCCGCCCGCGCGGGCCGTTCCACGCGCCGGGGGATCTCGCTCGTCGCTTCCGCTCGCTCCGGATCGGCTGGGGACGGCGCCGCTACCGCACGCAGATCCGGCGCGCGCTCGCCGCCGTGGACGCCACCGAGCCGCACAAAGGCGAATCGACCGAAGCCTTCGAGCGGCGCACCGCGCGCGTGCGTGCGGAGCTCGGCGCGCTGCGGTCGATCCTGTTTCCGGCCCTGCGGGAGACGCCGTCGCTGCCCGACCGAGCGGGCGAAGAGGGGGCGCCGGTCTCACCGGCCGAGCTGGCGCGTGGCCTGTCGGCATTCCTGCGCCGCGTACCCCGCGGGACGGGTCCGGACCGTTCGGCGCGGGAGGAGATCGAGCGCGTGCTGGGCCGAGTGGAGGCCACGTTGCGGAGACGCACGGACTTCGAGGCGGCGCTCGCGATCCTGCGGAGCCACCTCGCGGTCCGCGTGCGCGCGTCCGAGCCCGGCGCTCGCGCCGACGAGCCGGGCGCCCCGTGGCGCTCCGAGGGTGGCCACCTGCACCTGTCGGATCTCGAGCATGGGGGGCTCTCGGGTCGGCGGCGCGTCTTCGTCGTCGGCATGGACGCGCAGCGTGTCCCCGGTCCGGGCACCCAGGATCCGGTTCTCCCGGACTCCGACCGGCGCCGCCTCGGGGATGCCCTGCCGACGTCAGCGGACCTGATGCGTGAGCGCCTCTTCCGGCTCGCGGCGATGTTCGCACGCCTGAGAGGCCACGTGACGCTCAGCTACGGCGCCTGGGACGCCGTGGAGGCGCGGTCGGTGTCCCCTTCGCCGGTGCTGCTGCAGGCGCTGCGACTGGAGCGCCGCGATGCGGCGGTCACCTTCGAGGACCTCCATGGGGAGCTGGGCAGGGTGGTCTGTCCGCTGCCGGAGAAGGGAGGGCCGTGCCTCGACGCGGACGACGTATGGATGCGCGCACTCGACGGCGGGGCCGTGCTGCGCCGGGGCGCGGAGGCGGTGCGGGCGGCCTACCCGCGGCTGGCCGCAGGGCTGGCGGCCGACGAGGCGCGCAGAGGGGGTGGACCGGGGCCCTACCACGGGGTCGTGGCGCCCAGAGCGGAGCTCGACCCACGCGTGAGCCCGGAGATGGTTCTCTCGGCCAGCCGGCTCCAGGCCCTGGGTACCTGTCCGCTGCGGTATCTCCATGCGGAGGTCCTGCGCGTGCGCGCGCCGGACGAGCCCGAGCTCGACCCCGACCGCTGGCTGGACGCGGGGCAGCGTGGCGGCCTCCTGCATGCCGTCTACGAAGGGACGCTGCACGGCGCCCGCGCGAGAGGCATGGTCGCGCAGGACGACGGCCTCGAGGCGCTGGCGCTCGACGTGCTCCGGGATGCCGTCGCACGGGCGCGGATGGAGGTCCCCTCTCCCGGGGAGGGCGTCGCCCGCGGGGAGATCGCCGCCCTCGAGGAGGACGTGCGCTCGTTCGTGCGCATGATCCGCGAGCGTGGGGCGCCGTGGGTGGCGCTCGAGATGGCCTTCGGGCTCGGAGGGCGGCCCCCGGTCGAGCTGCGCGTCCCCGGCGGCGTCCTCCGCCTGAGCGGATCCGTCGATCGCGTGGACGAGGACGAGGAGGGCCTGGTCGTGATCGACTACAAGACGGGTGTGGCACGCGACCACGACGGCCGGGCGGGGACCTTCCACGGAGGACGTCGCCTGCAGCATGCCGTCTACGCCGAGGCCGCCGAGCGGATCCTCGCGCGCGGGGTCACGGCGGGCGAGTACCACTTTCCGACGCGCCGCGGGGAGAACGCGGTGCACCGCTATGTGCGGGCGCAGCTCGAGCCCCTGGCCGCGCTCCTCGGACGGATGCTCGACGGCGTCGCGGCCGGGGCGTTCGTGCCGACGGACGACGCGGCGGATTGCCGATACTGCGACTACGCCGCCGTCTGCCGTGTTCGGGTCGGCGGTCACGGCGACGTGGACTCCCCTCAGGCGGCGTGGACGGAAGGGCTCCTCGCCGGACTGGTGGTCCCACCGGAGCTCGTGCACCTGGCGGGCACACGCAGGCTCGAGAGTTGACGGCAAGCGACGCGGTGGATGCGCCGGAGTAGCGGACGAGCCGGAGCAACCTCGACACGCGGGATGCGAGCCGGGTGGCGGTACGCCCTGTCGGCCGTGGTGTCGATCCTGCTCCTGGACACGATTGTGGCCGTCGTGGCGCGGGCCTCGGGCTCGACGTACTCGGTGTCGGGCATCGGCTCCCTGGCGGTCTACGCGGCGGTCGCGTTCCTGGCGGGCAGGCGGCTCTCGGTCAGGTTCGCGGTGGCCGTGACGATGATCACGGCCGCCGCGGAGAGCACCCTGGGATGGGCCATCGCGTGGGCCGTGGGTCCGGGTCGGGAGCCGGCCGTCGTGGCGCAGCCGGCTCTCGCGGCAGGGATCGTGCTGACGGTTCTTCTCATGGCGGCGGGCATCGGGCTCGTGGCGGGACTGCTGGGGGTGTGGGCACGGGAGGGCGGACCAGGCGACGAGGCGCCCGGCTGAGCGAGCGGATCACTTCCCTGCCGCTTCGCCGATCGGAGGAAGGAGAGAGGCGCCGGCGTATTGCGGATGACCTCCTCACGCGGGATGATAGGCGGACCGAGCTGCTCGAAGTGGTCTCCGGGATCCTCGAGTCCCTCTCACATGCAGGGTGAGTCCATGCGTGCACGGGTGCGTGTCCTCGTCGCGGCCGGAATCGGCCTTCTCGTCTGTGCGGCCTCGGCCGCCGGTCCCCGCAGCGCGTGCGCGCAGCAGGTGCCCGTGCGCGACTCCCTGCTCGATCACATGGTGGGCCGCTGGGTGCTGCGCGGCACGATCGGAGGCCAGGCCACCACGCACGACGTCGATGCGGAGTGGGTGCTCGGCCACGAGTACCTCCGGCTCCACGAGGTCTCGAGGGAGCGGGCCGCCGACGGTTCTCCGGCCTACGAGGCCATCGTCGTGGTGGGCGTGGATCCGCGGGCCCCGGGTTACGCGTGCTTCTGGCTGGACAACACCAGCCCGAAGGGCCTGGACGGTCGGGCGATCGGTCACGCGGATCCCGCCACCGGCGACTCGATCGCCTTCTCGTTCGGGGAACCGGGCGGGAGCGCCTTCCACACGACGTTCCGCTACGAGCGCGGCACCGACGGATGGACGTGGGCGATGGACGGCGAGGGGCCGGGCGGCGCGCGCCAGCCGTTCGCGCGACTGACCCTGACCCGCGCCCGGTGACCGGCGACGGGCGCCGAGGCCGGCGCGGCGCTCCCGAAGAGGAGAGCGCCGTCGTCCTCGTCACGGGGGCCTCCTCGGGCATCGGACGGGCGACCGCCCGGCGGTTCGCCGAAGCGGGCTTCCGTGTCCTCGGGACGAGCCGCCGGGCCCGACCCGACGAGCGCGGAGTCGAGATGCTCGAGCTCGACGTCTGCTCCGAAGACTCCGTGAGGGGGTGTGTCGAGGAGGCCGTCGCGCGCGCCGGGAGCATCGACGTGCTCGTGAACAACGCCGGCGTGTGGCAGGGGGGCTGGCCGAGGAGACGTCGCTCGAGGAGGTCCGCGCGATCTTCGAGACGGACTTCTTCGGGGTCGTGCGCGTGACGCACACCGTGCCCCCGATCATGCGAGCGAGGAGGCGGGGACGCGTCATCAACGTCGGGTCGCTGGCCGCGTGGGTCGGCGAGCCCGGGGAAGCCTTCTACGGGGCGGCCAAGCGTGCCCTGGCGGGCTACACGGAGGCGCTGCGCCACGAGGTCCGGTCCCTCGGGATCCACGTCTCGCTCGTGGAGCCGGGCGCCTTCAGGACCGGCGCTCTGCGCGGGGCGATCATGGCCGACGGGACCATCGGAGACTACGACGCGGTGCGCCGTGCGGTGCGCCGTGCGGTGCGCCGTGCATTGGAGGGCGCAGCGGTGGCGGGCGGCGACCCCGAGGCCGTGGCGCGTCTCGTGCTCGAGGTCGCTCGCATCCGGTCGCCGCACGCGCGCTACGCCGTGGGCGGGGAGCGATGGCTTCCCTACCTCAAGGTGCTTCTGCCCCAGCGCCTCCTCGATTACGCGGTGCGTCGCGGCTTCGGCCTGACCGGAGGTCGTGCGTGATCTCCGCTCGAACATCTGTCGGTCCGGATCTCGCGCACCTATGTCTTGGTGGAGTCCCTGGGGCTGCGACAGCGCCGGTGGGGACGCGACCAGAACCCTGAACGGAAGAGAGCCCAGATGCCCTACGTCGCGCCGGACGCCCGAGCGCGTCTCGACGGAGGAGGCGATCCCGACGCCCCGGGTGAGCTGAACTACGCGATCACCCGGATCGTGGACGATTATCTCGTGCGCAAGGGCGGCCTGCGCTACGCCCATCTCAACGAGGTCGTCGGCGCGCTGGAGTGCGCGAAGCTCGAGCTGTACCGCCGGCTGGCCGTTCCCTACGAGGACGCGAAGATCGTGGAGAACGGCGATGTGTACCGGTCGGGCGAGCTCTGAGAACGGCCGCGGCGTGAGCCCGCTCCCCCTCCCGGACGACGAGGCCCGCCGCCGCATCCGCTCGGACCTGGAGACGAACCTCCTGATCGAGGCGGGCGCGGGCTCGGGCAAGACGACGGAGCTGGTCCACCGCATGGTCGCGCTCGTGGAGGCCGGAGTCGCGACCGTCGACCGGATCGCCGCCGTCACGTTCACACGCAAGGCAGCGGGTGAGCTGCGCGAGCGCTTCCAGTCCGGGCTGGAGGCGCGCATCGCGGAAGCCGCGGGTGAGTCCGGGGACCTCTTCGATCCGGTCCGCACCCGCCTGCGCTCGGCCCTCGACGACATCGATCGCGCGTTCATCGGCACGATCCACGCCTTCTGCGCCCGTCTCCTCCGCGAGCGACCCCTCGACGTGGGGCTGGACCCGGCGTTCGAGGAGCTGTCCGCGGAGCGCCGCGACGAGCTGCGCCGCCGCTTCTGGGCGGCGTACCAGGAGCGCCTCGCGAGGGACGGGGACGCCATCCTCGACGAGCTGAGGGCGGCGGGGCTCCGCCCGGGAGAGCTCGGCGGCCTCCTCGAGAGGCTGGTCGACAACCCCGACGTGGTCCATCCGACGACCGAGCAGGATCCCCCGCCTCCCGGTGAGATCCGCGCGGTGCGGGCCGAGCTGGAGTCGCTCCTGGACCAGGGCCTGGAGCTCATGCCGGCGCGCGCACCCGAGCGGGGCTGGGACGACCTCCAGAAGAAGCTCCGCACGCTCGCGTTCACGCGCGACGTGACGGGATGGGGTGAGCCTGCCGAGCTGTTCGAGGCGCTCGCCCTGCTGTGCAAGCCCAGCGGAAGGGACCACGCGATCATCCAAAACCGATGGAGGGACAAGAAGCCCGCCGTCGCGCTGCGCGACCGCGTCAACGGGTTCTCGGCGCCCGGCGGCGCCGCGCGGAGCCTCCTGGATCGGTGGTACGCGCACCGGTACGCGCTGGCGATCCGGTTGACCCGTGGGGCCGCGGACGAGTTCGCCGCCGAGCGGCGCCGGGCGGGCGTGCTCGACTTCCAGGACCTGCTCATGCTGTCGGCGCGCCTGCTGCGTCACAACGCCACGGCACGCGCCGAGCTCGGCGCTCGCTACCGGCACCTCCTCGTGGACGAGTTCCAGGACACCGATCCGCTCCAGGCGGAGGTGGTCTTCCTGCTCGCGTCGGAGCCGGGGGAGGGAGAGGGCCCGGAGGGCGAGGCGGACTGGCGACACGTGACGCCGCGGCCGGGGAGCCTCTTCGTGGTGGGCGATCCGAAGCAGAGCATCTACCGGTTCCGGCGCGCCGACATCCAGCTCTACGAGCTCGTGAAGCGGCGCTTCGCACGCTTCGGGGACGTGCTCGAGCTCACGACCAACTTCCGGTCCCGCCCGCGGATCGGCGACCTCGTGAACGAGGTCTTCGACGCACCGGAGCGGTTCGCTCGCGAGCCCACGGAGGAGCAGGCGCGCTTCGAGCCTCTGCGGACCCGCCCTCCCGTCGGGTCCCGCCCCTCCGAGGGTGTCTTCTGGTACGGCGTGTACCCGGATCGAGGTACCCGCGCGGCGGTCGCCGCGGACGACGCCGCGCGCCTGGCGAGTTGGATCCGGGCACGCACGGACAGAGGGGAGCGCACCCCGGGGGACTTCCTGATTCTCACGTGGAACCGTCGCAACATCGCCTCGTACGCGAGGGCGCTCGAGGCCCGCGGCGTCCCGATCCAGGTGACGGGCGCGGGGGTGGGCATGGAGCTCGAGTTGGAGGAGCTGATCGCGCTGCTCCGCTGCATGATCGATCCCACGGACCCCGTGAAGGTCGTGGCCGCGCTGGTGGGTCTCTTCTTCGGCCTCGACCACGAGATGCTGCTCGCGCACCGGCTGGACGGCGGCTCGTTCGACGTGGTCCGTCCCGGACGGCGTGGTCACCCGGAGGTGCGGCGCGCGCTCCACGACCTGCATGTGTGGTGGAGGGAGGCGAGCCGCGAGCCGGCGGACGTGTTCGTGGCTCGTGCGGTCACCCGTCTGGGCCTGCTGCCGTTCGCGGCGGCCGGTGAGCTGGGCTCCATCCGCGCCGGCGCGCTGGCCTATGCCCTGGACGCCGTGCGGGCTGCGGCGCTCGGGGGCGACGCTTCACTGCCCGGAGCGCTGGACTCGCTCCTGGCCGCCCTGGACTCGCGGGAGGCAGAGGCCCCGCTCGAGCCGGCGCGGCCCGACGTCGTCCGTCTCATGAACCTGCACCAGGCGAAGGGGCTGGAGGCTGCGGTGGTGGTCCTGGCCGATCCGTCGGAGGCCAGGCGGCGGCCGCCCGACGCGCACACGGAGCGCCTCGCGGACGGGACGGCCGTGGGCTACCTGTGCGTGCGCCAGACGCGCGAGGGCTGGGGAGACGACCCGCTGCTGGCGCGGCCCGGGGGATGGCAGGAGAAGGAGGAGGCCGAGCGGCGGTTCGAAGAGGCGGAGCGTGTGCGGCTGCTCTACGTGGCGGCGACCCGCGCCCGGGACGAGCTGGTCGTGGCGCGCTGGCCCGACAGCCCCGCGAAGTCGGCCTGGGGCGACTTCGATCCGTGGCTCCTCGATCACGGCACCGAGCTGGAGCTGGACGTCGTCCCGCCCGGGCCGGGGGAGACGCTCGATCTCGCACCCGCGGCCGCGGCGGCGGAGGCGGACCGCGCGCGCGCGCGTCTGGAGGCGATGGCGGTGCCGTCGTACCGGCATGCCTCGGTGACCGAGGTGGCCCGCTCCGGGGGGCCGGAAGGGGTACCGGAGCCGGCCACCAGCAGGCAGACGGCGACGGCGCCCAGAATGGCAGCCGCCCCCGAAACCTCCACGATCCACCCGGGCACACCCGAGAGCAGCGCCGCAGCGAACCCGATCATCCCGAGTGTGGCGGTGTCGAGCACGCGCTCGAGCACTGCCGTGCCGAACGT
>JBJKSF010000177.1:0-20587 GCA_046704285.1 Longimicrobiales bacterium | reverse complement strand
TCACACAACACAAATTAAACTTAGTCGCCCCCCGCCGGGGGGCGCCGGGGCACCCCGGGGGGGGGGCGCACGGATGGCCCGCCCCCCCTCTGCCGTCCGGGACTCGGGCGTCCCGACGTGACGACGGCCGGCGACCGCTAGGGCGTCACGGCCGTGCAGGTGACCCCGGTCACCGTGTAGGTCACGCTGTCGACCACGGCCTGCGTGGAGTCGACCGTGGCCTGCGCCGGAGTGACCGTGGCCTGCCAGTTGAGCTGCATGGAGTCCACCGGCGTCTGCGCGGTGAAGCCCAGGGAGTACGTATCGTACGTCGGCACCTTGATCTTGAAGACTCCGGTGGAGTCGGTCTGTCCGGAGAACATGATGTCGTTGCCCGCCGAGTCGGTGACGGTCGTGGTGGTTGCCGTGGGAACGAAGTCCGTCAAGGACGCCACCGCGCTGTCGAGGCCGCACACGGGAAGCGTGATCGCGTTCCCGGCCGAGTCCGTGCCGAGGACCACCGTGCCCGAGATCGTTCCGCCCACGCCTCCACCCTTGATCGTGCCCGGAGCCGCCACGGCCCCCAGGATCACGGGGTGCATGACCCACATGCCGGAGTTGCCGGCCTGGTGGCCGAAGCTCTGGCTCACGTCGAAGTCGAGCAGCAGGCCGTTGTCGCTCCCCATGCCGACGTGGACGGAGCCGGGCAGGATCACCTTGAGGCCGCTCTGCGCGCAGCTGGGGCACTGCAGCGTGCCGGTCGAGGAGAGCCCGTCCGGGGGAGTCACGCCACCCATCGTGTAGACCTCGCCCGTCGTCGTCTCCAGCACGGCGCCGCCCAGGACGAAGCGCACCTGGCTGTAGCTGCCGGAGTCCACCTGCATGCCGGCGGTCAGGGTCGCCACGGTGTCGCGGAGCGCCGTGACGTTGATGAGCCCCGTGGGCGCCGTGAGCACGGATACGCTGCCGGTGTCCCCCACCAGCTGGACGTCGTTGATCTGGACCCAGACGCTGTCCACCGACCCGGAGGCGGGGGCGTCGCGCAGGTACACGGACATCCGTGACGTCATCGGGACCGAGGTCGGCGACGTGTTGCTGCATGCGGCCGCGAGCAGGCAGGCTCCCATCACCGGAAGCCCCCACCGGGCAGAGGAGTGCCATCGGATTCCCTTCATCTTCGTTTCTCCGGTCGGTTGAGGGTGCGTTCGCCCCGCGAGGCGACGCCTTAAAGACCCTGCAACGCTCGTGCCGGTCACATCGGCCGCCCACCCGAGCCGTCACCGCGTCCCACGATCGGGCGGTCCGCCCGGTCCGGCCGGAGGCTTGATCGTCCCCGCCCCACGGAGTCTGGCACGATTCGTTCAGGGGAGGAAAGGCGATGAGGTCGAGCATTCGAAGCGCGCTCCGGTCCCTCGCCACACGGGCCTACGCCGCTCCCCACCGGGAGGCGTCCGCGTCCCTGACGGGCGCGGCGCTGTTCCTCTTGCTCCTGACCCTCATCACCCGCTGGCTCTCGGTCACGTGCGTGCCCGGCGTCCCGTGCGTGACCTTGTCCGGCCTGCGCGCCGGAGCCGCCCTCCCGGAGGCTCTCCACATCTACGACCGCTTCGGGCACCACCTCGCCGACGTGGACGGCCCCCTGCGGTGGTCTCTGCCCCCGGACCGGCTTCCGCACGACCTCGGGGCGGCGTGGGTGGGAGTCGAGGACCGCCGCTTCTGGAGCGACGACGGCGTGGACCTGCGCGGCATCGTGCGCGCGGCGGCGCTGGACCTGAGCACGGGCCGGATCGAGGAGGGCGCGAGCACGATCCCCATGCAGCTCGTCCGGACCCTCTGGGGAGCCTCTCTCGACAGGATGGGGCGATGGCGCCGCAAGATCGTCGAGGCGCGCACCGCTCCGATCCTGGTGAGCCGGCTCGGGCACCGCCGCGTGCTCGATCTCTACCTGAACTCCATCTACCTGGGCGACGGCGTCTACGGCGTCGACGCCGCGGCCCGCGACTACTTCGGGGTGAGCGCCGACTCGTTGGACCTCGCGCAGATCGCGACGCTGGTCGGGATGACCCCCGCCCCGGAGCTGTATCAGCCCAGGCGCCACCCGCACCGGGCCGTGCGCCGCAGAGACCTCGTTCTCCGCGTGCTGGCCGACGAGGGAGTGGTGAGCCGTAGCGCTGCCGCGGCGGCCGAGCGCGAGCCGCTCCGTACCGTGGCGGAGCGCCCACGCCACGACCTCCCTACGTACGCCACCGCGGCCGTGCAGAGGGCCATCGGCCGGGTTGCGCCCGACCTCGCCGATCGGCCGGGGCTGCGGATCTTCACGACGCTCGATCCCGTGATCCAGCGGGAGGGGCGGATCGCCCTCCGGCGCCAGCTCGCCGCCATCCAGGCCGGCCGGTACGGATCCGTCCCCCGACCCGACAGCGGCGGCCCGATCGAGGGAGCGGCCGTCGCCCTCGATCCGAGCACCGGGGCGGTGCGTGCCTGGATCGGGGGCAGGGACTACCAGGAGTCGCAGTTCGACAGGGTCTCCGAGGCGCACCGCCAGGTGGGCTCGCTGGTCAAGCCCCTGCTCGTGGCGGCGGCCCTGGAGCGGGGGCGCGGGATCCTCGACCTCGTCTCCTCCGACACGATCTCGGTGCCCGTGCACGACGGCGTCTGGACGCCGAGGGACCACGTGCACGACACGATCATGCCGATCCGCGAGGCGCTCATCCACTCCTCGAATCGCGCGGCCGTGCACCTCGGCCTGTCCGTGGGCGTGGGACCGGTACGGCAGATCGGGGAGGAGATGGGTATCGACAGCCCGATCCCGCGGGTCCCCTCGACGTTCCTCGGCAGCTTCGACGCGTCTCTGCTCGACATGACCGCCGCCTACGCCGTCTTCGACAATGGCGGGCTGCGGGTGCGGCCCTATCTGATCGAGCGCATCGAGGACAGCAGCGGAAGGATCCTGTGGCAGCACCATCCGCGCGCCGAGGAGACCCGGGTGCTCTCGCCCGCGACGAGCTTCGTCGTGCTCGACGCGATGCGGGCCGTCGTCGACCGGGGTACGGCGCGCCCCGTGCGAGCCACAGGCTACGACGGACCGGCCGCCGGCAAGACGGGCACCACGAACGGCGTGAAGGACGCTTGGTTCATCGGCCTCACGCCCCAGCTCGCCGCCGGCGTGTGGATCGGATTCGACCAGCCGCGCACGATTGCCCGGTACGGTGACGGCGGGAGCCTGGCGGGACCCGTGTGGGGGCGGTGGATCCGGAGGGTGCAGGAGGAGGAAGGGGACGACACCCTGGCCTGGGTGCCGCCGCCCGGGGTGCGCCGGGTACGGTACGACCCCTCCACGGGCTCGGCCTACGGCGCCGACTGCCGGTTCGGCCCGGCCTCCTCGTTCCGGAACGCCTGGGTACGCGCGGCCCGCTACCCGGACACGAAGGGCTGCCCGGGCGGACTGTTCCGGTGGCTGGACGCCGTCTGGGGCGCGATCGCGGCGCACCGGGTACACGCGATCTCCGGTGGCGGAGGCGTCCGTCGCTGAGCGGGGTCCCTTCCATACCCTCGCGATCCGTCTATCATTCACTTCCTATGCCGAGCTACGACTTCGTCTGCCAGGACTGCGGCGCGTCCTTCGACGTGCGCCTCTCCATATCCGCGTACTCCGCCGGTGAAGGGCGGAAGTGCCCGAAGTGCGCCTCACAGAACGTCGAGCGCGCCTTCACGACCGTGAACGTGATCGCCGGCGGCCGATCGGGGGGCGGGTACGCGTCCGGGGCGGCGCGGGGCGGCTGCGGGACCGGCGGGTTCACCTGAGGGGCGTGAGCCGATCGCCCGGTCCGGGCGAATCAGGAGCGAAGAAGGTTCCGGAGTAGGGCCGGCTCGCGGCGTCCCTACCGGATCCCCGTGCCGAAGCGGACCGTCGCGCTCGCGTAGGCGCCTGCAGCGAGGTGCATCGTAGGGCCGCTCGCTTGGTGCGGCTCGTATCCGCACGGCGTCGAGTCGACCTGCTGCACCGGGCAGGAGGGCCCGCCCCTCGATCCTCCTCGTGAGGCTCCCCGATCGTGCTGCCGACCCCACCCGGTCGCGCCCCGTGGGGGGCGGCGGCCGCCGCCCCCCACGGGTGCATCGCTCGCTACGTCAGAACCGCGGCTCCGGCGTCTCGATCTGGTACTCGTGCGGGGGGATCGCCCCCATCAGATACCGCACGAAGTAGTCCCAGCGGCGCCGCATGATGTAGTTCGAGTCGTCCGCGTAGCCGTGGTGCTCGTTCGGCAGCGCGATCATGTCGAAGTTCTTGTTCGCGTGGATCAGCGAGTCGATCACGAGCAGCGAGTTGTAAGGCGGCACGTTGTCGTCGTTCGTGCCGAACGTGATCATCAAGTGACCCTTCAGGTTCCGCGCGACATCCTCGTTCGCTTCGGGCGCGTAGTTGTCCGTGCCGTCCTTGCGGATGAGCTGACCCTGGTAGCGCTCCCCCCAGTCGTCCTCGTAGTCGCGCTGGTCGTGGTTGCCCGACTCGGCCCACCCGACCTTGAAGAAGTCCGGGTAGCGGAACATCGCGTCGGCGGTCAGGAACCCGCCGCCCGAGTGCCCCCAGATCCCCGCCTTGTCGATGTCGATGTACGGGTACTTCCGGGCCAACTCCTTCATGCCGATCACCTGATCGGGCAGCGTGTTGTCCCGGCCCATCGCACCGTACCACTTGTCGTGGAACGACTTCGACCGGTCGGGCGTGCCCATGCCGTTGATCGACACCACGACGAAGCCGAGCTCCGCCATCGCCTGGTGGTCACCGCTCGCCGCCGTGAAGCTCCACCGGCTCACGCTCCCGGACTGCGGGCCGGGATAGCCGTTGTTGACGATCGGGTACTTCGCGACCGCCGTGGAATCGAGGTCGGTCGGCACCCACATGAGGCCCCACAGGTTGGTGGAGTCGTCGCGCGCCTTGACCTCGATCTGGATCGGAGGCCTCCAGCCCGTCGCGAGCAGCTTCGAGATGTCGGCCTTCTCGACCTGCATCACGAACCTCCCGTCGCGGTTGCGCACGTCGACCACGGGCGGATCCTCCGGCGTGGAGTACGTGTCCACCAGGTAGCGCCCGTCCGGCGAGATCTGGATCTCGTGCGTGCCGTCGGAGGGAGTCAGGGAGACCTGCTTGCCGCCGTCCAGCCCGATGCGGTAGTAGTGCGTGAAGTACGGATTGCCCGGCGCGCGTCCGTCGGCGCCGTACCAGATCGTGCGGGTCTTCGGGTCGAGCCGCGCGATCGAGATGACCGGACCCTCACCGTACGTGATCTCCCGCTTCAGCTTGCCCGTGTTCAGGTCGTACAGGTAGAGCTGGCCCCAGTTCGTGCGCTCCGAGTACCAGATGAACTCGTGCGTGGGCCACAGCACCCGCCACCCCGTCACGGACTCGTACTGAGTGGGGACGGTCTCCTCGTAGACCGTGCGGACGTCGCCGGTCGCCAGGTCCGCGACCTTGAGCGTCGCCGACTTGTGGTAGCGCGACGTCGAAACCAGGGCGAGGTGCGAGTCGTCCGGATCCCACTGGTAGTCCTGCATGTTGAGGTTGTCCTCGAGCGTCGCCCGGTGGTACTCGGCCGGCATCTTGAGGCGCACCATCTTCCCGGTCTCCACGTTGATCACGACCGGATGGATCATGGAGACGACGCTGTCGCCCGGGAGCGGATACTTCCAGGCGAGCAGCTTGGGATGGCCGACCCGGGTCTCGACCAGGTACATCATGCCGACGTGGCGGTCGTCCTGCTGCTGCGTCGCGACCCACTTCGAGTCCGGAGACCACTTCACGATGGCGCGGTCGCTGTGCGTCCATCCGGCGTTGTCCGTCGCGTATCCGAAATGCTTCACCCCGTCCGTCGTGAGCTGGCGCTCCTCGCCGGTCTGCATGTTCCGCACCCACAGGTTCCAGTCGCGGATGAAGACGCCCCACTGCCCGTTCGGCGACACGTTGAGAGGCTTTCCGTCGGACGACATGGGTGCCCGACCGCGCATCATGAAGAAGGCCATGCGGCCCTCGGGCCGCTGGGTCAGGCCGGTCACGGTGTCCGGGAGCTGCTTGCACGAGGCGCCCGACACCGCGCACTCGTAGCCGTGGTGCGCCACGTTGAACGACACGTCCCGCAGGTTGGCCGAGAGCCCGATCGCCTGGAACGGGAGATGGTACGCGCTGTAGGTCTCGCCGGTCGCGCTCGACAGGGCGGCCGCCAGCTTCGCGTGGTCGAAGGCGGGCTTCTTCGACTTGTGTCGCGGATCCACGAGCACGAACTCGTAGCCGCTCGGGGTCTGGCTCCGGTACCAGAAGCGGTCGCCGGGGAGCCAGTGGGCCTCCACGCGCCCGCCGATCACGTCGCCGGCCAGGCTGGGACCGAGGAACTTGACGGCCCGGTTGTAGTCGGCGTCGGTCAGGACACGCTTCTGCTGTGCCGCGACCGGCGTGCCGACGGCCAGGCCCACCAGCATCACGGCCAGGAAGCCGATCAGCGGGAGGAGACTGCGATGCGCGCGCCATACCATGATTGGGATCTCCGACAAGGGTTGTGCGATCAGGGTCGAACGAAAAGCGATTCAACGTGGGGGCCCTGCCGGGGGCGTGCAACCGTGGCGGGTCGTCCCGCCCGACGCCACCATCCCGGACATTACGGATGCCGCGGGGGAGCCTTCCCTACGCGTGCGGGCGTCCGCCCCCCCACAGCCCGCCGGATCCGTACGCTGCACCTTTGAAGGGTGAACGGACCCGAGGGGGTCCGAACGGCCCGCGCGGAGATCGAGACCATGCCGCACCCGCACCCGAACGGCAACGGACATCCCGGAGGACACGCACGTTCCGCAGGCCACCCGCACGGCCATGGCGGCGGACACCCGGGCATGCCGAAGGACTTCGCCGAAGCGCCGTTCCTGGTCATCTGGGAGACGACCCAGGCCTGCGACCTCGCGTGCAAGCACTGCCGCGCCGAGGCCCAGCCCCTTCGCCATCCCGACGAGCTCACCACTGCGGAAGCCAAGAAGCTGCTCGAGGACGTGCGCCGCTTCGGCCCGATCGTCTTCGTGTTCTCGGGAGGAGACGCGCTCAAGCGCCCGGACATCGTCGAGCTGACCCGGTACGGCGTGGACCTCGGGCTGCACATGGCCATCACGCCCGCAACGACGTCGCTCTGCTCCGAGGAGCGCATGCGGGAGCTGCACGCCGCAGGCATGGCGCGCCTCGCCGTCAGCCTCGACGGTCCGACGGCCGAGGTGCACGACGAGTTCCGCCGGGTGCAGGGCTCCTTCGAGCACGGGCTGCGCATCCTGCGCACCGCACGAGAGATCGGGATGTCGACGCAGGTCAACACGGTGGTCGCCCGCCACAACGTGAACGATTTTTCCGTGATGGCCGACCTGCTGTCGGAGCTCGGCATCGTCTTCTGGGAGGTGTTCTTCCTCGTGCCGATGGGGCGCGCGCGCCCGGAGGACGTGGCGGGAGCGGAGGCGTTCGAGCGGGTCTTCAACGAGCTGTACGATCTCTCCAAGACCGTCCCCTTCGACATCAAGGCCACGGCGGCGCCGCAGTACAACCGGGTCGTGCTCCAGCGCAAGGTGGAGGAGCGGCGCGCGGGCATGCGCGCCGAAGCCACGGACGTCCTGACCGACGGAGTCGCCAGCTCGCTCACCGACGGGATCGGGCGCGCCCGGGGAGTGAACGACGGCGACGGCTTCCTGTTCGTGAGCCACGTGGGGGACATCTTCCCCTCCGGCTTCCTGCCCGAGTCCGCCGGGAACATGCGCACGCACGACCTCGTGGACACGTACAGGAACGCGCCCCTCTTCCGCCGGCTTCGCGACCGCTCCCTCTTCAAGGGCAAGTGCTCGGTGTGCGAGTACCTCCCGGTGTGCGGCGGCAGCCGCGCGCGGGCCTACGCGGTCACCGGCGATCCCCTCGAGGCCGAGCCGTTCTGCGCGCACGTACCGGTGCGCTACCAGCGGATGGTCGAGGCAGGGGAGGCGGAGCCCGTCGCGGAGTACTTCGCGCGCCGGGCCCGCTCACACGGGCTCGCGCTTCCGGTCCTCTGAGTCCGGAGCACCCGCCAGCACCCGCGCCGTCCTTCGCGCGTCCACCAGCCGGCCGGGGATACCCGGCCGGCTGGCCCAGTTGGCGACCACGTGGATCCCCTCGGGCACCCTGAAGCCCTCGAGCGCCTTCCACGAGACGTCCCACGCGGGCATCGCCTCGTGCTCGACCGCGAGCGGTCGCGCCTCGTAGCCGGTGCAGAGCCGGAACTCGTCCACCGCGAGTGTCTCCAGCCTCTGATCGGACAGGCTCGTCACGTCCCTGCGGCGCGCTCCGCCCAGGTAGGCCGTGTAGACGTTCCGGCGCCCGAACAGCGAGTCGTTGAACGTCACGCCCCGCAGGGCGAGATCCTCGGTGAACGCGACCTGGAAGCCGAGCCCGCGCAACGGAGTCTCGGCGTCGAGGTGCACCACGGCGAGCGGGTTGTACGTGAGCGCGCGCAATGCGGCCGCGGCCGCGGGAGCCACCGGAGCGAGGAGGCCGGCGGCCGCCGGCGCAGACACGGTCAGGACGACGTGCTCGGCCTCGAGGGCCTCGCCGTCGAGATCCACCGCCCACCCCGAGCCACACGGTCGCAGCGCCCGTACGGGTCGGGACAGGCGCAGGCGGTCCCCGAGCGCGTCCGCCAGCGCCAGCGGGAGCGTCTGCAGACCCTCACGGAACGAGAGGGGCGCCGGCGGCCGGATGCGTCCCCCCCGGCGCAGCAGCGGAAGCACGAGGCTCCTGCGGATGCCGAACTCCCGCAGCACGTGCCCGAGCGAGAGCCCGACCACCATGTCCGCGGGATCCGACGCGTACAGGCCGCCATACAGGGGCGCGACGAGCGTCTCGTAGATCTCGCGCCCCACCTTGCGCGTGAAGTAGTGCGCGACCCGCTCCTCGGGGTCCGCCGGACCGGTGAGCGGCTCCAGGAGCATGCGCAGCTTGGCCGCCGTGCTCACGACATCCGACGCGAGGAACGCGCCCGCCGAGAACGGTACGCGCCGCAGGCGGCCACCGCGATAGACGAACAGGTCCAGCCCGTCCGGCGCCGTGACGACCTCGTCGCGCAGCCCGAGCTCGTCCACGAGATCCTGCATCGCGGACGTCAGCCGCGTGCGCTGCGGTCCCCACTCGAGGATCCGGCCGTCGACGCGCGCGCTCCGGATCACGCCCCCGGGGCGAGCCGCCGCCTCGAGCACGACGAAGTCGGCACCCCGGCGCTGCAGCTCGTGGCCCAGCGCCAGCCCGGTGATGCCCGCACCGACCACCGCGATCATGCGTCCGCCTTGCGGCCGAGCGTCACGGACCGCTCCGCCTCAGACCGTCCCGGCCGGCGCATACGGGCTCGTGGGCAGCTCGCGGTCCCCGTTCGTGCACCATGCGCCGTCCAGCGGGCAGCACCGGCAGCGCGACAACAGACCGTCGGAGCCCGGATCGTCGGCCAGGGCGCGAGAGACGAGATCCGCGAGCAGGCGTGGAAAGCGCGCGTCGTCATGGGGAACCGGAACGCGGTGGAACTCCTTGCCTACGCTCTCCGCAAACGCGCGCACCTCCACGTCGAGCTCGTCGAGCGTCTCCGACTGCTCGTGCATGAACGAGATGGGGACCACCACGAGGCGGCGCTCCCCGCGGGCGCGGATGGCGTCCTCGTTGTCGGGCTGGGTCCACGCGATGCGCCGGTTGACGTGGTTCTGGAAGCCGACCCCGTAGCGGTCGACCCCGAGCTCCCGGGCCACGTCGCGGCAGTGCTCGAACACGTAGCGGTCGTACCGGCCGCGCTCGAGGTAGCGGACGGGCGTACCGTGCACCGAGAAATAGAGCAGGGTGTCCGCATCCCCGAGATCGAGGCCCCGCTCCGCGACGAACGCGCGGATGCCGTCCACGCGCATGGCGAGGTAGTCGGGATGCCGGTGCCACCCGCCTACGGCGAGCAGCCGCGGCGCCCAGGCCAGCCGGTCGAGCGCGGCGCGCACGTCGTCGATCGCCGCCACGGTCGTCGAGTACCCGCACATCGGATAGACGGGGAGCGCCACCAGGGTGTCGACTCCGTCGGCGCGCGCGAGGGCCGCCGTCTCGACGACGGAGGGATCGGTGAACTGGAACGCTGAGTAGACGCGTACCTCCGGCCGCCGTGCCGAGAGAGAGCGCGCGAGGGCCCGGGCCTGCGCGCTCGCCTGCGCGTTCAGCGGCGAGCCACCGATGGCGCGATACGTGTCCAAGAGGCCCGGCGCGCGGGCGTCGGCGAGCTGGCGCGCCCGCGCCGCGGCCGCCTCGTCGGCGTGGCCCTCGAGGCTCGCGTTCTGCAGGAAGATGCGCTCGAGGTAGGCCGTGGCCTCCTCCAGGCCCGCGCCTTCCGGCTCACCGAAGTTCAACACCAGCACCCCGGTCAGGATACGGCCTCCAACGATCGCTCGCGGACGTGGTCCACCAGGAACGCCACCCGATCGGGATCCGTGGCGGGGTGGATTCCGTGGCCGAGGTTGAAGACGTGGGCCGCGGCCGAAGCCCCTTCGGCCAGAACCCGGTCCGCGGCGGCGGCCAGCTCCTTCCGCGGTGCGAACAGCGCGGCCGGATCCAGGTTGCCCTGCAGCACGACGCCACCCCCGAGATCCCGCACGGCACGCGACAGCGGCAGCGTCCAGTCGATTCCGACCACGTCGGCCCCGATCTCCGCTACTTCCCCGAGCAGCGTGGACGCGCCCTGGGCGAAGTAGATCACGGGCCGGTCCACCTCGGCGCGCAGCGCCGCGACCGTGTCCCGCAGGACCGGCAGGACGAAGCGCCGGTACGTCTCCGGGCCGAGCAGCCCCACCCACGAGTCGAACAGCATGAGGACGTCGGCCCCCGCGCGCGCCTGGGCGACGAGGTAGCGGGCCATCGCCCGGCCCAGCAGCCCGAGCAGCTCGACGGACGCCTCCGGCTCCCGGCGAAGGAAGATGCGCGCCTCCGCGAAGTCCTTCGATCCCGCGCCCTGGACCAGGTAGCAGAAGAGCGTGAACGGCGCGCCGGCGAAGCCGATCAGCGCGACCTCGGGCCGGAGCTCCGCCCGCACGAGCCCGAGCGCCTCGAGGACGAACGGCGTGCCCTCCTCCGGATCCAGCGGATGCAGCGCGCGGACGCCCTCCGGAGCACGGATCGGCTGGCGCAGCACGGGGCCGGGCGCGTACTCGAGGGCCACGCCCATCCCCTCGAGCGGCGTCATGATGTCGCTGAACAGGATGGCCGCGTCCAGCGGGAAGCGTTCCACGGGTTGGAGCGTGAGACGCGCGGCGATCTCGGGCGTGCGGGTGGCAGTGCCGAAGTCCACCCGCTTCCGCATCTCGCGATACTCCGGCAGATAGCGCCCCGCCTGGCGCATGATCCAGATCGGGGGACGCGGACCGCGCTGCCCGCGGCAGGTACGCTCCAGAAGCGTAGGCACCTCAGCCACGGCCGCCCTCCTCCGCACGCCCGGCCACCCGGACGCACGCGTCCACGAGGCCGCCCATGCCGCCTCCGGCGCCGACCTCCACGCCGTGCACGCCCAGGTCCCCCAGCGATTCGGCGGTCGTGCGGCCGACCGCGGCCACGCCGACACCCTGGAGCGCCCGTGCGAGGTCGCCGTCGAGCGACTCCGCGAGGGCGTGCACGGCCGAGGGGCTCGCGAACGTCACGACGTCCACTCCCCGACGAAGATCCATACGCACCTTGTGCGCATCCGGCGGCGTCTGGCGTGTCCGATACGCCTCCACTCGGTCCACACGGGCGCCCAGTGCCTTCAGCTCCTGCTCCACCACCGGGCGGGCGAGCGAGCCCGCCGGAAAGAGCACACGGGCGCCGTGGAGCGACGCGCGCGCCGCTATGGCCTCCACCAGCGCGTGCGCCCCTTCGCCCGTCCCGAGCACGTCGACGGCCCAGCCCTCCTGGTCGAGCGCCGCGGCCGTCGCCTCCCCGACCGCGGCGATCCGGGTGCCTTCTGCGGGAACCCCCGCCATCTCCGCGAGCGCGGGCACCGCTCTCGCGCTCGTGAACACGACCCAGTCGTAGTCACCCAGGGCACGGGCGGCGATGCGCAGCGGGCGGGGATCGGCCGGACCCTCGAGGACGAGCGTCGGCCACACGAGGACGCGGGCACCCTCCGCCTCCAGCAGCCGGACGAGGGAGTCGTCGGCATCTCCCGCCCGGGTGGTGGCGACCACCCGGCCGTCCAGCCGACCCATCAGCCCGCGCTCCGCCGCCGCGCCGGGGCACCGGCCCAGGCGATCCCCTCGAGGGACGCCAGGCCGAGCCCGGCGAGGAGGCCGTCGGCCACCGCGACGCCGAGCCCGTCCGCGTCCTCCGCCGCACCGTCCTCCCTCGCCTGGACGATGCCGGCGGGTGAGGCGACGGCGGCCCGCACGCTCAGGCCATGCTCCGAGACGCGCGCCAGGACGCCCACCGGGGCCTGGCATCCCGCGGCGAGCCGGCGCAGACAGGCGCGCTCGGCGCTCACCTCGGCCCGGGTATCGGGATCGTCCAGCCCGGAGACCGCCGCGGCCGTGGCCGCGTCGTCCGCGCGGATCTCGATGGCAAGGGCTCCCTGGGCAGCCGCGGGCAGAACGACGTCGGGATCGAGGATCTCGACGATGCGGTCCGCGAGGTCCAGGCGCTTCAGCCCGGCCACGGCCAGCACGACGGCGTCCGCCCTGCCTTCGTCGACGGCCCTCACACGGGTAGGGACGTTGCCACGCTGCTCCTGGATCACGAGGTCGGGGCGCGCCCGGCCGAGGAAGCTCCGCCGGCGCGGGCTCGACGTGCCCACGCGCGCCCCGGCGGGCAGCTCCGCGAGCCGCGCGCCCCGGCTGACGAGCGCGTCACGGGGATCCTCTCGGACGGGCAGGGCACCCAGCTCGAGGCCGTCCGGGAGTGTGCTCGCCAGGTCCTTGCACGAGTGCACGGCCAGGTCGATGCGCCCCTCCAGCAGGGCATCCTCGATCTCCTTGGTGAAGAAGGCCTGGCCCAGATGGGGGCCGAGGGGCACGTCCCGGATGCGGTCCCCCGACGTGTGGATCTCCACGAGCTCGACGGAGACGCCGGGATGGGCTGCCTGGAGCGCGGACGCGATCCCGCGGGACTGCGCGAGCGCCAGGAGCGAGCCTCTCGTGCCGAGCCGCAGGCGCTTCACGGGCGCCCGGAATGCCCGTTGCCGTTCGGCTCGACGCCGAACAGCGACGTCGCGCTCTCCAGGAGCTTGCGGCCCTCCGCGTCGGTCGGATCCGCGTCCCGCAGCGCCACGGTCGGCGCGTGCAGCAGCGAGCGCGCCAGAGACTGGGCGAGACGCAGCACGTCCTCGCGCTCCTCCGCGCTGCGGCCGCGGGCGTGGCGCTCGGCCTCCGCGCGCGCCTTCTCGAGCACCTGCTCGCGAACCGCCTTCAGCACCGCGGCCGATCCGCGCGTGCGCATCCACTTGATGAACGCGTCCGCGTCCTCCGCCACCATCGCCTCGGCTCGTGGCGTCTCCGCCTCGCGGGCCTCGCGCGCCTCCTCGACGTTCTCGAAGACCTCCTGCAGGTCCACGAGGTGCACGCCGGCAAGCTCGGAGAGGGCCGGGTCGAAGTTGCGCGGATGGGCGAGGTCCACGAAGTAGCGGTCGCGAGCCGGTGCCTCGGCCAGGGGCGCGGCCACGAGGGCCGGTGTCACCAGGTCGAAGCGGTCCGCCACCGTGCCGACGACGATGTCCGCGTCGCGAACGAGGCCCACGAGGTCGTCGAGCCCGGTCGCCCTGCCGCCCAGCTCCTGGGCGACCCGCTCGGCGTTCTCGAGGGTGCGGTTCGCCACGGTGAGGCGGCGCAGCCCCTCCTTGCGCAACAGCCGCGCCATGAGCACGCCGGTGTCGCCCGCTCCCAGCACGGTCGCCGAGAGCGGCTCCAGCGGGCCGACGCGGCTCCGCAGGAGCTGCAGCGCCGCGCCCGCCAGGGACACGGCCCCGCGGCCGATCCCCGTCGTCGTGCGCACCCGTTTGCCGGCGGCCAGCGCGTTCTGGAAGAGCCTGAGCAGCAGCGGTCCCGCGGTGCGGCGCGTGCGGGGATCCTCGAGCGCGTCCCTCACCTGCCCGATGATCTGCGCCTCCCCGTAGACGACGGAGTCCAGCCCCGAGGCCACGCGGAAGAGGTGCACCACGGCGTCGTGCCCCGAGTGGACGTACGAGTGTTCGGCGATCCGGTCGGGGGCGATGCCCGTGCGCCGTGCCAGCAGCAGCCGCAGCGCCCTGAGCGCATGCTCCGGCCGGCTGCTCGCGGCGTACACCTCCAGCCGCCCGCACGTCGCCAGAGGCACCGCCTCGTCGAGGATGTCCCGGTCGAGGAGGTCGGAGAGCGCCTCGTACATCTCGTCCAGGTCCACGTGCAGGAGCTCCCGCTCGTGGGCGGAGGCCACGGACTGGCTGCTTCCCAGGACGAAGACCTCCATGGCCGCTTCGCTCATGCCAGCGTCTCCAGCCAGCGCGCGGGATCCAGCAGGACCCCCGCGTGCAGCGGCGTGTCGGCCTTCGTGTAGCGCCGCGCCTCGGTGTCGCGCAGGTCGTAGACCAGACGCGAGAAGAGCGCGAGGTCGTCGGTCTCGTAGACCACCAGGAACTCGTGGTCCTGGAGCCCGAACGCGTAGAGCAGCAGCTGGGTGATCTCCCGGAACTGCTTCCCGATGCGGATGTGCTCGTTCATCATGCCCTGGCGGGTGTCCCGTCCGAGGAGGTACCACTCCGCGGTCTTGGTGAACGGATACATCACGAGGTAGGGCGAACGTTCCGCCGCCAGTGGATCGATCTCCTGCGCTGAGCGCTCGCTGCGACTGTATTCGGACGGCCGCGTGATACCCCAGAGGGCGTGGACCGGCTCCAACACGTCGCGGTGGCGGTTCTCCGCCGCCGACCTCGCGGTGAAGAACGCTCCCGCATCCCCCGGCTCGGGGATCCGCACCGTGCTCCACACCAGGACGTCCGCCACGGACTCCAGGCCCCGCACCAGGTACAGGTGGGCCACGTCCGCGGGCTCGCCGAGTCCCTCGAGCCAGGCGCCCGCGCGCGCGCGGCGCTCGTCGCCGCCGAGCTCCCAGAACCGAGGCGTGAAGCGGTACGTGGAGAAGTGGCCGAGGGTGACCACCGGCGCGTCAGAGCTCATCGGCGAGCCACCCCGCTGCGTCGAGCGCGTGATAGGTGAGCACGATGTCCGCGCCGGCGCGACGGAACGCGGTCAGCGTCTCCAGCACGACGGAGCGCTCGTCGATCCACCCGCGCTGGGCAGCCGCCTTCACCATGCTGTACTCGCCGCTGACGTTGTAGACGGCCAGCGGATGGTGCGGGAACTCCTCGCGCGTGCGGCGCACGACGTCGAGGTAGGCGAGGCCCGGCTTCACCATGAGGATGTCGGCGCCTTCCGTCACGTCGACGACGTGCTCCAGCATCGCCTCCCGCCCGTTGCCCGGATCCATCTGGTGGCTGCGGCGGTCGCCGAAGCGCGGAGCGCCGTCGGCCGCATCCCGGAACGGACCGTAGTACGAGGACGCGTACTTGGCCGAGTACGAGAGGATCGGAACGTTCTCGAGGCCCTCGGCGTCGAGCGCGCCGCGGATCGCCGCGACCTGCCCGTCCATCATCGCGGAGGGCGCGACGATGTCCGCGCCCGCCCTCGCATGGGACACCGCCGTGTCCGCCAGGCGCTCGAGCGTCGGATCGTTGAGCACGTGGCCGGCGGCGTCGAGGAGGCCGCAGTGCCCGTGGTCGGTATACTCGCACAGACACACGTCCGTGATGACGACGCCGTCGAACCCGTCCGCGCGCAGCCGGCGCACCGCCTGCTGCACGATCCCGTCGTCCGCCGAGGCCTGGCTGCCGTGCTCGTCCTTGTCCGAAGGAATCCCGAAGAGAAGCACCGCGCCGACGCCCGCGTCGCGCGCCTCTGCGGCCACCTCGCCGAGGCGGTCCACCGGCCACCGGAACACGTCCGGCATCGAGGGCACCTCGGTGGGCTCGGACTCGATCTCCGTGACGAAGAGGGGCAGGACGAGGTGGCGCGGGAGGACCTGATGCTCGCGCACCAGTGCCCGGATGGCGGGACTCTGACGCAGGCGACGAAGACGCGTGATCACCATGGGCTCCGGAAGTTCATCCTGACCAGACCGTCGTGCTGCCGACCGTGAGGAATTTCCCCGCAGCAAAGCCCTCATTCAATCGGGAGATTTCCGCGCCGTGGGTCCGTAGTTGATCCGACCCGCCCATGGGTAGGTCAACCCGCGGCCCAGCGGCCCCCACACCCTCTGCCGCTCCCAGGTGACGGGAGCGTCGGGCCCCCCGGAGCCGGCGGGTCGGCCGAGGCGACACCATGGCATCGCGGTACGTGCATCATCGCACATCATCATGATGCCCGGACGGCGCACGCGACCGCCACGACCTCCTCCGACACTTCCACGACGGACTTCCGCGTCGCTAGCTTTCCGCTCCACCATCGTCACGGACGCACCCGTATGTCCATCCCCGCCACCCAGATCCGCCGCGGCATGGCCATCATGTTCGATGGCGAGCCCTGCCGCGTCATCGACTTCCACCACCACACGCCGGGCAACCTGCGGGCGATGGTGCATGCCAGGCTGCGCAAGCTCCGGTCGGGCACGACCGTGGAGCACCGCTTCCGCGCGGCCGACAGCATCGATCTGGCTTCCCTGGAGACGCGCGAGCTCGAGTTCCTGTACAGGGCCGGCCCCGTGCTGCACTTCATGAACACCGCGACCTACGACCAGTACGAGCTCGACGAGGAGACGCTGGGAGACGCCGCTCCCTGGGTGACGGAGGGGCTGCACATCGTGGCGGAGTTCTACGAGGGAGCCCCGGTGGCGATCGACCTGCCGAACGCCCTGACGTTCGAGATCACCGAGACGGCGCCGGTGATGAAGGGCGCGACCAAGAGCGGATCGAACAAGGCTGCCACGCTCTCCAACGGCGTGACGGTGACCGTGCCCGAGTACCTCTCGGCAGGGGACCGCGTCCGGGTCAACCCGAACACCGGCGACTACATCGACCGGGCGAAGGACTGAGCTCGGGCCGGAGCGTCGACGGCGGCACGGCGGGCCGACGCAGCGGGAACGGGAGGAGCCTTCTATATTGGCCGGCCCCTTCCCTCGCCACCGCCACCCCATGAACGATCCCGTCATCTCCCGACGCGACGCGATCAAGCGGCTCGGCGCCGCCGGCGCCGGGCTGGCGCTCGCACGCGGCACCCTGCGCGGCTTCGCGTCCGACATCGTCGTCGCCGGCCGGCCCGTGGAGCTGGCCGTCGCGTCGCTCAGTGCGGTCACGGTCCGCCTCACGCTGCGCCCGATCGAGAACCGCTCGCCCCTCCCCCTCCCCTTCACCGGCGCGCTCGTGAAGGACGACGAGGGCAGCGTCGTGGCGAGCGGTCGCGACCTCTCGGCCTTCGGCCACGTGAAGGCCGGCGACCTGCTCGTGCGCTTCACCGACGCACCGCCGACCATCCACGTGGAGACGGCCGATCGGCGCCCGGTCCAGCGGCTGACGCTGAGCGGTGAGAACGGGAGCATGAGGTTCCTGCTCCCCGAGGGACCGCTCTACGGGCTCGGCGAGGGCGGCCCCCAGCTCGACCGGCTCGACTCCATCGAGCGCATGGAGAATGGCCAGGGCGGCTACCACCTCGCGACGCACGGTACCCGCGTCCCGGTCCAGTGGATGATCGGCACGGACGGCTGGGCGATGTTCATCCAACAGCCTTACGGCTGGTTCGACCTCACCGGCACGCAGGGGGTCTTCACGCCCCACGCCGACACGCCCGGGCCGCTCGACGTCTTCGTCGTCCGCTCCGAGGACCCGCGCACGATCATGCGCGAGTATGCCCGCATCTCGGGCGCGCCGGACCTGCCCGCACGGTGGACGCTCGGCTACTTGCAGTCGCACCGCACGCTGGCGGGCCCGCAGGAGGTGATGGGCGTCGCGCACACCTTCCGCGCCAAGAAGCTCCCGTGCGACGGCCTCATCTACCTGGGCACCGGCTACTGCCCCTCGGGCTGGAACACCGCCAACGGGGAGTTCACCTGGAACCACGCCAACTTCCCCGACCCCCGGAAGATGATCGCCGAGCTCCACGACGAGCACTTCAAGGTCGTCCTGCACGTGGTGCTCGAGGGCCACGAGCTGACCGGCACCGTGTACGACCGGTGCACGACCGAGCCCCGTCTGCCGAGCGGGCGCCTGCCGGACGGGAAGTGGCCGCCGGACCGGGAGGTCGCCTGCTACTGGCCGTTCCACAAGCCGCTCATGGAGGAGGGCGTGGACGGATGGTGGCCCGACGAGGGGGACGGGTTCGACGGCCCCTCACGATTCGACCGCTGCCGCATGTACTTCCAGGGCCCGCGGCTCTACCGGCCGAACGAGCGCCCGTTCGCGCTGTTCCGCAACGCGTCGCCGGGCGCGCAGCGCTTCGGCAGCTTCATCTGGTCGGGCGACGTGGAGAGCCTCTGGGAGACGCTCGGCACGCACGTCTCCGTCGCGATCAACACGTCCCTCTCGGGCCTGCCGTACTGGGGCACCGACATCGGCGGGTTCGTCCCCACCGACGAGCTCACGGGAGAGCTGTACGTGCGCTGGTTCCAGTTCGGCGCGTTCTGCCCGCTCTTCCGCTCGCACGGGCGCAACTGGCACCTGCGCCTGCCCTGGGGATGGGACGGGGGGGACGGGGGACCGGACGAGACGCCCGGATGGAAGGTGAATCCCGAGGAGCTGCACAACAAGAAGGTGGAGCCCATCTGCCGGAAGTACCTCGAGCTGCGCTACCGTCTGCTGCCCTATACCTACACGGCGGTGAAGGACGGCCAGGACACGGGCATGCCCCTCATGCGCGCCCTCTGGCTGCACGACCCGACCGATCCGGTGGCGGTGGCGCGCGGCGACGAGTACCTGTGGGGCGGCGACATGCTGGTCGCTCCCGTGACCGAGCACGCGGCCAGGTTCCGCCGGCTCTACCTGCCGCGCGGCGTGTGGTACGACTTCTGGACCGAGGAGCGGGTCGAGGGCGGGCGCGAGATGGAGCGGCCCGTGGACCTCGAGACCACCCCCCTCTACGTGCGGGCCGGGGCGATCGTCCCCATGGGACCGGTCAAGCAGTATGCCGACGAGCCGAGCGACGAGCCGCTCACGCTCGTCGTCTACCCCGGCGCGGACGGCGAGGGCAGCCTGTACGAGGACGACGGCCGCACCTTCGACTACGAGAAGGGAGCGTTCATGCGGCTGGACCTCACGTGGTGGGACGAGGTCCGCAGGCTCTCGCTCCGGCTGCGGGGGGGCTCACGGATGCTCGGCGCGGAGCCGCGCACCTTCCGCGTGCGGGTGGTGGGCGAGACCGGATCGCACGAGGTGCGCTTCGACGGGAGGGCCCTGGACGTGCAGGTGTGACGGGGAGTCGGCGGCTCGCCACCGCCTGGGGCGACCAGGCCCAGGCGGTGTACGCGCCGATCCCCATCCACGCCCTCCCCGGCCGGCGTCGCGGTCTGCGGATCTGCGATCGGGCCGCGGAGCTCGCCAAGCAGCCGGCGGCCCTCGGGTAGGGCCTGGGAACGATCCCTACGCGGAGCGCTCCCGCCCGGCCGCGCCGGACGCGCCTTCACCCTCGGCCGGCCGCGCGTCCTCCGCCATCCGCTGGAAGTTGCGGGCCACGCGGAGGTCCCCTTCGCCCTGCGCCCGGGTCGCCACCCGCATCAGAAACCGGACCCTGTCGTCGATGCTCATCCTCCCCTCCCCCGTCTCGCGTGCGACTCGCCGGCCCCGACCCGCCTTCTTCCACGCTCGTGTGGAGAAGGCTCGGGAGCATCTGTTTCGTTCCTGCCTCTCGTCTATTAGGACGCGGCCGGACGGTCGGACGTTGCATGGCGTGTCGTCACGGACCCGGTGGCACGCCACCCGCTTCCCGCGTAAGGTGAGGGTGGCGGGTCCCCTGGAGCGGAGGGAGGAGCGTAGCGTGGACACAGACCATCCGGACACGCGTCGCGCCGGCGCCGCGGTCGACGTCCCGATCGCCACGCATCCCGGGGTCGCGACGCGCACCGCGGGCCCCGGGAGCGGCAGGGGCGCTCGTCTCCAGGGCGCGTTCGCCGGCGCGCTGGTGGCGCTGTCGGCGGGCCTGGGTGTGTTGGTCGGAGGCCGCGCGATCGTGGCGACTTCCTCTTCCGGGATCCACGGACTGCTGCGGCTTCCCGCCATCCCGCGCGCGACCTTCGGCGTCGCCTGGTCGCACGAAGCCATCTGGCCGACCCGACTCCAGGCCGCGGCGCTCGGCAGGATCGCCGACGTGCTGCTCGCGCTCCTGCTGGCCGGCGCGGCCGTGGCCGTCCTGAACCTCGTGGTCCTGCTCGCGGAGGCGGGCGCGTCGCGCCGGCGTGAGATCGCGGTCCGGGCCGCGCTCGGCCAGGCGCCCTGGTCCCTCGTCCGCCTGCTGCTCGGCGACCTCCGGCTGCTGCTCGTCGGCGGCTACGCGCTGGGCGTCTTGTTGGGCTTGCTCGTGGGAGCGACGCTGCGGGCCGCCTGGCCCGGCGCGGTCGACCCGTTGTTGTTTT
>JBJKSF010000176.1:0-7384 GCA_046704285.1 Longimicrobiales bacterium | reverse complement strand
TCGCCGCACAGTCGCCTCCGGCGGGCGGAGGGACGGAGGCGGGGCGGCCCGCAGCCAGTGGGGTGGAGGCCGGCCGCCACTGGGTCGGCACGTGGGCGGCCAGCGTCGAGGGGGCGCCGGCGTCCTCCGCACCCTCCATAAAGGCGTTCGACAACCGGACGATCCGGCAGGTGGTACGGGTCAGCATGGGAGGAGACACCGTGCGTGTGCGCTTCTCCAACGCGTTCGGGAAGGTGCCGCTCAGGATCGGCGCCGCGCGCGTCGCGCTGTCCGCAGGGGGGGCGGGCATCGAGCCGGGGACCAGCCGGACGCTCACCTTCGGAGGGGACTCCTCGTTCACCGTGCCTGCGGGAGCACCGGCGCTGAGCGATCCCGTGGCCCTCCACGTCCCGCCGCTGGCCGACCTGGCGATCAGCCTCTGGCTGCCGGACTCCACCGCGGCGACCACGTATCACGAGCTTTCCGTCGAGACCTCCTACGTCTCGCCGCCCGGCGACCACACGGCCGACGCCACCATGCCGGTCGCCGCGAAATCCGTGAGCTGGTACTTCCTGAGCGGCGTGAGCGTGCGCGCGCCTGCCGGCGCCGCCGCCATCGTGGCACTCGGCAACTCGATCACGGACGGCTACCAGTCCACGGTGGACGCCGACGCCCGCTGGCCGAACTTCCTCGCCGAGCACCTGCGGGCCGCCCACGACCTCGATCGGCTTTCCGTGCTCGACGAAGGGATCAGCGGTAACCGCATCCTGCACGACCAAGCCGGGCAGAACGCCCTGGCCCGCTTCGATCGGGACGTGCTGCGTCAGCCGGGCGTCGAGTACGTGATCGTGCTGGAAGGCATCAACGACATCGGGTTCTCGACGTTCAAGCAGTACGAGGACCAGAACGTCAGCGCCGCCGAGATCATCGCCGGCGACGAGCAGCTGATCGAGCGGGCGCACGAGCTCGGGCTGAAGATCTACGGTGCGACGCTCACGCCGTTCGAGGGATGCGGATACTACACGCCGGCGGGCGAGGTCAAGCGCGAGGCCATCAACCGGTGGATCCGCACGAGCGGCGCGTTCGACGGCGTGATCGACTTCGACGAGGTGGTGCGCGACCCCGCCCACCCGAAGCGCTTTCTGCCGAAGTACGACAGCGGGGACCACCTGCACCCGAACGACGTGGGGTATCGGGCGATGGGCGAGGCGGTCGACCTGAAGCTGTTCGGCACGCAGCCCGTGGGAAGCTGAGGTGAGCGGCGCGGGCCGATCCGTGCTCCGGGTCGGCCCGCCCGCCGCTCGCTACCGCATCGGCCGGGGGTGGCCGAGCCAGTCCAGGTCGGCCCCGACCGGCGCCCGCCGGGCCATGTAGTCCGCCGCGAGCCCGATGAACTCCGGGTAGCTGAGGTCCTTCGACGGGTCCGTCGGGCTGTGCCCGATGTAGCAGTGCGGCTTGAGGCGGCCGAACTCGAACGAGGCCCGTGCCCGCGGCGCCTTCACCGAGTCCAGGAACGCCTGGAGCAGGTAGACCGCGTCGTTCAGGTAGTACGTGTCCATGTCGCCGACGGCGATGTGGATCTTGCCCGTGAGCGACGGCCCGATGCGGTGCCAGTTGCGCTCCAGGTACCGGTGGAGGTCGAAGTGCTCGCCCCAGTACCGGGCCACGTCGTGGTCGATCACGCCCGTACGCTTGTTCCAGATCGGTGCCGGGTAGCCGTCCGCCCCGACCGGACCGAAGACGGCCTGCCAGATGTCCCACTGGCCGCGCCCCGACCTGCCGTGGTCGCCCTGCGCCAGCTCCCAGTAGTTCTCCTGCCGGATCGTGTAGAGGATCGAGCCGTCCGGCCTGCGCGCGCTCGGGCGCGGCACGCGCACGGCGCCATGGGTCACGAAGTACGCGTTCGGGTCCTCGTAGACGTCGACGATCTGGTAGTAGTGGAAGTCGACCGGGTCGGGGCACCACCCCCACGTCCCCCCGAAGGTCTCGGGGTGGAAGATCTGCAGCGCGAGCGCCTCCCATCCGCCGGTGGACCCGCCCGCCAGGACGCGCGCCCACGGGGCGCGGATCGTGCGGAAGTGGCTCTCGATGTACGGGATCAGGTCTTCGACCAGTGCGTCGCCGTACGGGCCGAGGTTGGCGGAGTTCACGGCGTACGAGTCGTCGTAGTAGGGGTTCGCGTGGCGGAAGCTCACCGCGATGACGCGCGGCGCGGCGGCCGACTTCCAGTACGCGTCGAAGGCCGCGGCTCGGCGCCCGCGCCCTCGGCCGGAGCCTCCGTACCCGAAGGGAGCCGACGCGCCGGGAAAGTGGCCCTGCACGTAGATGACCGGGTAGTGGCGCTTCGGGTGCGCGTCGTAGTCGGCGGGGAGCAGGATGTTCGCGCCGATCCAGACGTCGTGGCCCCAGAACTTCGAGAGCCGCTCGTCGCGGATCTTCACGTAGCGCACGAGCCCGTGGTCGACCGGGTTGCCCTGCTGGAGGGAGCCTCCCGCGGGGACGGGCTGGAGCGGCGGGATCACGCTGTCCAGGCTCAGGTCGACGGTGTCGGGCGCACCGCTCGACGACGCCGGCCGGATCGTCACCTTCACGGGCATGGAGTACGCGTCCCCCGGCGCGCGCCACGGGTTCTGGCCCGCCCCGGAGTTCAGGTGCAGGCTCACGGTGGTGCCGTCCGCACGGTGGAACGTCGTGTACACGTTCAGCACCGCCTGCGCCCGGTACTCCCCGGCCGGAACGTCGCGCAGATCGTCGGCCGGATAGCCGTCGACCCCGGCGGCGCCCGGATCCAGCGTCACGGAGCCTCCGGGCGCCAGTCCGCTCACGTTCTCGCCGAAGAAGGCCGCGCCGAGGACCTGGATCTCCGTCCGCGGCTCGCGCGCGCTGTCCGATCCCAGGGCGACGTAGACCCGGCCCTGCACGGGGACCTCGAGACCGAGATCCGAGATTCCCTTCGCGGCGGACGCCGGCAGCGTGACCCTGAACACGAGAGCGGATGCCGCCGAGTCGCGCTCCGAGCCCGCCGAGGCCGAGCGGCCCGCGCCGCCGCCGGGAGCGCCGCTCGCACCGGAGCATCCCACGAGTGCCACGACCAGCGCGACCGGGGTGGCGGATCTCTTCTTCATGTCCCCTCCGGAATCAACCCCGAGGGCGGGCGGTCCTCGGGGGCGGCGCCCCACTCGCGATTCGGCTTCGCGCCCATCCGGAAGACCATCTCACCGCCCCGCACCAGGTCCGCGTGCGTGATCCACGAGCGCGTGGTCCGCCGTCCGTTCACCTCGAGGCTCTGCACGTACGGCTTCCCGGGGCCGTTGCCCTCCGCCACGATCGTGAACGTCGTGCCGGCCTCCGGGCTTCGGATCGTCGCGCGGCGCACGAGCGGGCTGCCGAGCACGTACACCCCGGTCGCCGCGTTCACCGGATAGAAGCCGAGCGCGCCCATGACGAGCCAGCTCGAGAGCTGCCCGCAGTCGTCGTTGCCCGGAAGGCCCCGGGGCGTGTCGATGTACCACTTCTCCATCACGGCACGAGCCCAGCGCTGCGTCTTCCAGGGCGCGCCGGCGAAGCTGTAGAGGTAGGGAATGTGGTTGCTGGGCTCGTTGCCCTGGGCGTCCTGGCCGATGAGGCCGGTGATGTCCGGCGGAGCGTCGAGCACCTTGGAGGGCGCGGTGAAGAGCGCGTCCAGCTTGGCGATGAACGCCTCGTCCCCGCCGTACAGCTCGATCAACCCCTGCACGTCCTGCATCACGTTGAAGGTCGCCTGCCAGGCGTCGGACTCCGTGTAGTCGTCGGTGGTCTCCTGGTCGGGCCGGAACGGCTCCCGCCAGTGCCCGTCCTCGGTCTTGCCGCGCATGAACCCCGTCTTCGGGTCGAACAGGTTGCGGTAGTTTCCGGCAAGGCGCATGAAATACGCCGCGTCGTCCTGCTTGCCCAGGAGCTGGGCCATCGCGCCCACGCACCAGTAGTCGTACGCGAAGTCGAGCGTGTGCGACACGGACTCCTTGTGCGGGCCGGTGGCCACGTAGCCCAGATCGCGGAACTGCTTCTGGAGCGTGTAGTTGCCGTTCGCCGTCGCGCCGACCATCGCGGTGTCGCGCATCGCGGCGTACACCGCCTCCACGTCCCACGAGCGGAAGCCCCGCGTGTACGCACCCAGGATCATCCCGGCCACGTGGAAGCCGGTCATGGTCCAGGTCTCGTTGCCCCAGAGCGGCCACATCGGCAGCGAGTGCTGGCCGAGCTCGCGGTAGTCGGCGAGCGTGGTGCGCACGATGTCGTTCACGACGCCCGGCTGCACGAGCATGAGGAAGGGGAACTCGCCCCGGTAGATGTCCCAGATCGAGAGCGTCGTGTACTTCGTGAAGTCGGCTCCCCGGTACGTCTTGCCGTCCTGACCCCGATAGGCGTCGTCGACGTCGTTGAAGGACGTGGGAGAGGTCAGGCTGTGATAGACGCCCGTGTAGAACACCCGCTCGAGGCCCTCGCTCGGCAACTCGGCGTCGAGGCGCTCGAGCCCGCGCTCCCACACGGCCTCGGTCTCGTGCCGCACCCGCTCGAAGTCCCAGTCGGGGATCTCCGCCGCGAGGTTGAGGCGGGCACCCTCGACGCTCGTGCCCGAGATGCCGACGCGGACGAGCAGCGTATCAGCACCAGCGCGCCGTTCCGCGGGCAGCGTGAAGCGCGCCTTGATCTCCTTCCCGTTCAGGTCGCGCGCACCGGCGGTCGCCGACGCGCCGTCCACCATGAACTCGGCCGACTCGGCGACCGGCTGCGAGAGCTCGATCACGAAGAACACCCGCCGGTCGGCCGCCCATCCGTGCGTGTACCGGCACCCGCTCAGCGTCGTGGGACCCTCGATCTTCAGCTCGGCGTGGTAGACGGTGCAGCCGAGGCCGTGCGCGAGGTCCAGCAGGAGGCCGCGCCGCCCGCGCGCGCCGGCGGCTCGCGCCGGGTAGGTGTAGCGGTGCAGGGCGCACCGGGTCGTGGCCGTCAGCTCGGCCGTCACGCCGGGCGTGTCGAGGTCCAGGCGGTAGTAGGCGGTGGCCGCCTCCTCGTGCTCGTGCGTGTAGCGGGAGCAGTAGCCGGCGCCCGGCGTCCCGGCCTCCCACGCCCAGTTGCGCCCCTCCACGACCGGCATCAGCAGCACGTCGCCCAGGTCCTGCCCGCCCGTGCCCTGCAGGTGCGTGTGGGTGAAGCCCGTGAGCACGCTGTCACGGTAGTGGTAGCCCGAGCAGTGGTCCCAGTCGTACCACGGCCGCTTGGGGCCCTGCGAGTCCGGGCCCGGTTGCACCAACCCGAACGGCGCCGTCGGCCCGGGATACGTGTGGCCGTGCCAGCCCGTGCCGATGAGCGGGTCGACGAGCGACGCGCGCGCGGCCGTCGGGGCCGCCACCGAGCCCCCCGCCGGCCCGTCCCCACCCGCGAGCCGCCCCAGGCCGCCGATCCCCATCCTTCCCACCGGGACGGCGCCGAGGGCGCTCCCGGCCGCCGCGCCGGCCACCGTGCGGATGAACGCCCGTCGGGGCATTCCGGGGGCCTCGGGGGCTCGCGTCTCCGATACGTCCCGGGAGTCTCTCTCGTCCGTCATCGTTTCAAGCTCCGTTCCCAGTTCTGCAGCCAGTTCCGCACCACGATGATGGACTCGGGCTCGGCCGTCGAGGTCGACACCAGCTTGGCCATGATGAACCGGCCGTCGGCGGCCACGTCCCACGGGGTGTAGTAGAAGATGTCCATGCCGCCTCCGAGCAGGTCCGCCGGCACCTTGAAGAGCGCCCGGGGAGCGGACAGCCGGAGCGTCGTGCCCGCCTCCGCGACCTGCACGGCCATCATCGTGCTGTCGGCCCTCAGGTAGAACAGCTCCCTGCCGTCCCGCGACCAGAGCGGGGCCGCCCCGCCCGCCGTCGACACCTGCTGCTTGCCGCTGTCCACCTTCGGGAACGGGCGCACGAAGACCTGCGTCCTCCCCGTCTCGTCCGACTGGTAGGCGAGCCAGCGGCCGTCGGGGGAGAGCTCGATGGCCTCCTCGTCGTACCGGTCGGCGATCACCGGGACCAGTGCGGTGTCCACGCCGGGCTGGAACCCGACGATGTCGCGCCCGCCGGCCGTGCTCGATGCCGCACCCCGGCGCATCAAGTACCACCTGCCGTCGGGAGAGACGACGCCCTCGTCGAAGACGCCGGGAACGAGCAACGAGTCCTGCCCGACGCCGTCGGGTCTGGCCAGGCGCAGTCCCCCGCCTCCCAGGTAGCTCACGTACCGCCCACCCATGGCCCACCGCGGACGGTAGTCCGGCGCGGGGTCGTAGGTGATGCGCTCCACCGGACCCGCGGGGAGCTGCTTGACCCAGATGTCGTCGCCGGAGCCCGTGTGGAGGCCGATCGCCAGCGCGGATCCGTCGGGCGAGAGCGCCCACCCCTCGTCGTCCTGGAACGTCGTCAGGTGGAAGGTCCAGGTGGAGTCCACCGGGGTCTCGCGCCCGTGCTGGTCCACCCACACCATCGTCCAGGTCGGCTGCTCCTCGGCGCTCTTCTGCATGACGAGCGTTCCCGAGCGCGAGACCTGAAACGGCACGGACCCCACGTTGGCCTGTCGGAAGAGGCTGTCGGAGATGGGGATCGGGGAGCCGCGCGCCTGCATGCGGCCGACATCGAACGCCACCGCGAAGAGTCCCCCGGCGGGCGTCGCGTAGGCGATGTGGCCGGAGGGAAGGTACTGCGCGCTCTGCACGGTGGTCGCCAGGACGCGACGGGCGGCCTTCGTGCGCAGGTCGAGCGCCCACACGTCGCAGCCGGCTCCGTTGCCGCCCCGCGGGCACCCGACGAAGAGAACGCCGCGCCCTCCGGGAAGCGGCGAAGGCAGGTACGCGTCCACCGAGTCGTCCGCGTACACGCTCGACACGGTGCCGCCCGACGCCGGCACCTCGTCCAGCCCGCTATCGTCCGGAAAGACGAGCACGCCGTCGTCCAGCCACGCGAGTCCCTTGAGCAGCGCGACGTCTCCGGTAGCGAGCGTGACGGCCGCTCCGCCGTCCACCGGGACCTTGCGCAGGACGCCCCCGGCCGCCCCTCCGCCCGCGAACGCGACCCACCTTCCGTCCGGCGAGATCGCGAAACTCTCCGCTCCGTCGGTCCCGGGAATCGGGGTGGGCGCCGCGCGGTCGCGGCGCTTGATCCAGAGCTGGGTGCTGGCCCCGCTCCCCCCGGGGCCGGGGCCGTTGTAGACGAGGAACGAGCCGTCCGGCGCCGGCATCGGCGCAGACACCCCCTGGAGGAACCAATCGGCCGCGGGCAGCGCCAGGCCGTAGCTGACGACGGGTACCGGCGGCGACGGCCGGAGCCATCCCCAGAGCGCCGCGGCGGCACCGAGCACCGCGAGGGCGCTCACGGCCAGGAAGACGGGATCGCGC
>JBJKSF010000175.1:0-4100 GCA_046704285.1 Longimicrobiales bacterium | reverse complement strand
CGCGACGAGGCGCGGGCCGAGCAGCGCGTGGCGGTGGCCGACCTGGCGAGCGCCCGCGCGTCCGTGGACGCCCGCATCGGCGAGCTGCTCGCCGCGCTCGACCGTGCCCGCACCCTGGTCGCGCTCTACCACGGCCGGGTCGTGCCGGAGGCGAAGGCGACCGTGGCGTCGGCGCTCGCGTCGTATCGCGTCGGGCAGGTGGACTTCAGCACGCTCGTGGACGCCCAGATGACCGAGAACCAGTACGAGGGCCAGCTCTACCAGCTCGAGGCCGAATACGGGGAGGCCGTGACCGCGCTCGAGTCGACGGTGGGCCGCACCCTCCCGTCAGGCGGCAAGACGCTCGCGGAGGCACGATGAACACGAAGAGGCAGGTCCTGCTGTCCGCGGCGATCGTGGTGGCCGCGGTGGGCGTGGTGGCGGTGCGCACGTACGCGAGCGAGGTCTCCGCGGCGCGGGCGGCCGTGGCGGGCCGGGGCGGCATGAAGATGTCGGCGAAGGCCGACTCGGCGCGCCCGGTGCGGCTGAGCAGGCGCGCCGCGGACCTGATCGGCGTGACGTACGCCACGGTCCGGCGCGAGCCGCTCCCGGAGCGCCTCGTCACGACCGGGACGGTGGCCTACGACGAGACGCGCCTCGCGACCGTGAGCCCCAAGATCTCCGGGTGGGTCGAGAAGCTCTACGTGGACTTCACGGGCGCTCCCGTGAAGGCGGGCCAGCCGCTCATGGAGGTCTACAGCCCGGCGCTGGTCTCGGCCCAGGAGGAGCTCGTGCTCGCGGCGCGCCTGGTGCGCACGGCGGGAGGGGGGCCGGCGAGCGCGGACGCCCGCGACCTTCTGGCCGCCGCGCGGCGCAGGCTGGAGTACTGGGACATCCCCGGCGCGGAGATCCGGCGCATCGAGGCCTCGGGCGAGCCGCGCAGGACGCTGACGCTGCTCGCGCCCGCCTCCGGCGTGGTCGTGGAGAAGAGCGTCGTGGAGGGCGACCGCATCACGGCCGGCATGCCGGTCTTCCGCATCGCGGACCTGTCGCGCGTGTGGATCGAGGCGGACGTCTTCGAGAAGGACCTCGGGCTCGTCCGGGACGGCCAGGGTGCCCGGGTGAGCTTCACGGCGTTCCCGGGCAGGGTCTGGTCCGGGCGCGTCAGCTACGTCTATCCGACGGTGTCGATCCAGGACCGCACCGCGCACGTCCGGCTCGCCCTGCCCAACCCGGACCTCGAGCTCAAGCCCGGGATGTACGCCGAGGTCACGCTCGACGTGCCGCCGGGTCCGCCCACGCTGGTCGTGCCGGCCAGCGCGGTGATCGACACCGGCGAGCGCGCGCTCGTGTTCGTGCAGCAGCCGGACGGCGACCTCGTGCCCACCGACGTGACCATGGGGCGCACGTCCGGCGACCTCCAGCAGCTGCTCGCCGGCGTGACGGCGGGCGAGCGCGTGGTGTCGTCCGCGGCGTTCCTGGTGGACGCGGAGTCGAACCTGGGCGACCTGGCGATGCCCGGCATGGACATGGGCTCCGGGTCGAAGGGCGGGAGCGCGGCCGGGATGGACATGGGCTCCGCCACGCACCCGCAGCGCTGAGGTGCCCACCATGCTCGAGCGCATCATCGAGTGGTCGGTCAGGAACAAGCTCCTCGTCCTGATCCTCGCGCTCTTCGTCGTGGCGGGCGGCGTGCTCGCCATGAGGAGCCTCCCGCTGGAGGCGCTCCCCGACCTGTCCGACGTCCAGGTGATCGTGCGCACCGACTACCAGGGCCAGGATCCGCGCATCGTGGAGGACCAGGTCACCTATCCCATCGCCACCGAGATGCTCAAGGTGCCCGGGGCCCAGACCGTGCGCGGCTACTCGTTCTTCGGGACCTCGTTCGTCTACGTCATCTTCAAGGACGGCACCGACCTCTACTGGGCGAGGAGCCGCGTGCTCGAGTACCTCTCGGGGATCCGCGGCCAGCTGCCCTCCGGCGTCGAGCCGGCGCTCGGGCCCGACGCCACCGGCCTCGGCTGGATCTACGAGTACGCGCTCGTGGACACGACGGGCACGATGTCGCTCGCCGACCTGCGCTCCTACCAGGACTTCTACCTGCGCTACCAGCTCAACGCGGTCCCGGGCGTGAGCGAGGTGGCCTCGGTGGGTGGCTTCAAGAAGGTCTACGAGGTCACGGTCGATCCCATCAAGCTGCGCGCCTACGGCATCCCGGTGACCCGCGTCATGGACGCGATCCGCGCCTCGAACGAGGACGTGGGCGCCACGATGCTCGAGATGGCCGACCGCGAGTACATGATCCGCGGGCTCGGCTACGTCGAGGGCCTGAAGGACCTGCGCGACGTCGTCGTGAGCGCCACCGACCACGGCACGCCCGTGCGCGTCGGCGACGTGGCCACCGTGCGCCTCGCTCCGGACGTGCGCCGCGGGGTGGCCGACCTGGACGGCCGCGGCGACGTCGTGGGCGGCATCGTGATCATGCGCTACGGCGAGAACGCCCTGGCCACGATCGAGCGCGTGAAGGCCGAGCTGGCCCGGATCCGGCCGGGCCTGCCCAGGGGGCTCGTGATCAAGCCGGTCTACGACCGCTCGAACCTCATCCACCGGGCGATCGGCACGCTCGAGGGCAAGCTCCTCGAGGAGTCGCTCATCGTGGCGCTCGTGACCGTGCTCTTCCTGCTGCACGCCCGGAGCGCGCTGGTCGCGATCCTCACGCTGCCGCTCGGGATCCTCATGGCGTTCATCGCCATGCACCTGCTCGGCATCTCGGCCGACATCATGAGCCTGGGCGGGATCGCGATCGCGATCGGCGCGATGATCGACGCGGCGATCGTGATGATCGAGAACCTGCACAAGCACCTCGAGCGCGCGATCGACGAGAAGCGGGCGCGGGCGCGGGAGGCCGGCTCCCCGCTGCCCGGCGACGAGGAGGGCCTCCTCGACACGCGCCTCCTCTCGACGCGCGAGCGCTGGGACGTCGTGGCGCGGGCGTCGAAGGAGGTGGGCCCGGCGCTCTTCTTCTCGCTCCTCATCATCACCGTCTCGTTCGTGCCGGTCTTCAGCCTGCAGGCGCAGGAGGGACGGCTCTTCAAGCCGCTCGCCTGGACGAAGACGCTCTCGATGGGAAGCGCGGCGCTGCTGTCCGTCACGATGGTGCCCGTGGCCATGGGCCTCTTCATCCGCGGGCGCATCCACCGCGAGCACGACAACCCCGTCAACCGGGCCCTGGTGCGCGTCTACCGGCCGGTGCTGGAGCTCGTGCTGCGCTGGCGGTGGCCCGTGGTGGCGTCCGCGCTCGCGGCGCTCGTGCTCACCGCGATCCCGATGCGGAGGATCGGCTCGGAGTTCATGCCCCCGCTCAACGAGGGCACGATCCTCTACATGCCCACGACGCTTCCGGGCATCAGCGTGGCCGAGGCGCGCCGCACGCTCATCCTCGAGGACTCGCTCCTGAAGACGTTCCCGGAGGTCGCGACCGTGTTCGGCAAGGCCGGGCGCGCCGAGACGGCGACGGACCCCGCGCCGCTGTCGATGTTCGAGACCACGATCACGCTGAAGCCCGAGAAGGACTGGCCCGCGGGGATCACCTACGACTCGCTCGTCACGCTGATGGACCGGAAGCTGCGCATCCCGGGTGTGACGAACTCGTGGACGATGCCGATCAAGGGGCGCATCGACATGCTGGCCACCGGGATCCGCACGCCCGTGGGCGTGAAGATCTACGGCCCGGACCTGAACGAGCTCCAGACGCTCGCGACCGAGGTGGAGGCGGCCGTGAAGATGGTGCCCGGCACGCGCTCCGCCATCGGCGAGCGCGTGGTGTCGGGCTCGTACCTGGACATCTCCATCGACCGGCAAGCCGCGGCGCGCTACGGCCTCGACGTGCAGCGGATCCAGTCGGTCATCGCCGCGGCGATCGGCGGCATGACGATCACGCGCACGGTCGAGGGACGCGAGCGCTACGCCGTGCGCGTACGTTACCCGCAGGAGCTGCGCGACGAGCCCGGGAAGCTGGCGAGCATCCTGATCCCCGTGGGGCCGCGCGCGTCGGGGATGCGGTCCATGGCGGCGCCCGCGACGATGGCGGGCATCGACCGGCCGAGCGCGGGCGGGCAGCC
>JBJKSF010000174.1:0-34932 GCA_046704285.1 Longimicrobiales bacterium | reverse complement strand
GGATCGTGTCCGTGACCTGGGAGCCCGCCACGGCCGTCGCCGGAGCCGTCTTCGTCACCGCCACATCGGCGGACTGCGTCAGCGCCGTCGTGGCCGTCGCGCTGTCGTTCGTGAGCACCGGGTCCGTGGCGGCGCTGCTCACCCACGCCCGGTTGCTCAGCGACCCCGTCGCCGACGGCGCGATCTTGACGGTCAGTCCCAGGCTCGTGCTGCCGCCCACCGCGAGGGCGCCCACGTTCCACGTCACCACCTGGCCCACCGCGCCGCTGCTCGTCCCGCCGGTCGAGCTCGTATACGTCAGTCCCGTCGGCAGCGTGTCCGTCACCGTTACCCCGCTCGCGTTGCTGAAGCCGCCAACGTTGCTCACCCCGATCGTGTAGCTGATCGACGTGCCGGCCGTGGCCGTCGCGGGGCCTGTCTTCAACACCTTCAAGTCGGCTGTCTGGCCCACAGTCGTCGTGGCCGTCGCGCTGTCGTTGGCCGTGTTCGGATCCGTGCTCGTACTGCCTACCCACGCTCGGTTGCTCACCACACCGCTCGCCCCCGCATTTACGGTCGTCGACAGCGCGAGGCTCTGGTTCCCGGCCACCGCGAGGTTGCCAACGTTCCACGTCACGACACGGCTCGTCGTGTCGTACGCCGCCGTGCCCGTCGTCGGTGTCGTCGACACGTAGGTCAGCGAGGTCGGCAGCGTGTCGGTCATCACCACGCCGCTCGCGTTGCTCGTCCCGCCCACGTGGCTCACCGTGATCGTATAGTTGAGGGGCCCGCCCGCCGTCGCCGTTGCTTGCCCCGTCTTCTTCACGGCCACGTCCGCACCCTGTACCACCGTGGTCGTCATCGTCGAGCTGTTGTCGGCCGCGTTCGGATCCGTGCTCGTGCTGCTCATGTTCGCCGTGTTGCTCAGCGCGCCGCTCACCCCCGCCCCCACCGTCGCCGTGAGACTCAGCGTATCGCTCGCGCCCACGGCGAGCGTGCCGACACTCCACGTCAGGACACGGCTCGTGCCGTTGTACGTCGCGGTCCCCGTCGCCGCTGTCGCCGACACGTACGCGAGCGAGCTCGGCAACGTATCCCTCGCCACCACGCCGCTCGCGTCGCTCGTCCCGCTCACGTGGCTCACGGCGATCGTATACGTGATCTGAGCGCCCGCCACGGCGGTGTCGGGCGCCGTCTTCGTCACGGAGACGTCCGCGCTCTGGCTCACCGTCGTCGTGGCCGTCGAGCTGTCGTTGCTCGCCACCGGGTCCGTGCTCGAGCTGCCGACCCACGCACGGTTGCTCACGCTGCCGGTTACCCCCGCTCCCACCGTCGCCGTCACCGTCAGGATCGCGCTGTCACCGACCGCCACCGTCCCCAGGTTCCACGTCACCGTCCGTCCGGCATTCGTCCCCCCTCCAGTCGCCGACACGAACGTCAGCTGTGCCGGCAGCGTGTCCGTCACGACCACGCCGCTCGCGTTGCTCGTCCCGCCCACGTGACGCACGCGGAGCGTGTCCGTGACCTGTGCGCCCGCGATGGCCGTCGCCGGAGCCGTCTTCGTCACCGAGAGATCGGCCGTCCGGCCCACGGTCGTCGTAGCCGTCGCCGTGTCGTTGGCCGTATTCGGGTCCGTGCTCGTGCTGGTCACCGCCGCCGTGTTGCTCAGCGGACCGCTCACGCCCGCTCCCACCGTCGCCGTCAGCCCGAAGCTCGTGCTCGCCCCCACTGCGAGGGTGCCCACGCTCCACGTCACGACGCGGCTCGCCGCGTTGTACGTCCCTCCGGCCGTCGCGGAGTCGAACGTCAGCTGTGCCGGCAGCGTGTCCGTCACGACCACGCCGCTCGCGTCGCTCGTCCCGCCCACGTGGCTCACTCCGATCGTGTAGCTCACCGGCCCGCCCGCCGTGGCGGTCGCCGGACCCGTCTTGGTCACCGCCACGTCGGCCCCCCGGGTCACCGTCGTCGTGACCGTCGACGTGTCGTTGGCCGTCACCGTATCCGTGCTCGCGCTGCTCACGGTGGCCGTGTTGGTCACGGTACCGCTCGCTCCCGCCCCCACCGTCGCCGTCAGCCCCAGGCTCGCGCTGCCGCCCACCGTGAGGGAGCCCACGTTCCAGGTGACGGTCCGCGTCGTCGCGTCGTACGCGCCGCCGGACGTCGCCGAGGAGAACGTCAGCGCCGCCGGCAGCGAGTCCTTCACCAGCACCCCGCTGGCGTCACTCGGTCCACCTACGTGGCTCACCGTGATCGCGTAGCTGATCTGGGCGCCCGCCACCGCCCCCGCCGGGGGCGTCTTCACCACGGCCACGTCCGCGACCTGACGCACGGTCGTCGTGACCGTCGAGCGATTGTTGGCCGTGTCCGGGTCCTGGCTCGTGCTGACCACCGCCGCCGTGTTGCTCACCGAGCCGCTCACCCCCGGGCCCACCGCCGCCGTCACGGCCAGGATCGCGCTGTCGCCCAACGCCACCGTCCCCAGGTTCCACGTCACCGCCTGGCCGACGTTCGATCCCCCGTTCGTCGCCGACACGAAGGTCAGCCCGGCCGGCAGCGTGTCCGTCACCACCACGCCGCTCGCGTCGCTCGTCCCCCCGACATGACGCACACGGATCGTGTCCGTGATCTGCGTGCCCGCGACGACCGTTGCCGGAGCTGCATTCGTTAGAGAGAGGTCCGCGGTCTGTCCCACTGTCGTCGTGACCGTCGACGTGTCGTTGCCCGGTACGGGATCCGGGCTCGTGCTGCTCACGGTCGCCGTGTTGCTCACGGCGCCGCTCACCCCGGCCCCGACCGTCGCCACCAGCGCGACGCGCTTGCTCGCTCCCAGTGCCAGGGTGTCCAGACTCCAGGTCACGGTCCGGGTCGCGCTGTCGTACGTCCCTCCGCCCGTAGCGGAGTCGAACGTCAGCGCAGCCGGGAGCGAATCCTTCAGCACCACCCCGGTGGCGCCCTCCGTCCCTGCGACCTGGGTGACCACGATGCCGTAGGTGATCGCTGCCCCGGCCGTCGCCGTGGCCGGCCCCGTCTTGGTCACGGCCACATCCGGCGGTGCCGGTGCCACGTCGAACGTCACGGCCACCTGAGCGGACAATCCACCCCGGACCGGCGATCGCACCGTGACCGTCGCCGCGTAGGACCCCGCGCCGATGGATCCCGCGGATGCGCTGATGGAGAGGGTCGCGGGGGCGATCGTGTCATCGAGCGTCGCCGTCAGCCAACCCGACGGACCCCCTACGACGTAGGTGACCGATGCCGACAGCCCGGACAGCACGCCGCCACCCGCGTTCGTGACCTTGACCGTCTGGGTGCCGGAGCCGCTCCCGGCCACTGCCTTCAAGGTGACCGCGGTGCTCGACAGCGCGATGGACTGGCCCTTGAGCACGGTCACGGGAGCGCTTCCCGTGACGCCCTCCACGTCGGCGCGCACGACCGTGTTGCCAGGTGCCACGCCTTCGACCGTTCCCGTGGAGTCGACCGTCGCGATGCCGGGAGCGTCGCTCGACCACGTGACCACGCGGCCCGAAAGTGTCTGCCCACCGCGTCCCCGAGGGGTTGCCCGCATCGTGCCCGATTCGCCCTGGAGGAGACTCAGGCTCGATGGGCTGATCTCCACGGAGGCCACACCCACCGGCACGACGGACTGCGTCGAGCACGACGTCAGCCCGAGCGTCACGAAGGCGGCCGTCAACGAGGCCCGTCGCAAGGTCATGTGGGACGTCTTCATCGTCAGAAGACCAGGTGCACCCATCGGAGGTCGAGGCCGTTCGCGGAGGCCGCCGCGTCGAGCATGCCCAGCTTGACGCTGCCGAGGTCGATGGAGGCCAGTGCCTCACTGGCGCTCCGCCGCCGCCGGAGGTTCATGAAGGCCTCGATGGCGCCGATCGTGCTGACGGCTGCCGCCACCGCGAACGCCGGAGTCCGATACGGATGACGCACTCCCGTGCTCAGCACCTCGCCGGGCGGGCACGTCCCCCCGGGGCCCGGGGTCGAAAGGCATCTCACGGTGGTCTTCTTGATCAGGAGACCCGCGGCGACGGCACCGCCGGCGACGGAGAGGACCGCGAGGCCACCGAGCGCCCTACCGGAGTAGAACTGCCCCATCCCCGGGATGAGGAGTCCCAGAGCCAACGCCGCGACGGGGCTCGGCACGCTGACGAACTGCAGGCTCTGGAGTGCCCCGATCCTGCCGGACACGGCGATCGCATCGGGAGCGTCGGGCCGGAGCTCGAGGTACTTGCGGAGGTCGCGGATCGCCTCCGAAGTCCGGCCGAGCCGGGCTTCGGCGACTCCTTCATCGTATACGGCCTCCGCCCACCGGGGGGCGGACGCGGCCGCCGAATCGAAGGAATCCGCGGCCCGCTCCAATCGGCCCGAGTCCGCCTGGGCGAGGCCGGTGCGGAATGCCGTGATCGCCGCGTCCGGGATCGCCGGCCGTGCCGCGGCAACGAGCGCGTCCAATCGCTCCCTGGCATCGCTCTCCTCCACTCCGTTCGGCGCGAGTTCCAGGGCGCGACAATACTGCGAGATCGCGGCCGCCCGCCCTCCCGAGTCCTCCAGCACGCGGGCATAGTGATAAGCGAGATCCGCAGACGAAGGATCCAGCTCCGTGGCCTGCTCCAGCAGAGAGGCAGCGCGCTGGAGATCGCCGAGGATCACGGCCTGGGCCGCCGTGGCACCGATCCGGCGGGCCCGAGCGCGCGCAGCGGCATCCGGCGTCGGAGCAGCGCCCAGGGGCGGGCACTGGTACGGCGTCGATCCCGGGACGTCCCGCTTGAATGGGAGCTCCTGGGCGGCCAGTGATGATGCGCTGATCGACAGCAGCCACGCGACCTGCCAGAAGAGCGGGAGGCCGAACCACCGGCGCGACTTCCAACGGGCCATCGGGGGCCACCTGCCGACGAAGCCGTCTGGCACGACACCCCCGGCTCCGGCCAGAGGGCGCGCCAGACTTGTGATCAGGACCACAAGATCCTGGCCGGTACGCTGCTACGCAAGAAGAGGATCGCGTCCCGAGACCCGGAGCGGACAAGCCACGACCGCTGACTCGACCTGCGGGTCCCGGCACGAGATCCAGAGTGGACCGAATACGGGAGGTGTGCCGAATACGCTGTGGCACGCGTTGAGCGGAGGCATGTCGAGCACGATGTCGGTGGACGGGTGCGGCAGCCTGGCCGAGACGACCGCGCGCCAGGCCTTTGCAGACAAGGCATTGAGCCACTCGGGGGTCTGCGCCGCGACACCGTCCCGCCTCTCTTGCCCCCGAGGCTCACAGCCGGGACATTGCCGACGCCGCCGGGCCGTGCGCCCGGTGGGTGAGTCGGGAGACGAGCTTCCTACCGTCCTGGATTCCACATGAATGCCACCGCGCTGCTGACCGCCCTCCTGCTTGCGACTCCGGCCATGCCGGTCGCCGCCCGTGCCACCCGCTCCGGTGCCCGTTCCGCCCAGCGTCCCACGCTCCGGATCCCTTCATCGGGCCGGGTCGCGTCGGACCGCGCTGCGACCGCCGACACGGCGGCCGGCCCTTCGCCGCTTCGCGGCCTGCAGTGGCGGTTGATCGGACCGTTCCGCGGTGGTCGCGTGGACGCCGTGACCGGCGACCCGAAGCACCCCGACGTGTTCTATTTCGGCGCCGTGGACGGCGGCGTGTGGAAGACGACGGACGCGGGCCGGAGCTGGAAGAACGTGAGCGACGCGGCGGGCATCAGCAGCGTCGGCGCGATCGCGGTGGCACCGTCGGATCCCGAGGTCGTCTACGTGGGCGGCGGCGAGTCGGACCCGCGCGAGGACGTGACGTACGGGCAGGGCATGTTCCGCTCCACGGATGCCGGGCGGACGTGGACGAAGATCGGCCTCTCGGACACCCGCCACATCGCGGCCATCGTCGTGGACCCGAACGACCCGAACCGAGTCTGGGTCGCGGCGCTCGGCCACGTGTTCGGGCCCAATGCCGAGCGCGGCGTGTTCCGCACCACGGACGGCGGCGCGACCTGGCAGAAGGTGCTGTTCCTGAACGACAGCACCGGTGCCATCGACCTGGCCATGGACCCGTCCAACCCGCGGGTGCTCTACGCGGCCATGTGGAAGTTCGAGCGCACGCCCTGGGGCTTCAGCGCCGGCGGGGGTCGCAGCGGGCTGTGGAAGACGACCGACGGCGGCGACCACTGGACGGACCTGAGCAACACGGAAGGCTTCCCTCCCGGCCCGATCGGCCGCATCGGCGTGTCGGTCTCGGGAGCGGACCCGCAGCGCGTCTACGCCAGCATCGAGGCGCCCGACTCGACGGGCGGTATCTTCCGCTCCGACGACGGCGGACGGTCGTGGCACAGGGTGAACGCGGACCAGCGGTTCATGATCCGGCCGTGGTATTTCTCGGGCGTGACCGCCGATCCGGCGGACCCGGACGGCGTCTGGGTGCTCAACCTCGGCACCTACCACTCGATCGACGGCGGACACCACTTCACGCGGGTGGGCGCGCCGCACGGCGACGACCACATCTTGTGGATCGACCCGGACGATCCCGACCGGATGATCGAGGGCAACGACGGCGGCGCGACCGTCAGCACGGACGGCGGCCGCACGTGGAGCACGCAGGACAACCAGCCCACGGCCCAGTTCTACCACGTCATCACGGACGACCAGTTCCCGTACCGCATCTACGGGGCCCAGCAGGACAACTCGACGGTGTCGATCGTGAGCCGCAGCGACCGGGGTGCCATCACGAGGCAGGACTGGTACTCCGTGGGCGGCGGCGAGGCGGGCTACATCGCGCCCAAGCCGGGCTCGCCGGACACGGTCTTCGCCGGGAACTACATGGGGACGATCACCCGCTGGGTGAAGGAGACGGGCCAGACGCGCGACGTCTCCGTGTGGATGAACAACTGGGACGGCTACCCCGCCGCCGACGTGCCCTATCGCTTCCAGTGGACGTTCCCGATCGTGTTCTCGCCCGAGGACCCCAACACGCTCTACACCACGGCGCAGTATGTCTTCAGGAGCACGGACGACGGACAGACCTGGCAGAAGATCAGCCCGGACCTGACGCGCCACGACTCGGCGACGCTCGGCCCTGTGGGCGGCGAGATCACGCGCGACATGACCGGCACGGAGTGGTACGGCACGATCTTCGCGTTCGCCGAGTCGCCGGTGAAGGCCGGCGTGCTCTGGGCCGGCTCCGACGACGGGCTCGTCCACGTCTCGACCGACGACGGCGCGACCTGGCAGGACGTCACGCCCAGGGGGCTGCCCGAGTTCGCGCGCATCAGCATCATCGAGCCCTCGCACTACGATGCGGGTACGGCCTACCTGGCGGCCAACCATTACCAGCAGGACGATTTCCGTCCCTATCTCTACAAGACCACGGACTACGGCCACACCTGGACGCGCATCGACTCGGGCATCCCGGTGGGTGCCTATACGCGCACGATCCGCGAGGACCCGAAGACGCCGGGACTGCTGTTCGCCGGCACCGAGACCGGAGTCTGGGTCTCGATGGACGACGGTGCGCACTGGCGCTCGCTGCAGCTCAACCTGCCGACCGTTTCCGTACGCGACCTGGCGATCCACGACGGCGACCTGATCGCCGCGACCCACGGTCGCTCGTTCTGGGTTCTGGACGACATCCGGCCGCTGCGACGGTGGGCGTCGACGAAGGGCCGGTCGGTCACCCTCTTCCCGCCGCGTACGGCGATCCGCTTCGCCGGCTTCGGCGGCGGCTTCTTCCGGCCTGCTGCGGCCGGCCAGAACCCACCGGACGGCGTCGTCGTCGACTACGACCTGGCATCGCGGCCGGAGGGCGAGGTGAAGCTCGAGTTCCTCGACTCGGCCGGCACCGTGATCCGGAGCTTCACGAGCGATCGCCGGCAGCCCGCGCAGCCGGAGTTCCGCAGCGCGGCCGCGACGGCGCAGCGTGACTCGGTGCTCGCCGAGCGCGCGCGCGCCCGCATCGAGGGCCTGGCCGACAGCATGTCGTTCGCGCCCGCCGACTCGATCGTGTCCAGGCGCGTCGGCCTGAACCGCTTCGTCTGGAACCTCCGCTATCCGGGCGTGCGCCCGATCCCCGGGCTCCTCAACGACGAGGGGACGTACGAGGGTCCGCTGGCGTTGCCGGGAACGTACACCGTACGCCTCACGGTCGGCGACAGCAGCTACTCGCAGCAGTTCACCGTGCAGGAGGACCCGCGGGTGCGCGTCACCCCCGCGGCGCTGCGCGCCCAGTTCGCGCTGGCCGCGCGCGTGCGCGGGGCCGCGGACACGATCGCCGCGACCGTCGCGCACATCGAGGCGTTGGAGCGCCGCATCGCGGAATGGAGGCGTGCGGCCGCGGACGAGCCCTGGGCGGATCGCGTCGACTCCGTGGCCGGCGTCGCCCACGACTCGCTCGAGGCCGTGCGCGCGTCGCTCATCTGCATCCACTGCCACGCCGGCGAGTCGTCGCTGAACTATCCGATCCAGCTCTACAACATGCTCCTCACCATGAACTACATGGTGCAAGGTGCGCATGCGGCGCCCACCGGGGCCGATACGGCGTCGTTCCAGTGGCTGACCGGCAAGCTCGACGCGCAGCTCGCCCGGATGCGTGCGGTGGAGCAGGGCCCCGTCGCAGGACTCGAGGCGCTGCTTCGCGAGGTGGGCCAGCCCTACCTCGGAACCGTGCCGTGACGGGCCCCCCGGACCACGGGCCGGGGCGCCGGCCTCGAGTGCGTCTCTCTTGCGGAACGGATGGGCAGCGCCCATCATAGGCGCCACCGCAAACAATTCTTATTCATGTGACGGGCTCGAACCCCGGGCTCGCGCGGACGTCTTCACGTCCAGGAGAGGGAGCCATGCGAGTGCGCCCGATCGTGCTGGTGGGGGTCCTGCTGTTCGGCGTCGGGGCGTGTGCCCCGAAGGAATCGAGCACGTCGGGCCGGAAGACCACGGCAGCGACGGCCACGGCCGCGGCTCCCGCGGGACCCGCGGTCGTCCACTTCACCGCGAAGGACTTCGCCTTCGCGGGTCCGGACACGATCAGGTCCGGGATGACCACGCTGGTGCTCCACAACGACGGCCCCTCGCTGCACCACCTCCTGCTCGTGCGGCTGGACAGCGGCAAGACCGTAGCCGACCTGAAGGAGGCTTACGCGCACCTCAAGCCCGGAACCGACATGCCGCCCGCGTGGGCGGTCCCGTCCGGGGGCGTCAACCCGCCCATGCCCGGAGCCGACACCGAGGCGACGCTCACGATCCGGCCCGGCAACTACGCGATCGTCTGCATCGTGGACGTCCCGGACCACGTGATGCACGTCATGAAGGGGATGATCAAGGCTCTGACGGTGGTCCCCGCGACGGGGCCCTCGGCGCCGGCGCCACAGAGCGACCTGACGCTCACCGAGGTGGACTTCGCGTTCTCGTTCTCCTCCGCGCCCACCGCCGGGCACCACGTGATCAGGGTCGAGAACAAGGGCGCGCAGCCGCACGAGTTCGAGCTCGTCAAGCTCGGGCCGGGCAAGACGATGGCCGACCTGGCGAAGTGGGGGCAGACCTACGCGGGCCCGCTGCCGGGCGTCTCCCTGGGCGGCGCCGCGCCGATGGCGCCCGGGGACGTCGCGTACGTGCCGGTGGACCTGACCCCGGGCCATTACGTGGCGCTCTGCTTCGTCATGGACCCGGTGAAGCATATGCCCCACCTGGCGGAAGGCATGGTGCTGCCGTTCACGATCTCCTGAGCGTCGCCGTACCTACGCGATCGAGACGGCGCGACACGCCTCCTCGGTGGCGGCCGCGATCCGGTCGTCTGCCCGGGTCAGAGCCTGCGGCAGCGTCATGGGCGCGGTCGTCGCGCTGAACACCGCGTCGATGCCGTGCGCGTGGGTCTCCTCGTAGCCGTCGCCGAGTGACCCGCAGACGGCGATCGTGGGAATGCCCCGGAGGCGCGCTCGACGCGCCACGGCGACGGGGGCCTTGTCGAAGATCGTCGAGCGGTCCATCCTCCCTTCTCCCACGACGACGAGGTCCACGCCTTCGAGCCGGGCCTCGAAATCGACGGCCTCCAGCACGATGTCCGCTCCCGAGCGGAGCCGGGCGCCGGTGAACGCCAGCAGCCCCGCCCCGAGCCCGCCCGCGGCCCCTGCGCCGGGGACTTCGAGGACGTCGCGGCCCGTGTCCCGCCGGACGATGCTCGCGAAGCGAGCCAGGGCGGCGTCGAGCCGCCCCACCATCTCCCTCGTCGCTCCCTTCTGAGGTCCGAACACCGCGGCCGCCCCGCGGGGTCCTGTGAGCGGGTTGTTCACGTCGCACGCGACGTCGATCGCCGTGCGGGAGAGGCGGCGATCGACGCCGGACAGGTCGATGCGATCGAGCTCGGCGAGGGCCGCTCCGCCGGGCCGGAGATCCCGGCCGGCGGCGTCGAGAAGCCGGACGCCCAACGCCTGGGCCATGCCGGCGCCAGCGTCGTTCGTGGCGCTGCCGCCGATCGCGACGACGAGCTTCCGGTAGCCGGCCGCCATCGCCGCGCGCATGAGCTCCCCCACGCCGTACGTCGTGGCGAGCATGGGGTCGCGCTCCTCGTCCGTGAGCAGGGCGAGGCCCGCCGCCCGTGCCATCTCGACGACCGCGGTAGCTCCGTCGCCCAGAGCGCCCCAGGCCGCCTCGACCGGACGTCCCAAAGCGTCCGAGACCCTGCTCGTGCGCACCGACCCTCCCGACGCGTCGACGAGCGCTTCCAGGGTCCCGTCGCCGCCGTCCGCCACCGGCACCCGCAACGTCTCGGCCTCCGGCCAGACCCGCTTGACCCCCCGCTCCATGGCCACGGCGACCTCCATGGCCGACAGGCTGCCCTTGAAGGCCTGGGGCGCGAGAAGCACGCGCTTCATGCCGGCTCCTCACAGGCGAGGATCCTCTCCGCAGCCCGCGCCCACCCGACCGGTCCCACACCGCGCACGCGCTCGATGCCCGCAACCCGCAGCTCCGCCCACCCTCCTCCCGGCCGCTCCACCAGGAACGCCCGGTCCACGGCGCGCAGCATCGGCGTGTCGTTGGCCCCGTCTCCGATGCCCACGGTACGGAGGGGCGGGCCATCCGGATCGAGGAGGGCCGCCTCCCGGCGGTACAGTCGCGAGAGCAGCCTCACCGCGGTCCCCTTGTCGGCGCGCCTTCCCACGATGGTTCCCGTGGGCCCGCTGCCGAACCCGTGCAGGCCGGACGCCCGGAGCGCGTGCAGCAGCACCCGCCAGGCCTCGGCTCCTCCGGGCACCTCGACCGTCTCGCTGAACTCGCGCGCCCGAGCGCGCCGGGCGGCGGGTGCGGACAGTCCGGTCCTGCGACGCACCTCGTCAGGCGTCATGTCGGCGTAGCCGCGAGCGTCGAGCCCCGTGCTCCGTCGGACCTCGCGGAGGGCCTCCACGACCTGGCGGTGCGGGAGGCCGAGCACGGCTTCCACGTACGCTCCGCGGGCGTGCCATCTGCCGGCTGCGGACGTCGCCGCACAACCCGAGAAGTACCCGCGCGGCACCACCACGGCCGAGCCGTTCTCGACGACCATCGGAGCGTGCACGCCCATCTCCTCCTGGAGGGCCCGCTGCTCGGCGAAGGTCTTGGACGAGCAGAAGACGATCGCCGCGCCGCGCTCGATCAGGGTGCGCACCGTGTCGGCGGCGGGCGCCCACGAGTAGCTTTCGCGGTCCAGCAGCGTTCCGTCGAGATCGCTGAACACGACCGTCCCGAGCGGACGGCCCGGGGCGGGATACCGCAAGCTCATGAGCATCCTGTGCGCAATGGACCCGTCGGAGCCGAAAGGGTGGACGGAAATGCCTTCAGGCCCGAGTTTTCAGGCAAGCGACGCGTCCAGACGCCGGCCGGGCAGCGAGGGGTCCCCCCGGACGTCGCAACCGCGTGGGCGGCTCCATGCGCATCGAGTTCCCTCGCACGAGCGAGCGGTTCGGGGCGAACCTCTTCTACAGCCCCGTGCAGGTCTACGAGCTCGACAGCGGCCTGCGATCCGAAGGTGAGCCCGATCCCGGCGCGATCGTGGCGCTCTCCTACGAGCGCCTGCACGAGATCCAGCGGCAGATGGCCGTCGTCATCCCGGTGCGCGGCGAGCGGATCCGCCTCATCGAGGGGATCCTCTTCGCCGTTCCGAACCAGTGCCTGACGATCGTGGCGTCGAACAGCCCCCGCAGTCCGGTGGATCGTTTTCGCGTCGAGCAGCAGGCGATCTGCACGTTCGCCCGTCTCGCGCGCAAGCGCGTGATCCTGGTGCACCAGAAGGATCCGCTCGTTGCGCGGGCGTTTCTTGCGGGAGGCTATCCGGATCTGGTCGCGGAAGACGGGCGGGTGCGGGACGGCAAGGCCGAGGGGATGCTGATCGCCGTGGCCCTCGCGCACCTTGCCGGAAAGCGCTACGTCGGCTTCGTGGATGCCGACAACTTCTCTCCCGGCGCCGCACACGAGTACATCTCCGAGTACGCCGCCGGATTCGCGCTCGCCGAGTCCCAACATGCGATGGTCCGCATCCTCTGGCAGAGCAAGCCCAAGTACGTCGACGGACAGGTGTTCTTCGCGAAGTGGGGCCGGACGTCGCGCGTCACCAATCGGTTCCTCAACGAACTCATCAGCCGCTACACCGGCTTCGAGACCAACGTCATGGGGACCGGGAATGCCGGGGAGCACGCGCTCACCACGGATCTCGCTCTCCGCCTCGACTACGGTGCCGGCTACGCCGTCGAGCCCCAGCACATCGTATCGCTGCTGGAGAAGTTCGGCGGCGAACGGGAGAGCCCGTATCCGGACGTGATGCGGGAGGGCGTCGACGTCCTCCAGATCGAGTCGCGGAACCCGCACTTCCACCGGGAGGGCGAGCCGGACCACATCCTCGACATGACCCGGGTTGCCCTCAGCACGATTCACGGCTCGTTCCTCTGCCCGCCCGCGATGCGTCGCAGCATCGAGGACGAGCTGCGCAGGCAAGGCGCGCTCGCGGAGGGCGACTCGATCGAGCCGCCCCGCCGCTACCCACCCCTGCTGCACCTCGACTTCGAGGCGTTCCACGACACCGTGGAGCGTCGCCTCCAGGCCACCTCGTTCGAGTGCGTGCTCCCGAACCGGAGGGCCGGCAGGAAGGGCAGGGCGCGGTGGGCCGAGCACGCGCGACCCGACCTGTCGCTTCCCGCCGCCGAAGCTCCAGCGTCTGCTCCGGAGCCGCGCGAGCTTCCGCCTGCCGTCCCCTGAGCCGGTCCGCAGCACGGCCTCCTCCCGACCTCAGGCCGGCACGGAGGTCTGCCCGGCGAGGTGCGCGCGCTTCAGGTACCGCACGATCGTGGAGTGTCGGTAGCGACGCGCGAAGCCGTACCCGCGCAGCGCGACGTTGACGGAGTAGTTGATCACCCGTGCGGTCCACAGCTTGAAGAGGAGGTCCTCCCAGTCCGGATCCCCCTCCTCGTAGCACCTCAGGAGCGTGAGATAGGTCTCCGCCCACTCCTCCTCCCCCATGAACTGGAAGTTCGGGTGGGTCCGGTTGACGAGGAGGCCGTCCCGGATCGAGCGGTCGAAGTGGTTCAGCAGCTCCTCCTGCCGGTTGGTCCATCCCTCGACCAGCAGGCCCAGGGTGCCTTGGACGTCGAAGCCCACGTTCTCGATGATCGACACCGGAACCTGCTCCTGAGGCTCCACTCGGTGGACGATCCCACCGCGCGGAGCGCGCTCGGGGCACTGCCACTCGTGGCTATCCACGGCGCGGGACAGATCCTGGATCACCGAGAAGCACTCGACGAGCATCGTGCGGAGGTCCGCGAGCTTGCCGTACAGCGTGTGCACCTTCCCCTCGGGGCGGTACGTCTCGTACATCGAGTTCCCGTGGCACACGTTGAAGAACGTGTAGACGGTGTCGATGCCCCAGTCGCTCTGCACCTGGACCCGAGGGTTGGCGACGAGCTGGCTCGCGACCTCCCGCGTGAACAGGAGCTCTCCTCCGAGCGGCTGCTCGATCCACGGGAGCTCCGACGTCGGCCACAGGAGCGCGAAGCCCGTGCGGGTGACGAGGAACGTGATCATCCCGTCCGTGCTCGTGCGGGGGAAGTAGTGGCGCACCACCTCGAAGCCGAGGTCCGCGGCCTCCTCGGCGCACGTGATCCAGTCCGAGGTGAAGCTGGTGATGTCCGCGTCGTAGAAATGGACGCGATGCAGCTCGGTCTCGTCCAGGAACCACTTCAGCGCCGTGTTCATGGCGTCGCCCTTGCCCGGCCGCTTCGTGCCGATGCGGTCCTGGAGGACGACCTCCAGCCACGTCCCCCATTCGCGCTGGATGTCGTCGCGGCGGGCGAGCAGCGTCTCCCAGGTGGCGTCCTCCTCCGCCCCGACGGCGAGCACGCCCTTGACGCGGGGGTGGGCGGCCGCGGTCTCGACGATGTGGAGGACGGTCTCGGGGACTTCCGACTTGAAGGGAATGGCGACGAGGCTCACGATGCGCCTCCTGGTGCCCGGACTCGTGTCGGGACCACCCATCCGCGGGCAGGAGGGCATCGGCATCCGGGAAGCGCCGGGCGCTCGTCGGACGGGATCGGTCCGCCGATGCCCTACGGTAAGACTTCTCCTGCGCGCACGCCACACCGCTGACGGCCGTCCGGGAGCCCCATGGCGGCGTGCCTCCTTGCAGGCCCGCGGGAGCCGTCTCAAGTTCGCCGCTCACCCGTCTCGCGTCCCGCACCCTCTGGCTCCCCGTGTCCGGATTCCGCTTCCTCTCCCTGCTGGTGCTGGCCCTGGTCGCTGCGGGCTGCGCCACCGTGCATCCTCGGTCCATGTATCCGATCATCCCGGAGCCCCGCTCCCTCGAGCCCGGGCACGGCTTCTTCGAGATGGGGCCTTCGACGCGCCTCGTCGTGGCCGACTCCGCCGACGCGGAGGTGCGCCGCGTGGCGAACGCCTGGGCGGCGCCGGTGCGTGTGGCCACGGGCTGGAGTCTCCCCGTCGAGGCGGGACCGTGCGCCGCGCGCGACATCTGCGTGGGCGCGGGCCGAAGAGGCCCCGCCCAGGGCTACCGCCTGCGGGTGAAGGAGAGGCGGATCGTCGTGGCCGGAGACGACCACGCCGGTCTCTACTACGGGCTCGAGTCGCTCAGGCAGCTGCTTCCGCCGAAGTTGAGCGGCGGCGCTCCCGTGCGCGTTCCCGATGTGGACGTGAGGGACGCGCCCCGCTTCCCGTACCGGGGCATGCAGCTCGACGTCAGCCGCCACTTCTTCGGACCTGCGTTCGTCGAGCGCTACATCGACCTGCTCTCGCTCTACAAGCTCAACTACTTCCACTGGCACCTCACCGACGACCAGGGCTGGCGTATCCAGATCGAGCGCTACCCGAAGCTCACTACGGTCGGATCGCGCCGCGCGGAGACCCAGGTGGGGAAGCATTTCGATCCGTTCGTAGGTGACAGCACCCCATACGGCGGATACTACACGCAGCAGCAGATACGCGACGTCGTCGCCTATGCGCGGCGACACTACGTGACGATCGTGCCGGAGATCGAGATGCCGGGCCATTCCATGGCGGCGCTCGCGGCCTACCCGCGTCTGGCGTGCACTCCGGGTCCCTTCCAGGTCGGCACGCACTGGGGCATCTACGACGACATCCTGTGCCCCAAGCAGTCGACGTTCACGTTCATGGACACCGTGCTGACGGAGGTCATGGGCCTGTTCCCGGGCAAGTACATCCACATCGGGGGAGACGAGGTGCCCGGGATCCGCTGGGACCAGAGCGATACCGCGCAGGCCGTCATGAGGCGCGAGGGGCTCACGAGCACCCACGAGCTGGAGAGCTGGTTCGAGGGCCGGATCGGGAAGTTCCTCGAGGAGCATGGACGGCGCTGGATCGCGTGGGACGACATCCTGCAGGGCAGCGAGGGCGGCCTCGATTCCGGTGCCGTCGTCATGTCCTGGCACGGGTCGCAGGATGCCGTCGAGGCGGCCCGGGAGGGCCACGACGTCATCATGACGCCGACGTCGCCGCTGTACTTCGACTACTACCAGGGGCCGCGGGCGTCCGAGCCGCTCGCCATCGGCGGATACAACCCCTTGCGGCGGGTCTACGCCTACAACCCGATGCTGCCCGGGCTCACGCCCAGGGAGGCCCGGCACATCCTGGGCGCCCAGGCGAACGTGTGGACCGAGTACATGGCCACGCCGCGACACGTGGAGTACATGGCACTGCCCCGCATGATGGCGCTCTCCGAGGTGGACTGGACGGAGCCCTCGCGGAAGAGCTACCACAGCTTCGTGCGGCGCCTGCCGTGGCACCTCGAGCGCCTCGACGCGATGGGGGTCAACTACCGCATCCCCGACGTCGTGGGCCTCACGCACGACCGCCTCACGCTGCGCGAGCACATGAAGGTGAGGCTCCTGGCTCCGGCCCACGGCACGATCCGGTACACGCTGGACGGGTCCGAGCCGGGACCGGGCTCCAGGGCGTACGCGGGCCCTCTGGACCTCGACGTGGCGCGCGGGCCGGTGACGGTGACCGCGCGCATCATTCTCCCTGATGGACGTGAGGGCCCGGCGCGGAGCGCCCGGTTCGGGCGGACCACGCTCACCCCCGCCGCCGCCGTCAGCGGTCCGCTGGACAGCGGGCTCAGGGTGGATCTGTTTCCGGGAGTGTTCCACGACGTCGCCGCCGTGACGGGCGCCGAGGTGTGGCTCGACGAGCCGATCCGCTCCGTGGCGATCCCCGGCTGGGCACCGGAAGAGCACTTCGGGCTGCGCTTCCGCGGGTATCTCTCGGTGCCGAAGGACGGCGTCTACACGTTCCGCCTCACTTCCGACGACGGCTCGGTGCTCCGGATCGACGGCAGGACCGTCGTGGACGACGACGGACCGCACGGTGCGCTGGCCAAGGAGGGGCAGATCGGGCTGGCCCGGGGGCTCCACCGCCTCGAGGTGCTCTACTTCCAGGTCGGTGACAGCGAAGCCCTCGACCTGGAGATGGCGGGTCCGGGCGGCGCGATGGGGCCGGTGCCCGCCCGGTCGCTGCACCGGGCGCGGTAGCCCGGCCGCGTCGTCGGTGGGCTCGTCCGGCTACAGCCACACCAGGGTCGCGACGAGGGCGGTGAGCGACAGGGTGAGCGTGTAGGGCAGGGCCATCCACACCATGCGGCCGTAGCCGAGGCGGATGAGCGGGGCCAGGGCGGAGGTCAGCAGGAAGAGAAAGGCGGCCTGACCGTTGGGCGTCGCCACGCTGGGGATGTTCGTGCCCGCGTTGACGGCCACCGCCAGGTGGCCGAACTGCTCGGGCGAGATCAGTCCGGACTGCAGCGCGGTCTTGATGCCGGTCACGTAGACCGTGGCCACGAAGACGTTGTCGCTGATCATCGACAGCAGACCGTTCGCCGCGAACATCGTGCCCAGCTGCGCGCGGCCGTGCATCGCGAGCACGGCGTCCAGAACCGGCTGGAACAGACCCTGTTCGTGGATCACGGCCACGACCGCGAAGAAGACGATCAGAAGGGCCGTGAACGGCAGCGCCTCGTGGAAGGCGCGCCCGATCTGGGCCTCCTCCGTGACGCCCCCGAGTGCCGTGGCCAGGACGATCACGGCCAGGCCGATCAGACCCACCTCGGCGAGGTGGAAGAGGAGCCCGACGACCAGGAGGATCGCGACCAGCCCCTGCGTCACGATCTGTACGTTGCGGTGCGCGTCGCGACGCTCGCGCTCGTGGCGCTCGTGGCGCTCGATGATCTCGCGGACGGAGGCCGGAAGCTCCTCGCCGTAGCCGAACCACTTCAGCCTCTCGAGCAGGGCGCACGTCGCCAGCCCCACGCCCAGCACCGGGAGCGACACGGGTGCCACGCGCATGAAGAATTCGGTGAAGCTCCAGCCTGCCGCGTGGCCGATCAGCAGGTTCTGCGGCTCGCCGACCAGGGTGCTGACGCCCCCGAGGGCCGTGCCGACCGCGGCGTGCATCATCAGGCTACGCAGGAACGCCCGGAAGCGCTCGAGATCGCCGCGGCGGGGGGCGTGCACCAGCGTGTCGTCGCGGTGGTCGTGCGCGTCGTCGAGCGCCTTGCCGGAGGCCACCCGGTGGTAGACGGCATAGAAGCCCACCGCCACGGTGATGATCACGGCCGTCACGGTCAGCGCGTCGAGAAAGGCCGAGAGACACGCCGAGACGAGACAGAAGAGGAGCGACAACCGGATCTTGGAGCGCACGCCGACCAGCAGCTTCGTGAACACGAACAGCAGCATGTCGCGCAGGAAGTAGATGCCGGCCACCATGAACATCAGCAGCAGGATCACCGGGAAGTTGGCCAGGGCTTCGCGGTAGACCGCATCGGGGCTCGCCAAGCCAACTGCGACCGCTTCGAGGGCCAGCAGGCCGCCGGGCTCGAGAGGGTAGCACTTGAGGGCCATCCCGAGCGTGAAGACGAACTCGGCCACCAGCGCCCAACCTGCGACGAAGCCGGCGTGTGGACCGCCGAGCAGGAAGATCAGCGGATTGGCGATGAGAAACGCGACGATCGTCCGCTTGTACCACAGGGGGGATCGCCCCAGGAAGTTCCTGCCGAGCGCTTCGGCGAGTGTCCAGGTCATCGCTTTCGAACGTGGAGCGAGAGGGTCGGTGCCGGGCGCTCCGGCGCCGACTCCCCCGTGGGCCCTACGAAGACACCGCGGACGCGGTCCGCCTTCCCCGCCAGTAGAACACGAGGCCGACGAGGACGAGGGCCGCCGTCTCGCCGACGATCTTGCCCTCGAACGTCCACACGTTGGGCACGCCCTTCGGCGGCACCAGCGCCAGGACGATCGAGAGCAGCGTCGCCCCGAATCCGGCCGCCGTCGTGAGCCAGAGTCCCACCCTTCCGCCGGGCACCTGCAGCCCGCTCCCGGACCGGCTCTCCAGCTCACGCCTCCGGCGCAGCGTCGGGAGGCTGAGGAACAGGTACAGGTAGGGGATGAAGTAGATGATGAGCGTGGCGTCGAGCAGGACGAGGTAGGCCACCTTCACGGTGGAGCCGACCACGCTCATCAAGATGAAGACCGTCGACAGGATCCCCTGCACGAGGATCGCGACGTAGGGGGTGCCCCACTTCGGGTGGACACGGCCCATCGCGGGCGGCAGGAAGCTGTCGAGCCCGACGACGAACGGCACGCGCGCCGAGCCCGCGAGCCACGCGCCTGCGCCCCCGATGCCCCCGATCGTGATGCTGATCGCCACCACCTTCAGGATCCATGGCATCCCGAGCCGGCCGCCCACCGAGCCGATGGACTGCACGATGCCCGAGATGATGTCCACGTGCCCCGACTTGAAGACGATCAGCATGGCGCCGGTGCCCAGGATGTAGATCGCCGTGATGATGATCCCCGATACGACGATGGCACGCGGGATCGTGCGCTCCGGATCGCGGATCTCCTCGCCCATCACCGACGCCAGCTCGAGGCCCGCGAAGCCGAAGCACATCGTCGCCCAGAACGAGATCGTGCCCAGCGTGCGCAGATCCGGCAGCATGGCCGGGAGCGTGAAGTGCGTGCTGCTGCCGAACCGGATTCCGGCGACGACGCCGAGGACCACGAGCACGGTCGCGGGAAGCCAGGTCCCGATCGCACCCAGATTCTGCACCCACTTTCCCGTGCGCAGGCCGACCATGTTCAGGATGATGGCGAGCCAGAGCACCGCCGCGCTGAAGGTGGCCGTGTAGAGGGGGTTGGCCTTGAGGCCCGCGGCGTGTGCGCCGAGCACGAACACCGCGTTGCCCGCGAGGAAGATGAGGAGGGACGGGTAGTAGATCAGGTTGTTCACCCAGTAGCACCAGCCCGCCACGAAGCCGTGGAAGGGGCCGAAGGCCTCCCGCGTCCAGACGTACAGGCCGCCCTCCTGCGGATAGTGCGCCGTGAGCTCCGCGACGGCCCATCCCTGGGGAATGAAGAAGACCACCAGCGCGAGCACCCACAGGAGGATGGCCTGCGGGCCGATCTGGGCGGCGGTGAGCAGCCAGCGCAGCCCGACGATCGCGACGACGTTCAGAAGGACGACGTCCCACAGTCCCATCGCGCGGGACAGCGAGGGGGAAGGGGACCGCGAGGGAGAAGAGGATCTCATGACGGCACCGACCCCCCGAACCGGACGGCCTTCCGCTCGTGCCCGAGCCAGGCGACGAGCGCGGCCAGGACGAAGACGACGAGCGCGACGAGGGCCATGGCGCGGCCGTAGCCCATGGGCTCGGCGATGCGAGCCTCGAGTGGCATGACGAGCCCGGCGATCAGCGCCCCGCACTGGTAGGCGAATCCGGGCAGGAAGCCCCGAACGCCGTCGGGCGACAGCTCCGTGATGTGCGCCGGGATCACCCCCCAGGCCCCCTGCACCATGAACTGCATGACGAACGCGCCGATCCACAGGACCGCGAGCCCGGGCGCGAACGCCCAGATCGGGATGGCCAGGACCGCCAGGAGAAGCGTGCCGACGATCGCCTTTCGGCGCCCGATCCGATCCGAAACGAGGCCGGTGACGACGCCGCCCACGATGGCGCCCACCATCGAGAACGCGGTCAGCGCCGCCCGCATCTGCGGCGTGAGGTGCCAGCCGCGCTGCAGGAACGTGGGGTAGAGGTCCTGCGTCCCGTGGGAGACGGCGTTCATCATCCCCATGAGGAGCGTGATGTAGAGCACGAGCTTCCAGTTGCTCGCGATCTCGCCGAACAGCGAGCGCCACGTCGTGTGGCGCACCTTCTCCCAGACTTCCGACTCCTCGACCTGGTAGCGCACGTACACGGCCAGGAGCGCAGGTAAGCCGCCGACGAAGAACATCGGCCGCCAGCCGAAGTGCGGGAAGATCAACCAGTAGCATCCGGCGGCCAACAAGTAGCCGAACGCATAGCCCTCCTGGAGGATGCCGGAGAGGATGCCGCGCCGCTTGTCCGGCGCCTTCTCCATCGCGAGCGTGGCGCCGACGCCCCACTCCGCGCCCATACCGATGCCGTAGAGCGCGCGCAGGATCAGGAAGACGGTGAAGTTGGGTGCCAGGCCCGTGAGCACCTCGACGATCGAGAAGAAGACCAGGTCGAGCATCAGGGGGAGGCGCCGGCCGAAGCGGTCCGCGATCAACCCGAAGACGAACGCGCCGACGGGGCGGAAGGCGAGCGTCAGCGTGAGCGAGAACGCGACGTCGACATCCGATTTGCCGAAGTCCTTGCCGATGGCGGTGAGGCAGAGGACGACCAGGAAGAAGTCGAACGCGTCGAGCGTCCAGCCGAGGAAGCCTGCGAGGAGGGCCGGACGATGGTCGGGAGGGGCCTGGGGAAGTTCGGTCGTGGACACCGTGCGCCCCTGTGCGTGGGTTTCGGACAGGCTGGCGGGAAAGTGCCGGCCGGTAGGGGATGCGGCAAGAGCGGGGAGGGCGCGGAGGGCCGGCCGAGAGCCCTGAGGCGTCGCGCGTGCGGCGCCCGTCTCGATCGCCTGTCGGCGGTGGAGGGCGTTGGATACCCGCCCTCCCCCTGCGGTTCCGGCGGCCGGTCGAGGCTCGTCGGGGCGCCCGACGCCGTCGTTGACAATTCCGGGCGATCCCGCGATCTCATACACCCAAGAATTGTTAAAAGAAGCGGTACGGGCGGGTGCACGACCCTTCCGAAGCCACGCCGTGCAATAGATCCCGGGGGATGAGGTGGAGAACACGCGCTCTGGCACCGCGCGGCCGGAGGTCTCGGTCCCGAGGCGCCCTGAAGTGGCACGCGACATCGAGGAACCTCCTCTCCAAGGTCGCGTGTGATGTTCCGAATGCACCCGCGTGACCGATTCCTGTACGTCGTGGTGCCCATCGGGGCTCTGGCCGTTCTGACGACCATCCTGCTGGTCGGGCGCACCGTGGAGCCGCCGCGATACGCGCTGGGCTACGCGCCGAAGCAACCGATTCCTTTCTCGCATCGGATCCACGCGGGCGTCAACCGCATTCCGTGTCAGTACTGCCACACGAACGCGGACCGGAGCCCGGACGCCACGATCCCGGCGGTCGAGACGTGCATGAACTGCCACCGCGCGATCGTGATGCCGGACAGCGCCTACATCCAGCGGGACGTGGTGGACCTGCTCAAGTCCGGCAAGGCGATGCGGTGGAAGCGCGTCTATCTGCTGCCGGGCTACGTGTTCTTCGACCACCGCGCGCACGTGCAGGCGGGCATCCGGTGCCAGTCGTGCCACGGAGCCGTGCAGACGATGGACGTGGTGCGGCGCGTGATGGACATGCGCATGGGCAAGTGCGTGGACTGCCATCGAAATCCCACCCGGTACTTGCCGCCCGGGTCCCCGGTGAAGAAGGGGCCGACCGAGTGCTCGGCCTGCCACCGGTGATCGGAGAGGCGAGGAGGGATAACTCCATGAAGGTGAGTCGTCGCGGGAGTCTTCTCGCGATCGGCGCCGCTGTGGGCGCAATCGTGCTGAGATCCTCTTTCCTGGTGCGTCTCCGCCGGCTTCCCGAAGCGTGGGCGGCCTCTGGTCGGCTGCCCGACGGAGGGCCCGGGCGCGCTGGGCGCACGCGTCCTTCCCGGGTCGTCGAGCCGGCCCTCCATTCCGTGAAGCGTCATGCGTAGGCCCCGGGACGAGCAGGCGGAGGCGGGGAGCGGCGGGGAGTCGGAGAAGGGTTCCGGCCCGCGCGAGCGGATCGAGCTCCCGCTGCATCCATCGGTTCACGCGAAGCACCGCGACCTTCCCGACGAGGCGTTCAAGCCGATCGAGGTACCGACCGAGCCGGTGTCGCGTAGGCGGTTCCTGAGCCTGATGGGCGCGTCGGCGGCGCTGGCGGCGACGACCGCGTGCCAAGCGGCGCCCGGCGATACGATCGTGCCGTACACGAAGAAGCCGAAGGACGTGATCCCGGGGGTCGCGGACTACTACGCCAGCACGTACCAGGAAGGGCTGATTCCGTACGGGGTGCTCGTGAAGGCCCGGGAGGGCCGACCGATCCACATCGACGGAAACGACGAGCACCCGGTGTTCCGTGGCAAGACGACGCTGCGGACGCAGGCGGAGACGATCGGCCTGTACAACCCCCAGCGCCTTCGTGGACCGCGGTCGGGGGGCAAAGCGGCGAGTTGGGCGCAGTGCGACGCGCGGGTGGTCGAGGCGCTGAAGGACGCGGCCTCGACGCGCAAGCCGGTGCTGCTGCTGACGCGCGCGGTCATCTCTCCGACGCGGCGTGCGGTCATCGCGGACCTGCGCAAGGTGCTGCCGGGCCTGAAGCACGTCTCGTGGGAGCCCGCGCTGACGCTGACGGAGCGAGGGTCGTCGGAGGCGCTGTACGGAGAGGGGCTGATGCCCCGGTACCACGTGGACCGCGCGCGTGTCGTGGTGTGCCTGGACGCGGACCTGCTGGGCACGATGGGCAACGTGGTGGAGTCGATCGCGGGGTTCGCGCAGAACCGGAAGCTGTCGGATCCGGGTGAGGCGATGAGCCGCGTGTACGCCTTCGAGAGCCGCATGAGCCTGACGGGCAGCAAGGCCGACGTGCGGGTGCCGATGAGGCCGTCGGGAGCCGCGCCGCTGGCCTTCGCGGTGGCGAAGGCCCTGCACGCGAAGCACGGCGTCGCGCTGCCTGCGGGGCTCACGGCCGACGTGCTGGCCCCGTTCGGCCTCGAAGAGGTGGCGCGACGCTACGGAGTGGACGCGGGGGTGCTGGGCGCGCTGGTGGACGACCTGGCGGCCGCGGGAGAGCACAGCCTCGTGGTGGCGGGGCCGTCGCTGCCTCAGGAGGCGCACGGAGCCGCGGCTCTGCTCAACACGATGCTGGGCGCCGAAGGATACACCGTCGATACGTCGTTCTCTCCGGACCCGGTGCCTCTGGCCACGGCGTCGGACATGGCGAGCCTGACGCGAGAGATGGCGTCGGGCACGTACGCGGCGGCGGTGTTCTGGGAGACGAACCCGTCCTATGCGATGTCGGACGCGGAAGGCTTCGACAAGGCGCTCGAGAAGGTTCCGGTCCGCGTGTTCCTGGGGCTGACCGAGGACGAGACGTCGCGGCGCTGCGACGTGGTCCTCGCGGTGAACCACTGGCTGGAGAGCTGGAACGACTACGAGTACTCGACGGACCTTCTGAGCGTCCAACAGCCGCTGATCCGGCCGTTGTACGAGACGCGCCAGGCGGAGGAGGTCCTCCTGCGGTGGGTGAAGGCTCTGAGCGGGTCCGACGACGTGGAGACGGACTACCGGACGTACCTGATGGGGCGGTGGCAGCGCGAGGTGTACCCGGCAGGCACGCTGGCGACGTTCCAGCAATACTGGGTAGCCGCGGTGCACGACGGCGTGCTGCATCGTGAGGGCGTCGGTCCGCGGCCGGCGCGCAAGCTCAAGGCGGACGCGGTAGCGGACGCCGCCAAGCGGGCGGCCGGGACGACGGACTCCGCGGGCATGGAGCTGCTGATCGAGCCGGACATCCGGATGTGGGACGGGCGCTACTCGGAGATCGGATGGCTGCAGGAGCTGCCGGACCCGATCACGAAGACGTCCTGGGGCAATCACCTGGCGATCTCGGGCGCGGACGCGAAGAGCCTGGGCGTGACCGACGGGGACGTGATGTCGGTGGACGTGGGTGGTCGCAGCGTCGCGCTTCCTGCGCTGGTGCAGCCGGGACAGGCGAAGGGCGCGGTCTACACGGTGCTGGGCTACGGTCGCGAGGGTCACGTGGCCGGTGGCCGCGGCGCGAACCTGTTCCCGCTCGTGGCGGACGACGGCTCCGCAGCGTTCTTCCGCCCCGGAGCCCGAGTGGCGCGCACGGGGGCCCACGAGTCGCTGGTGCGGACGCAGACGGACTTCTCGTTGCACGGCCGCGATATCGTCCGCCTGTGGTCGCTCGAGGAGTACGCGAAGAACGCGGGAAAGCAGGAGAACGAGAACGATCTGGCGACGCTGAACCCGACGCTCGAGTGGCCGGAGCACAAGTGGGGCATGGCCATCGACCTGTCGGCGTGCGTGGGATGCGCGGCGTGCCAGATCGCGTGCCAGTCGGAGAACAACGTTCCTGTGGTGGGCCCGGACCGTGTGGCGCGCGGCAGGATCATGCACTGGATCCGCAGCGACATCTACTACGTCGGTTCTGAGGAAAATCCGCAGGTGGCGCACGAGCTGATGCTGTGCCAGCAGTGCGACGACGCCCCGTGCGAGCCCGTGTGCCCGGTGGGGGCCACGATGCACAGCGACGACGGTCTGAACACGCAGGTCTACAACCGGTGCATCGGCGTGCGGTACTGCTCGGCCAACTGCCCGTACGAGGTGCGGCGGTTCAACTTCTTCGACTACACGAGCTTCATCACGGACCCGCTCGACCTCGCGTTCAACCCCGAGGTCACGGTGCGCCCCCGCGGCGTGATGGAGAAGTGCACGTTCTGCGTCCAGCGCATCCGCAACGGCGAGCAGGTCGCGAAGGACGAGGGCCATCCCGTGCGCGACGGAGAGATCAGGACGGCGTGCCAGGTGGCTTGTCCGGCCGACGCGATCGTCTTCGGTGACCTCAAGGACCCGCACAGCCAGGTCTCGAGACTGTCGCGCAGCAACCGCGGCTTCAAGGTCCTCGAGAACGAGGGAACCCGGCCGGCGATCACGTACCTGGCCGAACTGAGAGATCCGGTAGGAGGGGTGAGGAAGAAGAATGTCTGAGGCCACGAACAGACCCCACCGCGGAGCCGGGGCGAGGGCAGTCGGTGGCGGCGCCCTGGCGCTCGAAGGTGCCCTGCCGCCCGCTCTGCGCATCGAGCCTCTGGTCGAGGGCAACCCGTCGCTCGCCGAGCTGGACGACAAGGTCCGGGGGCTGAGCGAGGCGAAGCCGCCGAAGTCGTGGTACGTGGCGATCACGTTGACGAGCCTGGCCGCCCTGATCGGCGGCGTGGCGGCCGCCTACATGGTCTACACGGGCATCGGCGCGATGGGGAACAACATCCCCGTGGTGTGGGGCTTCCTCATCATCAACTTCGTGTTCTGGGTCGGGATCGGCCACGCGGGTACGCTGATCTCGGTGATCCTCTACCTGTTCCGCGTGCGGTGGCGCAACGCGATCAGCCGGACGGCGGAGGCGGTCACGGTCTTCGCGTTCGTGTGCGCGATGATGTTCCCGGCGATCCACATCGGCCGCCCGTGGCTCCCATACTGGCTGTTCGCGTATCCGAACCAGCGGGGGATCTGGATCAACTTCCGCTCGCCGCTGATCTGGGACGTATGCGCGGTCGTCACCTACTTCAGCGTGTCGGTGCTGTTCTGGTACCTGGGCCTGATCCCCGACTTCGCCACCATGCGCTCCCGGGTGAAGAACCGGGTGAAGCGGGCGGTGTTCGGGTTCCTGAGCCTGGGTTGGGTGGGCAACGCCCGGCAGTGGCTGCACTACGAGAAGGCGTACCTGATCCTCGCGGGGCTGACCACGACGCTGGCGCTCAGCGTGCACAGCATCGTGTCGACGGACTTCGCGTCCTCGATGGTGCCCGGCTGGCACATGACGATCTTCCCTCCCTACTTCGTCGTGGGCGCCGCGTTCTCGGGGTTCGCGGGCGTGGTGCTCGTGTTCGCCTTCATCCGCAAGGCGATGGGGCTGGAGAAGTACGTCACCATGAGGCACATGGACCTGCTGAACAGGACGGTCCTGTTCCTGTCCTGCCTGATGGCCTACGCCTATCTGATGGAGGGCTTCACGGCCTGGTACAGCTCGAACACGTACGTGCGCTACATCTTCGCGAACTACGTGTGGGGCGACCAATGGTGGGCGGGGTGCCTGACGATCTTCTTCAACTGCATCCTGCCGCAGTTGCTGTGGTTCCCGAGGTTCCGGCGCTCGATCCCGGTGATGGTGCTGGTCTCGGCCGGCGTGACGCTGGGGATGTGGATGGAGCGCTACACGATCATCATCCTGTCCCTGCACCGGGACTACCTGCCGTCGTCGTGGGGCGTGTACCTGCCGACGCGGGTCGACTTCGCGATCCTGTTCGGCTCGGTGGGCCTGTTCCTCACGATGCTCCTGCTCTTCCTGAGGAAGATGCCCATCATCGCCACGTGGGAAGTGAAGCCGGACATCGTGCACTACGCGTCGCAGCGGGCGGAGGCCGACCATGCTTGAGCCGCTGTTCGGCGTGCTGGCGCTGTTCCCGAGCGCCGAGGATCTGCTGAAGGCGATCGGGCAGGTCAAGAAGCGGGGCTTCACCCGGCTGGAGGCCTACACGCCCTACCCGGTGCACGGGCTGGACGAGGCGCTGGGCCTCCCGAAGTCCAAGCTCGGCGTGCTCGTCTTCATCATGGCGTCCCTCGGAGCGATGGGCGCGTTCCTGTTCGAGTGGTGGACGAGCACGGTGAGCTACCCGCTCCTCACGGCGGGCAAGGCGTACAACGGGTGGCCCGCATGGATCCCGGTGACGCTGGAGGGCACGATCCTGGTCGGGACGTTCACGGCCGCGTTCGCGATGCTCTTCGTCTTCAACAAGCTGCCCTTCTTCGGCAACCCGATGCTGAAGAGCCGGGCGATCGACGAGATCACGAGGGACAAGTTCGCGCTCCTGATCCTGCCGGAGGACGGCGAGCTCGACACGGCCTCGGCGATCGGCGTCCTGAAGGCGGCGGGCGGCACGGGCATCGAGGTGCTTCCGCTTCCGCGCTACAAGAACGCCGACCTGGGCTGGTGGGCCAAGGCCGTCGGCGGCATCGCGGCGGCGTGCCTCGTCGCCGGATTCGGCACTGCCGCGTTGGTGCAGGACTACCCGAGGGTCAAGCCCATGGTCGAGATGGAGAACCAGCCGAGGCTCGATCCCGAGATGGCCGACACGTTCTTCGCGAGCGGCCGGGGCATGCAGCTCCCTCCCGTCGGGACCGTGCCGCGTGCCTACATGCCCATCCTCGCGAAGACCCCGGAGCAGGGCGGCAGGGACCTCATCGATCCGCTTCCCACCACGGCGCGGGTGCTGGAACGCGGCCGTGACATGTTCAACATCCACTGCGCCGTGTGCCACGACAAGCTCGGAACCGGCAAACCCTGGCTCGAAACCAAGTACTACCAGGCGGTACCGGCCAATCTGCAGTCGGCGACGCTGCGCAAGGCATCCGACGGCTTCCTGTACTGGGTCATGTCGAACGGATACGCCACCATGCCCTCCTATGCGGCCGACATCTCGCCCAACGACCGCTGGGCGATCGTCCAGTACGTCCGCGCGCTGCAACGCTCGCAGGACGCTCCCGCGGAGGATCTGAAATGAGTGCCCGGGCCGAGGACGTCGAAGCGGGGCTGTCGGGGATCGCCGAACGTACGCGCAGCCGCTCGCGCGAGGGCGCCGGTGGCGCCCGCACCACGACCACGGCGCGTTCGACGCGTCTGACGCTGTGGGTGTTGACGGTGCTCGGGGGAGGCGGTGTGGTGGCCGCATACTTCGTGGCGGGCGCGCACCGGTTCTGGGCCAACTGGATCCTGTGGTTCACGTTCATGGTGTGCCTCGCGCTGGGATCGCTCTTCCTCATCGCGCTGCAGCACATGACCGGCGCGCGGTGGAGCATTCCCGTGCGGCGGGCTCCGGAACGGATCGCCATGCTGACGCCATGGCTCGTCCCCGTGGCGATCGTCGCGCTGTTCTCCATGCCGGTCGTGTTCTCGTGGACGCAGCCCAACGCCGCCTCGATCACGCCGATCGTGCTGAAGGAGCACTGGCTCAACTACCCCTTCTTCATCATCCGGCTGGCCGTGTGTCTGGGGGTGTGGGTGCTGTCCTACGTCATCCTGGTCCGAGGCTCGGTTCGCCAGGATGTGACGAAGGATCCGTCGATCACCGTCAGGCTGCACCGTTACTCGCCGGTGTTCATGGTGCTGCTGGCCATCACGATCACGAGCTTCGCGTTCGACTGGGTGTCGAGCCTGGAGGCGACGTGGTACAGCGACATCTTCGGCGTCTACCTGTTCGCGGGGGCGGTCACGACGTCGCTCGCGGCGGCGTCGCTGGCGGTCATCTGGATGCAGCGCCGCGGCCGCCTGCCGGGCGTCACCGAGGACCATCTCTACAACCTCGGGGGCCTGCTCTTCGGGTTCACGATCTTCTGGGCCTACATCGCCTTCTCCCAGTATCTGCTGCAGTGGTACGCGAACATTCCGGAAGAGGTGTTCTGGTTCCATCAGCGCACGTTCGGCTCGATGGAGCCCGTGTTCGTCCTGCTCGGCCTCGGACACTTCTTCGTGCCGCTCCTGGCGTTGATGTCGCGCGAAGACAAGAAGAAATGGAAGAGGCTCCGGTGGGTGTCCGTCTGGGTGATCTTCATGGAGTTCGTCGACATGTTCTGGTTGATCTCCCCCATCCTGGGGCGGGGGCTCCACCTCGGATGGCCCGAGCTGGCGTTCGCGCTCTTCTTCGTGTCGGGGGCGCTCCTCATCGTGGGGCACGCCATGACCGTGGGAGACGACATGCCCGTCGGTGATCCCTTCCTGAACGAGGGACTCGGCTTCCACTTGCCGGAGTGAAGGAGTCGGGAATGTCGGAGGACTCGAAGAAGATCGTCGGTGTCGTCGCGGGAACGCTCGTGACGGCGGGCCTCGCGATCCTCGTGGGTGCCTGGCTCATGCAAGGGCACGACGTGGGTCGCCTGACCTACCAGCAGGCGGCCGAGAAGTCGTATCCGGATCCGACCGTGTTCAAGACCGTGGTCGGTAAGAACGAGCCAGGCCTGGACCTGGCCGAGCTGCTCGAGGCCACTCCGCAAGCGCTGGCCCGGGGCAAGAAGCTCTTCACCGCGAACTGCGCCGCATGCCACGGCACCAACGGAATGGGCGACGGCCCCGCAGCGGCCGCCCTCAACCCCCATCCCAGGAACTTCACCAGCCCGAAGGGCTGGACGCGCGGCTACACCCTCGCCGACATCTACACGACGCTCAGCGAGGGCGTGACGGGCACGGCCATGGCGGCGTTCAGCACGCTCTCGCCGCAGGAGCGGTTCGCGCTGGCACACTACGTCCAGTCCTTCGGCCACTTCGACCACCACGACGTTCGCGCCGAGGACATCGAGCGGCTGAACGCGAAGTTCCACCTCTCCCAGGGCGAGCACACCTCGAACAAGGTGGCGGTCCCCACCGTCATGAAGGACGAGGCTGCGGAGTTCGTCGCGCCTCCAGCCGTCGAGATGCCGAAGGCTTCCGACACGAGCGCCGGTGCCGTCCTGTGTCGCCGCCTGATCGCCGACCCGGTGCGCGCCGCCCAGATGCTCTCCGAGGTGCCCGGCTGGCGCAAGGACCTGCACGCGTTCGCCGAAGCGGCCATGGCCGATACCCCGCGCAACGGGTTCCGCAGTGCCGTCGCCACGCTCGACCGTGCCCAGTGGACGGAGCTTCACGACGCGCTCGTCGCCCGCACGCCCCGGCCGCGCGAGGCAAGCGGAGCCGACGCGAACTGACGGCGGGGGGAGGGGAGGCGCAGAGCGTCCGCGCTCGTCCCCCAGGCGGCGGCGGCGCCGGTGGATCGGTGCGCCGGGACGGGGTCAGCGAGGGAGCGGGAGACCCAGTGGGTTGCTCGGATCGACTCCGTCCATGAAGAGCCGGTGCCGATCCAGGTGCGTCAGCCGATACACCCACCCGAGCCAGCTGTTGAAGAAGGCCTTGCCGGTGTCGCCCCATGTGTTGTCGAGCAGGGGGACTACCTCGTGCTCGGGAAAGGGGGGCATGTCGTCCCCGCGAGCCCTCGCGCCCTCCGCCTCCTCGGCGTAGCGGTCCGCGACGGCGGCGGCCGCCGGCGAGAAGTAGTTCTCGGGATGCGGCGGAAGCCCGTCGATCTCGCCCGAGAACCATCGCCTGAGCTCGCGCACGTACTCCTTGAGGAGGCTGTTCGTGTCGTACTCGGGGTGGCCCTGGAAGTAGACGACGCGGAACTGGTCGGGGCTCACGGCGAGGTGCACGTCGCCGTCGTCGCTCTCGGCGAGGACGGTCAGGCCCGCTTCCCGGAACTGCTCGGGCGTGATCGCGTTGTAGCGCGAGTGGGGCACGTCGAAGCGCGTGTTCACGTCCCTCAGCAGGGGATGGCGCCGGTCCTTCACGCGGTGGCTGTAGACGCCCCAGCGCTTCGCCGGCAAACGCACGCGATCGATCCGGTAGAGGTGCTTGAGCAGCGCATGCGTGGCGAGGCAGGAGCACAGCACGGACGTCACGCGCTCGGAGGCCCACTCGACCACCTCCTGAAGGGGCGTCCAGAACGGCTCCTCCTCCAGCGTGGGGTTGGCCACGTTGGCCCCGGTGATGATCAGCGCGTCGAGGCCCTCCTGGCGCAGCTTCTCGAACGTCGTGTAGTAGCGCTCGATGTACGCCTGCGCGTCGGTGCCGCGGCCGAGCCCCGGCACGGAGAACACGTGCACGTAGAACTGCGCGATCTGGTTGCAGGTCCCCACGAGGCGGATGAACTGGCGCTCGGTCACGCGCAGGGCCGCGTCGGGCATCATGTTGAGCAGACCGACGTGGAGCTCGCGGATGTCCTGGTGGACGGCGCGCTCGAGCGACAGGACCTCGTGGCCCTGCTCGCGCAGGGTGGCGAAGGTGGGCAGATCCGTGTGGGCGACGATCGGCATGGGCAGGTCGGTCCGGGCTCCCCGGGGCGGGGCGTCCTCGCTTGGAGGGAAGGGGACCAGGACTCTAGGGCCGGGTCGCGGCGGGGACAACCCGGGGCGGAACCGGTCCCATGCGGGCCCGGGGGGGCCGCGCTTTGCGCCGCGGACCGGCGAGCCCTAGGATGGCGGCGTCGGGCCCGCGGGCTCCCTGCAAGGAGGCATGATCCATGAGCGACTCTCTCGACCGGCGCGACTTCATCCGCCACTCCGTTGCCGCTGGCGCGGGCGCGGCAGCGTTGGGCCGCCTGCCGCTGCCCGTCGCGCCTCGCAGGCGCGGCCCCTCCGGCATCCCCATGGTCGTCACGAGCCACACCAACCAGACCGGGCACGACGCCATGGTCGCCGCCTGGGAGATCCTCTCGGCGGGAGGCGTCGCGATGGACGCCGTGGAGAAGGGCGCCAACATCATCGAGCTGGATCCCGAGGACACGAGCGTCGGCTACGGCGGGCTCCCCAACGCGGATGGCGTCGTCCAGCTCGACGCCTCCTGCATGGACGGCCGGACGTACAACGCGGGCTCGGTGGGCGCGCTGGAGCACATCAAGACGCCGTCGTCCGTGGCGCGCCTCATCATGGAGCGCACGGACCACATCATGCTCGTGGGCAAGGGCGCGCTCGAGTTCGCCAAGTCCTGGGGCTTCAAGGAGGAGGACATCCTCACCCCGAAGGCGCGCGAGATGTGGGTGCGCTGGCGCCAGAACCTCAGCCCCACGGACTCCTACAGCCCCCCGGCGTACCTGCGTACCCACCCGGAGCTCACCGTGCACACCAAGGACGGGCCGGTGGAGTTCCATCACGGCACCACGAACGTGCTGGCCGTCGACCGGCACGGTGACATCGCCGGCATCACGTCGACGAGCGGGGTGGCGTGGAAGATTCCCGGCCGGGTCGGGGACTCGCCCATCCTCGGCGCCGGGCTGTACGTGGACAACCAGGTGGGGGCGGTGGGCGCCACCGGCTTCGGCGAGGACACGATGAAGTCGTGCGCGTGCTACTACATCGTGGAGCGCATGCGGGCGGGACGCTCCCCCCAGGAGGCATGCGAAGACGCCGAGGACATGATCCTGGAGCGCTACCACGCGATCGGCGTCCACGACTACATCCCGAACGAGCGGTTCGTGGCGATCAACAAGGACGGGGAGTACGGCTGCTCGATGATGGCGAGCAAGGTGGCTGCGCGCATGACCGTGCGCTCGGCGGCCGGCCTGAGCATCTACGAAGGGACGGTGCGCTACAGTGGCTCATGATCGCCCGCGCTTCCCCCGCGGCTTCCGCTGCGCCGCCGCGTATTGCGGCATCAAGGCCGAAGGGAAGGGGCCCGACCTCTCCCTGTTCGCCTCCGAGGTGCCGGCGACGGCCGCGGCGGTCTTCACGCGCAACCAGGTTCCCGGAGCGCCGGTCGTGGTCGGCCGCGAGCTGATCCGCGCGGGCCGGCTGCAGGCCGTGGTCGTGAACAGCCGCGTCTCGAACGTGGGGATGGGCGAGGAAGGCGTGGAGCGCGCGCGCCGGATGGGCCGGGCGGCCGCCTCCGCGCTCGGCATCGAGGCCGGCCTCGTGCTCATGAGCTCGACCGGCGTCATCGGGGTGCCGCTCCCCGTCGACAAGATCGAGGCCGCGCTGCCCGCGCTCGCGGCGTCGCTCCAGGACGATCCCATGGTGGGCGCCGAGGGCATCATGACGACCGACACGCGCCCGAAGGCCGTCTCCGTGTCGGTCGGAGAGGCGACGATCACGGTCGTAGGGAAGGGCTCGGGCATGATCGAGCCCAACCTGGCGACGATGCTCGTGTACGCGTTCACCGACGCTCTGCTGGACCGAGCCACCCTCGACGGGGTGCTGCGCCGCGTGGTCGACGGCACGCTCAACATGCTCTCCGTGGACGGCGACACGAGCACGTCCGATACGTGCGCCCTCCTGGCCAACGGGCTCGCCGGCCCGGTGCCGGCAGAGGCGTTCGAGGAGGGCCTGTTGAAGGCGTTCACGCGCATGACGGAGATGCTGGCGCGCGACGGAGAGGGTGCGACCACCCTGCTCAGGGTGACGGTCTCGGGTGCGGCGAGCCCCACGGACGCGCGCGCGGTCGCCAAGTCGCTCGTCAACTCGCCGCTCGTGAAGACGATGGTCTACGGAGGCGATCCGAACGTCGGCCGGATCCTCATGGCCGTCGGGAAGTGCTTCGACGCGCGCGTGGACCCGCTCACCATCCGCGCCGACGTCTGCGGCGTGGCGGTCCTGCGCGGCGGGATGCGCACGGAGTTCGACGAGGCCGCGGTGCGGCGCTTGCTCAAGGGGGACCCCGTGGACCTGGAGGTGGACCTCGGGGTGGGCGCCGCCCAGGCGCGTGCCTGGGGCTGCGATCTGACGCACGGCTACATCGACGAGAACGCCGCGTACTATTCGTCGTGAGGGTGCTTCGGTCCGCGGCATGCGCGCCTGCGCGGCGCGACCGGGGCCGGGCAGCGCCCGGGTCGGCCCCCGGGGCCACCCATCCTCCCTTCGCGGCCTGATCCTTACTACGTTAAGTCTCTGTGAGGGCCCGGGAGGAGGCTCCCGGGCGGACGAACACGCCGGTCGCGGGGGGTGGCCCCGCCGCCGGATCCACAGTTCAGCCACTCAGACAGGGAACAACCGATGAAACGCTTTCCGATCCTCTCGACTGCGGTGCTGGTGACCCTGGCGGCGTGTGGAGGAGGCAAGACCTCCAGCAACCAGGCGCAGTCCAGCCAGGCGGCGAGCCAGCCCGCGGCCGCCGAGTCGGCCGCAGCGGCCCCGGCCATGGCCGGCGTCGCGCCGGACTCGTCCTCGGCGCCGATGGCCACGCCTTCGTGGTTCGACTACGACAAGGCGGCCAACACCGTCAAGATGACGATCACGGCCGGGCTCACGAACGCCAAGAACTACTGGAACTTCAACGGCGGCCACGACGGCGACATGATCATCACGGTTCCCGTGAACTCGAAGGTGACGATCGACTTCAAGAACGCCGATCCCAACATGTCGCACTCGATGGGCATCGTGGCCGAGCTGGGCGACCACTTCACGGCGACCCCGACCAACGAGCCGGTGTTCAAGGGCGCGGTGACGGAGCCCCACACGGCGACCGCCGGCGTCGACCCGGGCAAGAGCCAGACGCTCCACTTCGTCGCCGACAAGGCGGGCCACTACAGCATGATCTGCTACATGGCGGGCCATGCCGCGACGGGCATGTGGATCTACTTCAACGTGTCGGCCACCGGCGAAGCCGGCGTGCAGACCACGGGCTCCTGAGCCGGACGGTCTCAGCGACCGCCGGTTCCGGCACGAGCGGCGGGGCCCCCCCACCCCGGGGGGGGCCCCGTTTTTTAGTTGAGGGGGGGGGGTTTAATTTTTACCACTGTTTTGGCCACCCGGTTGTTTATATTCGGTTTAACGCGTTTTG
>JBJKSF010000173.1:0-39961 GCA_046704285.1 Longimicrobiales bacterium | reverse complement strand
GACTTGCACCGCGGAGGCCGGCCCGCCACACTCGGAGACGCTGTCTCGCCGCCCATGGGCCGAGCGCCGCTGCGGCCCCATATTCCGTCCTCCATGAGCGACCGCATCCAGATCACGACGCCGGTTCCCGCCGGGGTCCGCCCCGCCGCTCCCGAGGACACGTCCCTCGCAGCCGACTCGGTGCTGCCGCCCCCGGTCGTGCTCCTGCGCCGCCTTCCGATCTACGAGCAGGGCGCCAGGTGGTGGCGGGCCGACGTCGCCGTGAGCCGGAACGCGCAGGGTCTGACGGTCGTCACCTCGGTACTCTCCGCCGGGCAGCACCGCGATGGTCCGTTCGTCGGCCCCCCGGAGCGGCTCGACCAGCTCGGGGGGGAGATCACCGCCCGCTGCATGTGGGGCGGGACCAGCGGGGGCGCCGCCGCCGGGGCTTCCGGGGGAGGCGCGCTCGACAGACCCGCGCAGCCTCGCCAAGATGAAGGGCCTCCGTCCTCCGGCCCCGATCGATGAGCGAACGCACCGAGATCACCACGCCCGAGTCCCTCTCCGAGGACCAGCAGGCCGAGCCCTCGCTCAGGCCCCAGCGCCTGGCGGAGTTCATCGGCCAGGCGAAGGTGCGCGAGGCGCTCTCCATCTCCATCACGGCGGCCCGCCAGCGCAAGGAGCCCCTCGACCACATCCTCTTCCACGGCCCGCCCGGCCTCGGGAAGACCACGCTGGCGGCGCTCCTGGCCCGCGAGATGGGCGTCAACATCAAGCAGACGTCGGGTCCGGTCCTGGAGAAGCCGGCCGACCTGGTCGGGATCCTCACGAACCAGCGCGAGGGCGACATCCTCTTCATCGACGAGATCCACCGTCTGAGGCCGATCATCGAGGAGTTCCTCTATCCGGCGATGGAGGACTGGCGCGTCGAGATCCGCCTCTCCGAGGGCCCGAAGGCGCAGACGATGACGATGAACATCGAGCGCTTCACGCTCGTCGGCGCCACCACCCGGTTCGGCCTGCTCACGGCGCCGATGCGTGCCCGCTTCGGCATCGTGCAACGGCTCAACTTCTACCCTCCCGAAGAGCTCGCTACGATCGTGCGCCGGAGCGCCGAGATCCTCGGTGTGGAGGCGTCGAAGGACGGGGCGATGGAGATCGCCCGTCGCTCGCGCGGGACCCCACGGGTCGCGAACCGCCTGCTGCGTCGCGTGCGGGACTTCGCGCAGGTCAGGGCGGACGGGGTCATCGACGTGGACGTGGCGAAGCAGGCCCTCGCGGTGCTCGACGTCGACGAGTACGGCCTCGACGAGATGGACGCCCGCGTGCTCAAGACGATCATCGAGAAGTTCGAGGGCGGCCCCGTCGGGCTGAACTCCCTCGCGGTCGCGATGGGCGAGGACACGACCACGCTCGAGGAGGTCTACGAGCCGTTCCTGATCATGGAGGGGTTCCTCATGAGGACGCCCCAGGGGCGCGTGGCGACTCCCCGCGCGTTCAAGCGCTTCGGCTTCACGCTCCCCGACGAGCGCCGGGCGGCGGGGCAGGGCACGCTCTTCGGCGAGGGGTGAGCGACCCGCAGCCCGGAACTCCGGCGGTTGCCCGGTCGTATTTCAAATTTCAACGATTCTCCGCGACCCTCCGACGCTCCCGCAGACCGACATGACGTCCCGACCTCCCTCGGGCACGCCGGGGGTCTCTGCCCCGAGGCGACTCGGGGAAGGAGCGTACCATGAAGGCGACTCCTCGGCGTTTTCCGGTGACGGTCCTGACGTTGCTCGTGGTCGCGACGGTGGTCGCCGCGTGTGGGGGCGCGGGCACCGGGCCCAACAGCTACAGCGGCGGCGGCAGCGGCGGAGGTAGTGGCGGCACCAGCGGAACCGCGAAGATCGCGATGTGGAACTACTACTTCCTGCCCGCGGTCGACACCGTGGCGGCCGGGACCAAGGTCACCTGGACGAACGAGACCTCGAGCACGGTCCACACCTCGATCTCCGACTCCACCGGCATCTGGAACAGCGGCAACGTCAACCCCGGCGGCTCGTACAGCTACACGTTCAACACGGCCGGTACGTATCCGTACTACTGCCAGTATCACGTCTCGCTGGGCATGAAGGGCACGATCGTCGTCAAGTAGGGCGGCCGAGCGCTCGACAGCCCGCTCGATCGCTGCCAAGATGGGGGGCCCCGGCCCGCACCCCTGCCCCCGACCATGAGCGAACGCGACCGCCTGCGCGTCTCCGACTTCGACTACGATCTCCCGCCCGGACGCATCGCCCGCTACCCGGCGGAGCGCCGGGACGAGAGCCGTCTGCTCGTGGTGCCTCCGGGGGACGCGCCGTTCGGTCACCTCCGCTTCCGAGACGTGACCCGGCTCCTGCGGCCCGGGGACGTGCTCGTCGTGAACGAGAGCAAGGTGCTGCCCGCCCGACTGCTGGGTCGGAAGCCGACCGGCGCGCCGGCCGAGATCCTGCTGGTGCGGCCCGCCCCGGGTGCCTCCGACGCGCACCTGTGGGAAGCGCTCGTGCGCCCGGGCTCGAAGCTGAAGCCGGGCCGGACGGTGCACGTGGCGGACGACCTGACCGTCGAGATCCTCGATTCGACGGCGGGCGGCGGGCGGCTCGTGCGTCTCGTCACCGAGCTGGAGGTCGGGGAGGCTCTCGATCGGTACGGGCACATGCCGCTCCCGCCCTACATCGACCGGGAGGACGAGGCCCTCGACCGCGAGCGCTACCAGACCGTGTACGCGCGCACGCCCGGCTCCGTGGCGGCGCCGACGGCCGGCCTGCACTTCACGCGCGAGGTGCTGGCGGAGCTCGAGGCGTGCGGCGTGCGGCGAGCTGCCGTGACGCTGCACGTGGGGATCGGCACGTTCCGGCCGGTGGAGTCGGACGATCCTGCGGACCACGAGATGCACCGGGAGTGGTACGAGGTGCCGCCCGAAGCGGCCGCGGCGGTCAACGAGGCCCGCGCGGGCGGTGGCAGGGTCTGGGCCGTGGGGACCACCGCGGTGCGCACGCTCGAGTCCGTCGCCCGCGACGACGGCAGCGTCTCGCCGGGCTCGGGCGAGACGGACTTGTTCATCCGGCCCGGCTATCACTTCCGCGCGGTGGACTGCCTGCTGACGAACTTCCACCTGCCGCGCTCGACGCTGCTCATGCTCGTGGCGGCGCTCGCGGGCTACGAGCGGACGATGGCGGCCTACCGCGAGGCCGTGGAGGCGGGCTACCGCTTCTACTCGTACGGTGACGCGATGGCGGTGGTCGGCCGGGAGTAGCGGGCCCCCCCCGCGAGGTGCGTGTGCACGCCGGGGTCGCGGCAGGCGCGAGCGGCCCGGGGCGTTACATTCCCCGGCGCCATGTTCGACTATCGACTCGACGCCACCGACGGGGCCGCGCGCGCGGGAGCCTTCACGACGCCGCACGGAGAGGTGCCGACTCCCGCGTTCATGCCGGTCGGCACGCAGGGCACGGTCAAGGGGCTGATCCCGGAGGAGGTCGGCGCGCTCGGGGCGCGCATGGTCCTCGCCAACACGTACCATCTCTACCTGCGCCCCGGGCACGAGCTCGTGCGGACGTTGGGGGGCCTGCACGCCTTCATGCGCTGGGACGGTCCCATCCTCACCGACTCGGGAGGCTTCCAGGTCTTCTCGCTGGCGGCCATCCGCGAGGTGGAGGACGACGGCGTCGTGTTCAGGAGCCACCTCGACGGCTCGACGCACACGTTCACCCCGGAGTCGGTGATGGACGTGCAGCGGGCGCTGGGCGCCGACGTGGTCATGGCACTCGACGAGTGTGCTCCCGGGGGGGCGGACCGGGCGCAGGCGCGGGGCGCCGGCGAGCGCACGCTGCGCTGGCTGGAGCGCTGCCGCGACCGGTCCCTGGCGCTCGACCGGGAGGGCGGGGCCGGGAGCCAAGCCCTGTTCCCCGTCCTGCAGGGAGGCGTCTTCGACGACCTGCGCCGCGAACACGCCCGTGCCGCGGTGGGGATGGGGGCGTGGGCAGGGTACGCGATCGGCGGCCTGAGCGTCGGGGAGCCCAAGGAGGACACGTGGCGGGTGGTGGAGCTGCTCGACGCGGAGCTGCCTGTCGAACGGCCGCGCTACCTCATGGGCGTGGGTTACCCCGACGACCTCCTGGAGGCCGTCGCCCGTGGGTGCGATCTCTTCGATTGCGTGGCCCCTACCCGCAATGCCAGGCACGGCACCGCCTGGACGACGGAAGAAGGGCAGGTGAACTTGAAGGTGGCCCGGTTCAGGGACGATACCCGACCCATCGATCCTGGCTGCGATTGTTACGCATGCACCCGCTACGACCGGGCGTACGTCCGCCATCTGGTCGTGGCGGGGGAGTGGTTGGCCGTCCGACTCGTCTCGATCCACAACCTCCGCTTCCTGGTGCGTCTCGCCGAGGAGGCGCGCGAGCGCATCCGCGAGGGCACGTTCGGGGGTTGGCGGGCCGACTGGCTGGAACGGTATCGGCGTTCGGGGGGGTAGGACCCGGCGCCGTTCCTACACGCGAACCAGGGAGAGCGCACGTGATGACGCCTTCGGTGGCGCTACTGATGGCCGGCAGCCCCGGGGGGGGCTCGGGCATGGTGTTCCTCGTGGAGATGGCGCTCATCTTCGCCATCTTCTACTTCCTCCTGATCCGCCCGCAGAGCAAGGAGCGGGAGCGCCACAAGAAGATGCTGGCGTCCATCGGGAAGGGGCACGAGATCATGACGAACGGTGGGATCCTGGGCCGCGTCGTGCACGTGGAGGACGACCGCCTGACGGTGCGCACCGCCGAGAACACACGCCTTCACGTCCACAGGTCCCAGATCGCCCAGGTCCTGGACGCGAAGGGCAAGGAAGGAGGGAAGGACGAGGCGAAGGGCGGCAAGGACGTGAAGGGCGGCAAGGAAGACAAGGACAAGGACGAGGAGTAAGGGTGATCCGAGACATCGTGCTCATGGGTGAGCCCGTGCTGCGCACGCCCGGCGAGGACGTGGACGTCTTCGACGAGGATCTGCGCGAGCTCGTGCGCGACCTCTACGAGACGATGTACCGCGCGGAGGGCGTCGGCCTCGCGGCGCCCCAGGTGGGGGTCTCCAAGCGCGTGTGTGTGGTGGACCTGCGCAAGGACGACGAGCCCGGGGCCCGGGTCGCGCTGGTCAATCCCCGGGTGGTCTGGGCGAGCCGGGACACCGAGAAGGAGGCCGAGGGATGCCTGAGCATCCCCGGCATCGAGGAGCTCATCGAGCGGCCACGCACCGTCCGCATCGAGGGCCGTGATCCGGACGGCAAGGAGGTCTCCCTGGAAGCGGAGGGCCTGTACGGCCGGGCGCTCCAGCACGAGATCGACCACCTGGACGGCATCCTGATCGTCGACCGCGTCAGCGCGCTCAAGCGGCGCATGCTCCTCAAGAAGTGGAAGAAGCTCCGCGCCGAAGCCGCGGCCACGTGAAGATCCTGTTCTGGGGGACGCCCGCGTTCGCGGTGCCCTCCCTGCGGGTGTTGGACGACGAGGGCTTCGAGATCGTGGGCGTCGTCACGCAGCCGGACCGGCCCGCGGGCCGCGGCCGGCGCCTCGTCCCGTCGGAGGTGAGGAGCGTGGCCCTCGATCTGGGTCTGCCCGTGCTCACCCCCGAGCGGCCGCGCGGCGAGGAGTTCCTCGAGCGGATCCGGGCCCTCGCGCCCGACGTCTCGGTCGTTGTGGCGTACGGGCACATCCTGCGGCCCGAGATCCTGGAGGTGCCGCCGCTGGGCTCGCTGAACGTGCACGCGTCGCTCCTGCCGGAGCTGCGCGGCGCGGCCCCCATCCACTGGGCGATCGCCCGCGGATACGCGGTGACCGGGGTCACGATCATGCGCATGGCCGAGGCCATGGACGCGGGTCCGATCCTCCGGCGGGTGGAAGAGCCGATCCTCCCGGCCGAGACGTCGTCCGAGCTCACCCTGCGCCTTTCGGAGATCGGAGCCGAGGCGCTCCTGGAGACGCTCACGCTGATGGCCGAGGGAGTCATCGAGGAGGAGGAGCAGGATCACGCACGGGCCACGCTGGCGCCCAAGGTCGACCGCGCGACGGCCCGCATCACCTGGGCGCGCCCGGCCGTGGAGCTGTCCTGGCACGTGCGTGCCATGGACGGCGTGCCGGGCGCGTGGACGGAGCTCGAAGGGGTCCCGATCAAGCTGTACCGGCCCGAGGCCGTCGAGGAAGCGGACGCGCCGGCCGGCACGATCCTGGCCGCCGAGCCGGAGCGTGGCCTCGTCGTGGCGACCGGCGCGGGAGCGCTCCGGCTCGCCGAGGTGCAACCGCCCGGGCGGCGGCGCATGAGCGCCGGCGACTGGATCCACGGGCGGGGGGTGCGCGCCGGACAGCGGTTCGTCTGATGGAGGGAGGGCGCGCAGCGCGGGCGGAGCTTCCCCGCCTGCACGTGGTCACCGACGACCGGATCCTCCGGCGCGCCGACGTGCTCGAAGCCGCCGCGCGCATCGTGAGGACCGGCGGGCGCGGGCTGGCGCTCCACGTCAGGGGTCCGCGCACGGACGGGGCTCGCCTGTACGAGATCGCCTCGGCGCTCGTCGCCGTCGCAGGGGAGGCTGGTGCCCTGCTCCTCGTCAACGATCGCGCAGACGTCGCGCTCGTGGCCCGAGCGCACGGAGTCCATCTCGGCGGGCGGTCGCTCCCCGTCGCCGAGGCGCGGCGCATCCTGGGCCCCGGGCCATGGGTGGGTGCGTCCGCACACGAGCCCGGGGAGGCCGCCCTGGCCGCGCACGAGGGCGCGGATTTCGCGTTCGTGGGTACGATCTGGGAGAGCGAGAGCCATCCCGGGCGGACCGGCGGCGGGCGGCCGCTGCTGCGGGCCGCCGTGCTGGCTGCCCCGATGCTGCCTCTGCTCGCGATCGGGGGTGTGACGGAGGAGCGTGCGGGCCAGGCGCGGGCGGCCGGCGCCCACGGCGTGGCCGTGATCCGCGGCGTGTGGGAGGCCGGGGATCCGGCGGCGGCCGTGAAACGATACCTTGAGGTGCTCGATCGCACGACGGCGGAGGAGACGGTGACCGACCTCGGAGCGAGGCACGCGTGAGCGACGAGAAGACGATCCAGGTGAGGCTGAACGGCAGCGAGCGCCACGTCGCGGCCGGACAGACCGTGCGCGGGCTCCTCGAGTCGCTGGACCTGCATCCTTCGCTGGTCGTCGTCGAGCTGAACCGGGAGATCCTCGCACGGGACGCGTACTCCGACGTTCCCGTGCGCGAGGGAGACGCCATCGAGCTCGTCCACTTCGTGGGCGGGGGATGAGGGATAATGAGCGAGACGACAGCGACGCTGGAGGCCGGGCAGGCACTGGACGCGCCCCTCGTCATCGGCGGGCACGAGTTCCGCTCGCGCCTGATCGTGGGCACGGGCAAGTACGCGACGAACCAGATCATGGTCGACGCCATACGGGCCACCGGCACCCAGATGGTGACCGTGGCCGTGCGTCGCGTGGATCTCGACCGCACGAAGGAGGAGGGGATCCTCCACCACCTCGATCCCCGGGAGTTCTTCCTCCTGCCCAACACGGCGGGGTGCTACACGGCCGACGACGCCGTCCGCTACGCGCGCCTGGCGCGGGCGGCGGGCTTCAACGAGTGGGTGAAGCTGGAGGTCATCGGCGATCAGGCCACGCTGGTGCCGGACGCGCAGGCGACCCTGGAGGCCGCGCGCACCCTCGTGGACGAGGGCTTCAACGTGATGGCCTACACCAGCGACGACCTGGTTACGGCGCTGCGCCTGGAGGACGTCGGCTGCGTGGCGGTCATGCCGCTCGCCAGCCCCATCGGGAGCGGGCTGGGGGTCGTCAACCCGTACTTCATCCGGGAGATCAAGAGGCGCCTGGAGGTGCCGGTGATCGTGGACGCGGGCGTCGGCACCGCCTCGGACGCGTGCGTGGCGATGGAGCAGGGCGTCGACGGCGTGCTCATGAACACCGCTCTGGCGGCGGCCAAGGACCCTGTGCGCATGGCGCACGCCATGCGGCACGCGATCGCGGCGGGACGGCTGGCGTATCTGGCCGGGCGGATGCCGGCGCGCGAGATCGCCGTGCCGTCGTCGCCTGCCGCGGGGATGCTCGACTGACGGAGCGATCCCGACCCCGCTCACGCGGCGAGGAGCCTCGTCGCGTTGCGTTGGATCTGCTCGGCGAGGTGGGGCGGGGCCTGCGTCTGGACGTGGCGTTCGGGCGGGCGGCGCCGGCGCTGTCCGCCCGCGACCGGGGCTTCGTGCACGAGATCCTCTTCGGGACGCTACGGCTGCGAGGGCGCCTGGATCACCTGCTGGCGCGTCACGTCCACGGCGGGCTCGCGCTGCTCGAGCCGCGGGTGCTGGACGTGCTGCGCCTCGGTGCATACCAGATCCTGTACATGGGCGGGGTGCCTGCGTACGCGGCGGTCTCCGAGTCCGTCGATCTGGCGGGCGGCCGGGGCCCTCGGGGGTTGGTGAACGCGGTGCTGCGCGCCGTGGCGCGCGCAGGGGATCATGCCGAGCTCTTTCCCGATCCGGACGCCGATCCGGAGGGCTTCCTCGCCACCCGGGGCTCGCACCCGCGCTGGCTGGTACGCCGCTGGCTCGCGCGCTGGCCGGTCGAGGCCGTGCGCGCGCTCGTCGACGCCGACAATCGTCGGCCGTGGGCGAGCCTGGTCCCGCTGGACCATACGCCGGAGGCCGCGGCGGCCCTCCTCGCGGCCGCGGGGATCGAGGCCGAGCCCGTGGGCCGCGGCACCGGCGCCCTGCGGCTGGAGCCGGGCGTGGATCCCGTCCGGGCTCTGGAGACGATCCCGGCGATCATGCAGGACCCGGCGGCCGACCTCGTGGTCCGCTATGCCGACCCAGACCCCGGCATGAACGTTGCAGACCTGTGCGCCGCGCCGGGTGGAAAGGCGCTCGCTCTCTCGGGAAGGGTTCTCTATACTTTGGCCGCCGACCGCTCGCGGGCTCGACTGGGAAGGGTCCGTGACAACGTGCGCCGCACGGGCCGGCGCCTCGGCCTCGTGCTCGCGGACGGCAGCCACCCTCCCATCCGGAGCGTCGACATGGTGCTGCTCGACGTGCCCTGCACGGGAACGGGGACCCTGGCGCGGCACCCCGACGCGCGCTGGCGCCTGGACGCCGGCTCGGTCGCCGAGTTGGCGGAGGTCCAGCGCGTGCTGCTGGAAGCGGCGGCGGATCGGGTGCGCCCGGGCGGTCTGCTGGTGTACTCGACCTGTACGCTGGAGCCGGAGGAGAACGAGACGCAGGTGGACGCTTTCCTGGAGGGGCACCCCGACTACGCGATCGAGGCGACCGACGCCGTGCCGCCCGAGTACGTGGACGGGCGGGGACGCCTGAGCGTCCTGCCGCAGGACACGGGCTTCGACGGCGCGTTCGCCGCGCGCATGCGGAGGCACCCATGAAGCTCGGCGACTCGATGCAGCGCCGGCGCGGGCGGCTGGGGGGTGGGGACGGAGGGTCGTCCCGTGCCGAGCGGAGCGACGGCCCTCGGGAGGGACGGAAGGGCGGTGGGGCGTCCAGGGGGCGGCTGAGCTTGCTCCTGAAGGCCGTGGCCCTGGCCGCCGTGGGCTGGGGCGGAGGCTACCTGGTGGCGACCCGCATCCTCTACCCGGCGCCTCCGCCTCCGTCCAACCTCTTCCCGATGCCGGACCTGCGTGGCACGCCGCTGCAGGCGGCGGACGCGAGGATCGCGAAGCTCGGGTTGAAGCTCGCGGGCGTCGACTCGCTCAGGCACCCGCGCGTGCGCGACGGGATCGTCTTCGGGCAGTCGCCCCTGCCCGGACAGCTCGCCATGCCGTCCGACTCCGTATGGCTGACCATGAGCCTGGGGCCGCAGCTCCGCTCCGTCCCGGACGTGACGAACCTGGACGTGAGCCAGGCCAGGGTCGTCCTGGAGACGAGCGGCTTCATCGTGGTGACGGACTCCGCCGAGTCGGAGAGCCCGCGCGGAAGGGTGGTGGACCTCGTGCCCCCGGCGGACTCGGTCGTGCCGCTGCCGGACACCGTACATGTCATGGTGAGCACGGGCCCCCCCCTGGTAACGATGCCGCTCGTGCTCGGCATGACCGAGGACTCGGCGCGAGCGATGCTGGACTCGCTCGGGCTCGTGGTGTCGAGCGTCAAACAGGTATTCCGCTTCGGGCGGGATCAGGGCGTCGTGGTCGAGCAGGCGCCCGCGGCGGCCACCCTCCTGCAGCCCGGGGCCGCCGTGCAACTCTCCGTGGGGCGCACGAGCGGGTGAGGCCGCCTGGCATGGGAACAAAAGCCCTTCTGGCTCGTAGCATTCTGCGCATTCGCGCGCGCGTGCGGCGCGTGCCTGCGGGTCCCTCTCCCGAACGTCGATGAAACGCAGTCCGATCCGTTCTCCGTACCTGTGGGCGATCGTCTTGGTGATCGCCCTCGTGACCGCCGCCTGGATGGGACGACACAGCTACAAGCCCGTGCTGCCGGGAGCGGTCGCGCCGAACTTCACCGTCGTGGATTCGAGCGGGCGGAAAGTCTCGCTGAGCGACTTCAAGGGCAAGGTCGTCCTAGTCAACGTCTGGGCGACGTGGTGCGGTCCCTGCCGTGAGGAGATGCCGTCGATCGAGAAGCTCTACCGGCACTTCAAGGACAGCACCGGCTTCAAGATCCTGGCCGTGAGCGTGGACGCGCGGCCCGGCCACAAGGACCCCCTGCTCGGCGAAGTGGGCGGGAACCCGTTCGTCTTCGCCCACCAGAGAGGGTACACGTACCCGATCTTCTGGGACCCCACCGAGAAGATCTTCGATCTCTACCAGATGACCGGCGTCCCCGAGACGTTCCTCGTGGGCCGCAACGGCATCATCTACAAGAAGATCCCCGGCGCCACGAACTGGGCCGCGCCCGCGAACGAGGAGTTGGTGAGCCGCCTCCTGAAGGGGTAGCCTGGTGCCCTTCAAGCCGCGCCGTCTGACCCACAACTGGAGGCTCAAGCTCCTGGCTCTGGGTCTGGCCGTGTTCCTGTGGGCGCTGGTGCAGAACGAGCCGAACATCGAGACGCTCCCGTCCGTGCCCGTGCGCATCGACGTGGCCGACACCGCCTGGACGACGGCGGGGCCGCCGACGCCCGCCACGGTCGAGGTGCGGCTCGCCGGGCCCGCCGGCGAGATGGTGCGCCTCCCCCGGCTGGGGCCGGTGATGGTCGTCCCCGTCGCGTCGGTGGGACGGCGCGACACGATCATTTCGCTGCGGGACGCATGGGTCGACCTGGGGGAGGGCACCGGCCTCAACGTCGAGGACATCTCGCCCTCCGAGGTGCGCGTCACGTTCGAGCGTGCAGTGACGCGCGTGCTGCCCGCCTCGGTCCGGCTGGAGGGGCGCCTCGGCAGCCACCTCGCCCTGGCGGCCCCCGTCACGCTTCACCCTCACATGATCCGGGTGCACGGACCGCGGGCCCGTGTCGCCGCGCTCGACTCGGTGCCCCTGCTTCCCCTCGACCTCTCGAAGGTCGACGCGTCGGGGAGCTTCGAGCTGGGGGTCGACACAGCGCTCCTTCAGGACGTCGACATGGTTCCCGGGAAGGCCACGGTCACGGTGCGCGTGGAGGAGGCGATCGAGCGGGTGCTGCCCCCCGTTCCGGTCGAGATCGACTCGGGGGCCGCGGAGACCGGGCTCGTGGTGCGACCTCCCTCGGTGCGGGTGACGCTGAGCGGCGCCAGGTCGCTGGTGACGGGCCTGGATCCCGGCGGCATCACGGTGCGCATCGTCGCGGAGGAGCTGCGTGGGATGACCCCGGGCGAGGAGCGGCGCGTGCCGCTGCACGTGGAGGGGGTCCCGCCGCTGGTCTCGGCGGTGCCCGACCAGGACATGGCCACCGTAACCCGGCCCGCCCGCGCCCACCAGACCCATGGGGCAGGGGGGGGAGCGGGTCGCCGGTGAGCGCCTCGCGGGCGCCGGGCCCTCTCGTGCTCGGCCTCGAGACGTCGTGCGACGAGACGTCCGCTGCCGTGCTCGACGGCCGGAACGCGATCCTCGGCCACGTGATCCTCTCCCAGGACGTGCACGAGGTGTTCGGGGGGGTCGTGCCGGAGCTGGCCGCGAGGGCGCACCTGCAGAAGGTCGACGGAGTCGTGGACGGGGCGCTCCACCAGGCGGGCGTGACCCTGGACGACATCGACCTCTTCGGCGTCACCGCGGGTCCCGGACTGATCGGCGCGCTGCTCGTGGGTGTCTGCTGGGTGAAAGCGGCCGCGTTCGCGCTGGGGCGTCCCTGGGTGGCCGTCCACCACCTCGAGGGGCATCTCTTCGGGCCTTCCCTGGAGGACCCGGAGGCCGAGCCGCCGTTCGTGGGGCTGCTCGTGTCCGGCGGCCATACGATGCTGCTGCACGTCGAGCGCTGGGGAGCGTATCGGCTTCTCGGAGCCACCCGCGACGACGCCGCCGGGGAGGCGTACGACAAGGTGGCCAAGCTTCTCGGCCTCGGCTACCCGGGAGGGCCGGCCGTCGAGCGCCTGGCGCGCTCCGGCGAGCGGGACAGGCACAGACTTCCTCGACCCATGCTGAACCGGGGCCAGCGGCCCGGCGACCGCGACTACTACGACTTCTCGTTCAGCGGCCTGAAGACCGCGGTCGTCGATCTCGTGGGCGACCTCGAACAAGCGGGAACGCTGGCGGCCGAGCGGGCCCACGTCGCCGCGGCGTTCCAGGAAGCGGTGGTCGACGTCCTCGCCACCAAGACGCTGAGGGCGGTCGCGGAGACCGGGTGTGACCGGGTGCTGATGGGTGGCGGCGTGAGCGCCAACGGGCGTCTGCGGGAGGAGCTGACGGCGCGTCTGGGGGACGGAAGACGCCTCTTCCGCGCCTCGCCCCGGCTTTCGCTGGACAACGGAGCCATGATCGCGCGCGCGGCACGCTTCCGGTTCGAACGGGGCGAGCCTGCGCAGCCGTCCGCGACGGCGGCGGCTGACCTCGCGTTCCCGGGCCTGTCCACCAGGGCGACATGACCGGTGTCGCCCCACGGCCTGCGCGAGGCTCGGTGCTCACGATCGTCCACGGGTCCGACCTCCAGTGCGGCAGGCCCTACCGGGCCGGGGCGGCTGCGGCGTTCCAGGCGGCGGCGCGCGAGCTGGCGCCGGACCTGGTGGTGATCGCGGGAGACCTCACGCAGCGCGCCAGGCCGGAGGAGTACCGCGCCGTCCGCGAGCTCCTCGACGGTTTCGCCCCCCTTCCCGTGGTCGTGACGCCCGGCAACCACGACGTGCCGCTCTACCGGATCTGGGAGCGCCTGCTGGCGCCCCATCGGAACTGGCGCCGGTGGATCGGCCCGTCCCTGGACGGAGTGACCCGGATCCCGGGGGCCGTCGTCGTCGCGCTCGACTCGTCCGCGCCCAGGCGGGCGCTCGTCGCGGGGAGGATCGACGCGCACCAGGTGGCTTTCGCGGCCCGGGCGCTCGCCACCGCGCCCTCCGGGGACGCCCGCGTGCTCGTGATCCATCACCACTTCGTGCCGACGCCCGACCGCGAGGGCGGACGAACCCTGCCCGGCGCCCGGCGGCTCCTCGAGCGGTTCGAGGCCCTGGGTGTGGACCTCATCCTGGGGGGGCACGTCCACCAGACGCACCTGGCGACGTCGCGCGCGCTCGTCTCCGGGCCGGACGGCGATCCCGGGATCGCGCTCGTGCACTGCGGAACGACCGCGTCGGCACGTGGCCGGGGCCCCGAGCGTGGCCTCAACAGCTTCAACGTCGTGCGCCTGGGGCCCGACGCCGTGGAGGTCGTCCCCTACATCTCGACGGGTGACGAACGCGGCTTCGAGCCGCGAAGCGCACGCACCTTTCCGCGGCGCGCGGCGGCGCGCGTGCGAGGCGCACCGTGAGGCGGCGGTGGATCCGGGTCGCCGCCACGCCGGCGGACGACCTGCGCTCGGCGTTGGCCGCCGCGGCGGTGGCGGTGGGCGTGGGGGCCGCGGCCTTCTATCTGGTGCGCCTCTTGCTGGCCCGGGAGCCCCTGGGCGCGGTGCCGGCGCCCACCGTGGAGAGGGCGTCCTCCGGACCGGACGGAGACTCCTGATGCGCGCGGGCGCGCTCCTGCTGCTGGGCCTGGGCCTGCTCGCGGCGCCCGCGGCGGGGCAGGTGGGCAGGACGGAGGTGAAGGAGGTCCGCTTCGCGGGGAACCGGGCGTTCCCGTCCGACTCGCTCGCTCGCGCGATCGTCACCCGTCCGACCCAGTGCCGCTCCGAGATCCTCGTGCCCCTGTGCTGGGCGGGTGCCAGCTTCGCCATCCAGCGCTTCTATCTCGACCGTCAGGAGCTGCGCCTGGACTCGCTGCGCCTCAAGGTCTGGTACCAGCGGCGCGGGTTCCGCGACGTCGATGTCTCGTACCGCACGACGCCCCTCGAGGACAGCGCGGCCGCGGTGACGTTCAGGATCCGGGAGGGGCGGCCGGTCCTGGTCGACTCGGTGCTGACCGTCGGGACGGAAGGCCTGGCCGGCACGGGGGTGTTGGGGAACCTTCCCCTGAAACGCGGCGACCGCCTCAACACGATCCTGCTGGACGCCACGCGGGACACGTTGACGGCGCGGCTGGCCGACCGCGGATACGCTCGCGCGGTGGTGCTCCGCGACTACTTCATCCCCGCAGACCACCCCTACCGGGCGGAGGTGACGTTCGCCGTCACGCGCGGCCCCCTGGCCCACTACGGTCCCATCACGGTGGTGGGCAACGAGAGCCTCAGCCGCACCACCGTGCTGCGCACGCTCCGGTTCCATGCCGGAGACCTCTATCGGCTGGACCAGCTCCAGGAGGCGCAGGCGCGCCTGTTCGGCCTCGGGATCGTCCGGAGCGCCCAGGTGCAGCCCGAGCTCACGAGCGGCTCCGACTCGGTGATCCCCGTGAAGGTCACGCTGCAGGAGGGCAAGGTCCACCGGGTGCGGGCCGGCGCCGGGTGGACCGACGACGAGTGCTTCAACGTGGACGCGCGCTGGACGAGCCGGAACTTCCTGGGGGGCGGACGGCAGCTGCAGGTGCGAGGGAGGGTCTCGAACCTCCTGACGTCGGGCTTCCGTGAGCTGCTCTGCCCGCAGAGCGGCAGCGGGGACTTCGCCGATCCGACGTGGCTGGCGTCGGTGGACTTCTCGCAGCCCTGGATCTTCTCCACCCGCAACGCGTTCTCCGCGTCCCTGTTCGACCAGCGCGAGAGCGTGCCGAACATCTTCGTCCGCCAGGCCGTGGGGTTGACGCTCAACCTCACCCGGGCGCTCGGCCCACACTCGGCCGTGACGCTCTCGTATCGTCCCGAGCGCGACAGCCTGTCCGCGGCCCAGGTGCTGTTGTGCACGAGCTTCCTGGTCTGCACTCCGCGCGACGTCTCGATCCTCGAGGGCGCGAACTGGTTGGCGCCCATCGGGCTCGACTTCACCGAGACCCAGACCAACAACGTCCTCAACCCGAGCCGGGGCCACTCCGTCATCGTCGACTTCGAGCACGCCGACACCTGGACCGGCTCGGACTTCCGCTACGACCGGGTCCTCATGGACGGGGCGCAGTACACGACGTTGTTCGACCACACGATCCTGGCCACCCGCATCGAGCTGGGCTGGGTCGGCAACGGCGAGTTCAGGGGGCTCTCCGGCTCGACGAGTGGCGGGGCGGACATCATCCACCCGCAGAAGCGCTTCTATGCAGGAGGCGCCAACTCGGTGCGCGGCTTCGCCCAGTACCGCCTCGGACCGCGGGTGCTCCAGGTCGACGCGGCAAACCTCTTGCAGCCCGTGGATTCCGGCGGTGCGGGGTGCTCTCCGGAGCAGGTGATGGCGCTCACCTGCAACGCCTCCTCCGTCGCCTCCGGGCGGTTCACTCCGCGCGCCACGGGGGGCACGCGCCTCTTCGTGGCCAACGTCGAGGTCAGGTTCCCTCTGTCCTCCAGGTTCCAGGGCGTGACGTTCACCGACTTCGGGCAGGTCTGGGGCGAGCACGAGGCGGTGTCGCTGAAGTCGATCCAGGCGACGCCGGGGTTCGGCGTGCGCTACATGAGCGCGATCGGACCGATCCGCGTCGACCTCGCGTACCGATTCCGCGGAGGTCAGGATCTCTCCGTCGTCACCACCCGCATCCGGGAGTACGACGCGAGCACGGACAAGCCCTCCGACCAGATCGTCGTGGACGGCGTCCGGATCCCCTACGTACGCACTCAGGACCTGGCGGTCCTCGGGCCCCAGGTGTTCTACGGCGCGTCGCCGGCCCTCTCGTTGAGCCGCTTCCAGCTCCACTTCTCCATCGGTCAGGCGTTCTGATGAGGGATCCCGAGGAATCCGGTCCGGAGACCCGCGATCCCGAGCCCCCGCGGAGGCACCGCCACTGGGGCTGGATCGCCTTCGTGGCGGTCGTCGTGCTCGTCGTGGTCGCCGGGGCGGCGGGGGTCGCGTTCGCCGGGTCGCGCAGGGGGCAGCGCCTCGTCCTGCGCGAGGTGCTGGACCGTGCCCGGGGGATGCTCGCCGGAAGCCTCACGGTGCAGGCCATCCGGAGCCCGACGCTGCTCGACGGAGCCACCCTGGTGGGGTTGCGGCTCGACGCCGCCGGAGGACGCCCGTTCCTGTCGGTGGACTCGTTGCGGGTCCACTACTCGCTGCTGAGCCTGCTGACCGGGAGGCCGCGCCTGACCTCGGTCGTGCTGTGGAACCCCCGCGTCGAGATCACGCGGTACCCGGGCGAGCGGGACGCGAACGTCTCCGGGCTCCTGCGCGAGAAGGCCCCGGCGGCCCACCCCGGCGCGGATCCACGGATCGTCGTGAACCGGATCTCCGTCCGCGGGGGGAGCCTCGAGGTCCTCACCCCGCTCGCTGCCGACGCCTCGCCGCGGACGCTGCGGGTTCCGTCGCCGCAGGGCCGCGGGGAGCTCCGCCGGATCGCGCTGGACTCGCTGGACGCCGACTTCTCGGACGTGATCCTGCGTCCGGGCGGCACCGAGCCCTTCGTGGGGACCGTGACGGCGATCGCGATGCAGGTGCACCTGCTCGATCGGCCTCTGCGGATCCTCGACGGGCAGGGCAGCCTGAGCTACGGGCCGCAGGGGCTCGCCTTGCGCAGCGCGACCGTGCGGCTTCCCGGGTCGCTCCTGGCGGGGGACGTGAGGCTCGGACCGCTGCTCGGGCCGGGGTCGGACTGGACGTTCGCGGCCGACCTGAGGACCCGGGGCCCCGCGTCGCTCGCGGACCTGCAGTGGATCGACCCCAGGATTCCCGACGGCGCCTTCGAGGGGGGAGTGACGGTGACCGCCGGGCAGAGCCTCGAAGCCGACTTCGACGACCTGCGCATGGAGCTGGAGGCGAGCCGGCTGAGGCTCGACGGGGGGGTCGCGGTCGGGCCTCGCGTGGAGTTCCGGAACCTCTCCGTGGAGGTCAGCCCGCTCTCGGTGAGCGCCCTGGAGCCGTGGCTCGGCCGGAAGCTGCCCCTGGCGGGGTGGCTGCAGGGGAGCGTCACCCTGACCGGCACGCCGGCGGCCCTGTCCACGAAGGGCACGATCACGATCGTGCCCACGGACTTCGGGGGCCTTCCGACGACCGTTGCCGTGAAGGGGGTCCTGCACGGCGGATCCAACCCCGGCTTCTCCGACTTCGAGGCCCGCCTCGACCCCCTCAACTTCCCCGTGCTGGGCGCGGTGGTGCACTCGCTGGACATCCCCGGCACGGGAAGCGCGGTGGTGGACCTCACCGGGCGGGTGGACCAGGGCGTCCACGTGGCCGTCGACGTGGCCGGAGCCGGCGATTCCGCCACCGCCTCCCACCTCCGGGTGCGCGGATCCGTGCAGCGGTCGGCGCACGGCCGCTGGAGCGCGAACGTGCAGGCCGACCTGGCCCCGCTCGCGCTCTCCATGCTCTCCCGGATGCGCCCCGACCTCGGTCTCGGCGGCAGCGTCGAGGGCTCGCTCCGGGCCGTGGGGCCGCTGGACTCCCTGCGCGTCTCGGGGGACCTGACCGGGGCGGGGGGGCGCCTGGCTCTCGACGGCACGGTGAACGCACGCGCGCCACGGTCGAGCTACGACCTGCGGGCCAGGCTGGCCGACCTGCATCTGTCCCGGCTCGTCGCGCGCTTGCCGCGTCCCACGGACTGGTCGGGGACGATCCACCTGACCGGACGCGGCTTCGCCCCCGGCTCGATGGCGGCCGTCGCGACCGTGGCGATGGGAGGCTCGCGCATCGGCGGCCTCAGGATCGACACGGTCTCGGCGCGCCTGCGGGCGGCGGACGGGGTCCTGGGCATCGACACGCTCGATGCCGACCTGGGAGGCATGCACGTGAGCGGCTCGGGACGCCTCGGGATGATCGGCTCGGCGGCCGGGGCGGCCCGGCTCCGGTTCGCGTCCGACTCGCTGATCGGGCTCCGACCTCTCCTCATGGGGGACACGGTCATCGCGCGCGACACGCTCACGGTCCTCGAGAAGGAGCTGCTGCGCTTCCAGGGCGTGAATCCGGACACGCTGCCGGACACCGCACAGGTCGCGATGTCGGGGTCCCTGCGCGGCGAAGCGCACGTCTCGGGCAGGCTCGACTCGCTGGACGTCGACGCGACCGCCCGGCTCGACTCCGCGGTCTACGGTCTGAACCGGGTGGGCAGCGCGAGCGTGCGCGTGCAGGCTTTCGGCCTCGCGTCGCCCAGGACCCGCCTGAGTGTCGCGCTGGACGCGGCCGGGGTGCGCGCGCTGGACCGCTCCTTCCAGGCGGTGCAGGTGGATGCGGAGACGGCGGGTGGACGGGGCCGGGCCACGGTGCGGGTACGGCGCCGCCCCGGGGAGACGTACGCGCTCGCGGGGAGCTTCGCCCTCGATTCTGCGGGAGGGTCGGTCGACCTGGAGCAGGCGAGCGCCACGTTCGACTCCCTCGTATGGCGGACGGTCCGGCCCACGAGGATCGCATGGGACTCCTCGTCGATCAGGGTCGACAGCCTCCGCATCGTGCGTGCGGGGCCGGACCCGATGAGCGTGCTCGCGACGGGCACGCTCTCGCGCGCGGGGGACTCGGACTTCCGGCTGGACGCGTCGGGGGTGAGCCTCGATCGGGCCTCGCGTCTCGTCCAGCTCGACTCGCTGGGCCTGGGCGGCCGCCTGGACCTCGGCCTGCGGGTGACGGGGCCCGCCGCGGCCCCCGTCATCGACGGGTCGTTCGACGTGACCGACCCTCGCCTCCACGATCTACAGCTTACCCGGGTCACGGGGACCCTGGGCTATCGGAGCCGGAGCGCGCGTATCGCGCTCGGCGCCTGGAACGGGAGCACGAGGGTCCTCACGGTGGGAGGGACCGTCCCCGTCGACCTGGCGCTCACGCCGGGGCGCCGCCCCGAGCCCGACGTCCCGATGGACGTCGAGGTGCGGGCCGACTCGCTGGCAGCTTCGCTGGCGCTCAGCCCCATGAGCGTCCTCCGGAACGTGAAGGGGACCGTGTCGGGGGAGTTCCGCGTGGGTGGCACGCTGAAGAAGCCGGAGCCCAGCGGCGTCCTTCAGCTCCAGGACGCATCGTGGGGGGTGGAGGCGCTCGGCGTGCGCCACACCCGGGTGGACGGTAGCCTCACGTTGCACAGGGACCGGACCGTCGACGTGCACCTGGTCGCGCACGCGGCCGGGACCGCCGAGGTGACGGGCAAGATCGCTCTCGACTCCCTCTCCGACCCCGGGCTCGACCTCGCGATCCACCTCGCGCGCTTCGAGGCGGTGAGCCGCAGCGACGTGGCTGCGCGGGTCAGCGGGGACCTCTCCCTCAAGGGGTCCTACGACCTGCCGAAGGTGGGTGGAAAACTGACGGTGGACCAGGCGACGCTGTACCTCGAGGAGTTCGCCCGCAGCGCGGACGTCGTCGACCTGTCGGATCCCGACGTCTTCGACATCGTGGACACGACCCTCGTCTCGTCGCGGCCGATCCTGGCCGAGGTCCGCAACCCGTTCCTCCAGAACCTGCTCGTGTCGGTGGATCTCTCCGTGGCCAGCGACACGTGGCTGCGCTCCCAGGACATGAGTGCCGAGATCGGCGGCGAGCTCATCGTCACGTACGACCGGCAGAAGCGGGAGCTGGTGCTGGTAGGGCACCTCGACACGCAGCGTGGCTCGTACACGTTCCTGGGACGGCGCTTCGAGGTACAGAGCGGCGGGACGGTCGGCTTCATCGGCACGCCGGGCATCGATCCGACGCTGGACATCCAGGCGGTGGCCCGGATCCGACGGGTCGGCAGCGAGCCGCTCGCCGTGACGGCGACGGTGAGCGGCTCGCTCGACGCACCCAGGGTGTCCCTGTCCACGGGCGAGCAGGGACTGTCCCAGTCGGACCTGGTCAGCTATCTGGTCTTCGGGCGTCCGGCCAGCCAGCTGTCGAGCGGCCAGTCCTCGCTCGTGCAAGGGGCCGCCGGCGCGGGGCTCACCTGGGCGACGGGCCAGCTCGCCAACCAGCTGGGCGCGGCCGTGGCCCAGCAGATCGGCGTGAGCTACCTGTCGATCTCCCAGGCCGCCGACTACCAGGCGGGCAACGTGGGGATCCTGTCCTCCACGCTCGCGAACACGCAGGTGGAGATCGGTCAATACGTCAGCCAGAACGTGTACGTGGTGCTGGTGCTGCGGAAGCCTACCGCGGGCGGCGGCTCGGCCACCGGCTGGCTCGGACGTACCGAAGTGGACTGGGCGCTGTCGGACAACTACAACGCGCAGGGGTTCGTGGAGGACCGGTACCTGCAGAGCCAGGCTCCGGGGCTCGCGGACCTGGCGCAGAACTCGCAGATCCTCGGGGTGTTCATCTATCGCGACTGGGGATACTGAGCGCGCACGCGGCGGTAGGCACAGCCTTGGTCCCGCACCATTCCAGGACCGGCCGGCGCACGGCCGCGCTCGGGCCTCACCGTTCCGCTCAGACCGGCTTCTTCACCAGGAGGGGGAGCGACGTGGCATGGAGCACCTCGTCCGCCACGCTGCCGAGCAAGGCCCGTCTCAGTCCCCCGTAGCCGTGCGTCGCGATGGCGATGAGGTCCGCGCCGGACCGGTCCGCGGCTTCCACGATCGCGCGCGCGGGAGACTCGTGTCCCACCACCTGCACGTCCACCTCCACGCCGTCGCCGCGCACGCTCCGGGCGACCCGCTCGAGGTAGTCCTTCCTCTCCTCCATCCTGGGCATGAGGCTGTCGGGTTGGACCGGGAGCAGCCGCGCGGCCGGGACTCCGCCGGGAGAGACCGCATTGAACAACGTGATGCGCGCACCCTGTGCGCGGGCGAGGTCCGTGGCCGGGGCCAGGATCGATTCGGCGAGCAACGACCCGTCCAGAGTGACGAACACGTGGCGGAACGGCTGGACGCCCGCATGGATTTCGCGGTTCCGCCCGGGGTGGAGGACCACGATGGGCAACGTAGTCTCGCGGATGAGCGCGTCGGTGACGCTTCCCAGGCGCAAGCGGCTCATGCCGGCGTAGCCGCGCGTGGTCATGAGGATCGCGTCCGCCTCGACGCGCTTGGCGTAGGCGGCGATCTCCCGCGCGACGTGCCCCTCCAGGAGCGTGACCTCGACGTCGCCGGTGCCTTCCGTGCTCAGCTTGACGACGATGCGCTCGAGGTAGCTCCTCTCCTCCCGCCGGTGGCGCTCGTCGTAGTCGACGAGGTCCACCCCCTCGAGCTGGAACTGCGTGCTGGAGCGTAGCTGGTCGCGTACGTACGAGACGTGCACGTGCGCAACGTGCAGCCTGGCGCCCGTGTGGCGCGCCAGATCTCCTGCCACCGCGAGGCTCCGCTCGCTGAGCTCCGAGCCATCCAGGGGAACCAGCAGCGACTCGATCATCGTGACCTCGGTGCGGAACCTGTGCGTCGTGGGGCAGTCGGTCCCATGTTCAAGCTATCGCAGCGAGTTCCGCGACGATGTCGGAGATCGCTCGAAGCCCGCTGTGGGAGTTGTCCCCGTCGGGAGGTGCATGGGGAGCCACGTTGAACGGGCTGGGAGCGGGGGGTAGGTTACCTGGCTATGTCGCGAGAGAAGCTGATCGTCCGGGGTGCGCGCGAGCACAACCTCAAGAACATCGACGTCGATCTCCCCAGAGGGACTCTGGTGGTCATCACGGGGCTGTCGGGCTCGGGCAAGTCCTCGCTCGCGTTCGACACGATCTACGCCGAGGGCCAGCGGCGCTACGTGGAGTCGCTGTCCGCCTACGCCCGGCAGTTCCTGGGGCTCATGGAGAAGCCCGACGTGGACTCGATCGAGGGCTTGTCCCCCGCCATCTCGATCGAGCAGAAGACCGTCAACCGCAACCCTCGCTCCACGGTGGGGACGGTCACCGAGATCTACGACTATCTGCGCCTCCTGTGGGCGCGGGCCGGGACACCGCACTGTCCGAACTGCGGTGAGCCCGTGCTGCGGCAGTCCGCCTCGCAGATCGTGGACCGTCTGCTCGAGCTCGACGAGGGGACGCGCATCGAGGTGCTCGCCCCGCTCGTGCGCGGACGGAAGGGAGAGTTCCAGAAGCTCTTCGAGCGGGCCCGCAAGGAGGGCTTCGTGCGGGTCCGCGTGGACGGGGAGACGTACGACTTGTCGCAGCCCCCGTCGCTCAGTCGATACGAGAACCACGACATCGCGGTCGTCGTGGACCGTGTCGTCGTGCGGGAGAAGGATCGCGAGCGGCTGGCGGACTCCGTGGAGACCGCGCTGCAGGCGGCCTCCGGGATCCTGGAGGTCGTGGAGCACACGTCGGGCGAAGGGGGCGTCTCGCACCTGTTCAGCGAGCACTATGCGTGCCCGGCCTGCGGGACGAGCCTCCCGGAGATGGAGCCCCGCCAGTTCTCGTTCAACTCGCCGTACGGCGCGTGCGAGGAGTGCGACGGGCTCGGCACGCGCAAGGAGGTGAACCCCGAGCTGGTGATCGCGGACGCGGGGCTCTCCATCCTGGAGGGAGCCGTGCTCCCCTGGGGAGAGCCCGCGGGCCATCTGCGGCGCTCCGTGATCGCCGGACTGGCCGACGCCTACGAGTTCGACCCGGCCACGTCCTGGGGCGAGCTGTCGCCGGAGGTGCGGGACGCGATCCTGAACGGATCCGGCTCGATGAAGATCCGTTTTCCCTACCGCTCGGGGTCCAGCGGCTTCAAGGGGCACTACGAGGATTACTGGGAGGGCGTGCTCGCCAACGTGGCCCGCCGCTATCGGGAGACGCGGTCGGACGTGGTGCGGGCTCAGCTCGAGGAGTACATGTCGACTCTGCCGTGCGCCGCCTGCCACGGGAGCCGGCTGAAGCGCGAGTCGCTGGCCGTGACCGTGGCGGGGAAGTCCGTGGGGGACGTGGTCGCGATGTCCATCGGCGAGGCGGCGTCCTTCTTCGAGGCGATCCCGGTGGCGGAGAGGGGAGGGGGGCCCAGGCGAGGTGCCCGGCCGGAGCACCCTCCGCTTCCCGCCGAGATCGCGGGCCCCATCCTCAAGGAGGTCCGCGAGCGCCTGCGCTTCCTGCACGACGTCGGGCTGGAGTATCTGACGCTCGGCCGCGGCGCCGGATCGCTGTCGGGCGGCGAGGCCCAGCGCATCCGCCTCGCGACCCAGATCGGGAGCCGCCTCGTGGGCGTGCTCTACATCCTCGACGAGCCCTCGATCGGTCTCCACCAGCGCGACAACGCACGCCTGCTCGACACCCTCCGCCGCCTGCGGGACCTGGGCAACACGGTAGTGGTCGTCGAGCACGACGAGGACACGATCCGAGCGGCGGACCACATCGTCGACCTGGGCCCGGGCGCGGGGCGCGCCGGGGGAGAGGTCGTCGTGTCCGGCACGCTCGCCGAGGTCGTGAACGAGAAGCGCTCGCTCACGGGCGCGTATCTCCGGGGCGACCGAGAGATCCCCACGCCCGCGGTGCGCCGTCCCGTCGACCGGGGGCGCGCGCTCGTCGTGCGCGGTGCCCGGGAGCACAACCTCGCGAGCCTCGACGTCACCTTTCCCCTCGGTACGTTCATCGCCGTCACGGGCGTGAGCGGGTCGGGCAAGTCGACGCTCGTCAACGAGACGCTCTACCACGCCCTCGCGCGTCACTACTTCCGCAGCAAGCTGGTGCCCGGCGCCTACGACCGCATCGACGGCCTGGAGCACGTCGACAAGGTCATCGACGTCGATCAGTCGCCGATCGGGCGCACCCCACGCTCGAACCCGGCTACGTACACGGGCCTGTTCACGCCCATCCGGGACCTGTTCGCGAACCTTCCGGAGTCCCAGATGCGCGGCTACGGCCCCGGGCGCTTCTCCTTCAACGTGAAAGGCGGGCGTTGCGAGGCGTGCTCGGGCGACGGGCTCGTGAAGATCGAGATGCACTTCCTGCCCGACGTATACGTGCCCTGCGACGTGTGCCGCGGCCGGCGGTACAACCGGGAGACGCTGGACGTCTACTACAAGGGGAAGAACATCGCGGACGTGCTGGACATGACCGTGAGCGAGGCCCTCGAGTTCTTCGACGCGGTCCCGCGCATCAAGAGCAAGCTGCAGACGCTGGACGACGTGGGCCTCGGCTACCTGCACCTCGGTCAGTCGGCCACCACGCTGTCCGGAGGAGAGGCCCAACGGGTCAAGCTCGCCACCGAGCTGTCGAGGCGTGCCACCGGAAGCACGCTCTACATCCTGGACGAGCCGACCACCGGGCTCCACTTCGAGGACGTGCGGCTCCTGCTCGACGTCCTCGGCCGCCTGGTCGACCTGGGCAACACCGTGGTGGTCATCGAGCACAACCTCCACGTGGTGAAGGTGGCCGATTGGGTCATCGACCTCGGGCCCGAGGGTGGGGCGGCCGGCGGCCGGATCGTGGTCGAGGGCACGCCCGAGGCCGTGGCGGGGACGGCGGCTTCGTACACGGGCCGCCATCTGGCGCCGCTCCTCGGCCTGGCGTGAGCGACAGCGCCGTCCGGCGGCGGCCGCCGGGTGGTGTCAGCCTTTCCTGGGAGACACTACTTTTCAGAGTCCGGATCGCGGCGGGCGGCCAACTCCGGCCAGGAGCGGGAAACCGGCTCCGGAGAGCCGCCGTAGGGTCCGAACGTGGAAAGCGTGGGAACGAGACGCCGTCCGGGTTGGGTGGGTGGCTGCTCGCGGGCTCAGCGAACGGAGATGACCATGGTAACCCGAGAGGATCTGGAGAGCTTCCTGATTCGGATGGATCTCGAGTACAACGAGGTCGACGAGGGCATGTTCCTCGTGCGCGGGCGGAACAGCGGGCTTCCGATGGTGATCCACTATTCGCCTCCCCTCCTCCTGGTCAGGATGAAGGTCATGGATCTGCCGGCGGACGGGGAAGGGCTCAGGGATCTGTACCGGACGCTGCTCGAGCTGAATGCGACGGATATGGTGCACGGTGCCTACGGGATCGAGAACGGCGAGATCATCATGAGCGACACCCTCGAGCTGGAGACGCTGGACTTCCTCGAGATCCAGGCGTCGACCGAGTCCATGGAGATGGCCGCGTCCGGTCACATGGAGCGCATCCGGGCCCTGGCGGGCGCAGAGGTGGAGGGCTGACATGAGCATCTTTTCCAAGCTGTCCACGCTGATCAAGTCGAACATCAACGACCTCATCTCCCGGGCCGAGAATCCCGAGAAGATGCTGAACCAGATCATCCTGGACATGCGCGACCAGCTCGCCAAGGCGAAGCGCGAGGTGGCTGCCGCCATTGCCGACGAGCGCAAGCTCAAGTCCCAACTCGACGACGAGGTCAAGCAGACGCACGACTGGGAGCAGCGGGCCATGCTGGCCGTGAAGGAGGGTCGCGACGACCTGGCGAAGCAGGCGCTCGTGCGCCAGCAGGAGCACGCGCAGCGGGCCGCACAGCTTCAGCAGACCTGGCAGCAGCAGGCGGCGGAGACCGAGAACCTCAAGGGCTCGCTCCGCCAGCTCAACGACAAGATCGAGGAGGCCAAGCGCAAGCGGAACCTGCTCGTCGCGAAGCAGAAGCGCGCGCAGGCGCAGCGCCGCATCCACGAGACCATGTCCGGGCTCTCCGACACCTCGGCTTTCGAGGCGTTCAACCGCATGGCCGACAAGATCGACGAGGAGGAACGGAAGAACGTCGCCGAGGCCGAGGTGACCCAGGCGCTCCAGGGCGACACGCTCGAGACCCAGTTCCAGCAGCTCGAGTCGGGCTCGGTCGCACCCGACGTCGAGGCCAAGCTCGCGGCGCTCAAGCAGAACATGGGGCTGCTGCCGGCCGAGGCGGCGGAGGAGCCCAAGCAGCTCGGACCCGGCGAGGCGGCGGCGGCGCAGAAGCCCGCCGAGTCCGGGTCGGACAAGGCCGATGCCGGTGCGGCGGCCAAGCCCGCGCCCGCGGTGCAGGATGCCGAGGTGCACGAGGCCGGCGCGGGCGACGAGTCCATCCCGGAGGCCCAGCTGCTGGAGGAGTTCGACCGCTTGGGGGGCAAGCAGTCGAACTGAGCTGCCCGCACCCCGAACCCCGGTGAGCACCGTCTATCTGAACGGGACCTACGTCCCGAAGGAAGAGGCCAAGATCTCGGTCGACGACCGCGGATTCCTGTTCGCGGACGGCGTCTACGAGGTCACGCCCTGCTACGCCGGGGTGCCCTTCCACCTGGACCGCCACCTGGAGAGGCTCGGCCGCGGCCTGGCATGGATGCGCATCGGCTTCGACGCCTCCTCTCTCCGGGAGGTGCACCGGCGTCTCCTCGCCGACAACGGCCTGGAGTCGGCCGAGACGTCGCTCGTCTACGTCCAGATCACGCGGGGCGTCGCGCCGCGCGCGCACGCGTTTCCCGCGGAGCCGGTGTCGCCCACCGTGTACGCGTTCGCGAAGTCCTGGGCCAGACCGTCGGAGGAGCGCTGGGAGCGCGGGTTCCGCGCCATCACGGTCCCGGACCGTCGCTGGGCACGCGTGGACGTGAAGACGATCGCGCTGCTGCCGAACGTGCTGGCCTACCAGGCGGGCGTGGAGGCGGGCGTCGACGACGTGATCCAGGTGCGGGACGGCGTCGCGCTCGAAGGTGCGCACAACAACTTCTTCGGGGTGTTCGACGGCACGGTCGTCACCCATCCGGAGACCAACGTGGTCCTGCCGGGGGTCACCCGCAGGCTCGTGATCGAGCTGGCCGCCCGGAACGGGATCGCGGTCGAGGAGCGCCCCATCGGGGTCGAGGAGCTCGCCGGGGCGGACGAGCTCTTCTTCACGGGCACCACGACCGAGGTGCGCCCCACCGTGGAGGTGGACGGTCGCACCGTGGCTGACGGCCGAGTCGGGCCCGTCACGCGCGCGCTCGCCGGCGCGTTTCGGCGCGAGGTGGAGCGCGTACGGTGCAAGGGATGGTAGGGCTCGCGCGGTAGCCCGGAGGGGCGGCGCTCCACCCTGCGCCCGGGGGTGAGGCGCGCGGCTTGTCGGCAGGGTCGGGGTCCGACCCACCCGGTCCTTTCCAGCAGCTCGTCCGCACCCGATCTTTGGGCAGTGAAGGACCGGCCTGCCCGCCCCGTAGATCACGGTGCCATGGCAGCTCTCTATCTCTTCGCGTTGGTCCTGGGTGGCGGGTTCCTCGCGCTCTCCCTCCTCGGCGACTTCTTCGCGGCCCACGGAGACGTGGGCTTCCAGGGCGACACCGCCGACCTCGACGTCGGCCTGGACGCGGGCCACCTGGAGGTGGAGGCCGGTCAGGTCGAGGTCGGCGCCGGACATGTCGACGTGGAAAGCGGCGAGGTGGACGCGGGTGTGGAGGCGGGCGGGTGGTCGCACGCGGCCGCCAAGATCTTCTCGGTCCGGACCGTGACCTATGCGCTCTTCGGCTTCGGGGCGGTGGGGTCCCTGCGCACGTTCCTGTGGAAGGGGAGCTCCTCGGTCCTGACCATCGCGCTCGCGGTCACGACCGGCATCCTGTCGGGGTGGCTGATCAACGCCGCGTTCCGCTGGGTGCGCCGCTCCGAGTCCGGGTCGTTGGAGGGGGAAGCTTCGTACGAGGGCCTCACCGGCCACGTGACGCTTCCCATCTCCAGCGGTGCCGGGAAGATCGTCGTGGAGAAAGGGGGGCGGACGGTGGAGCTGCGCGCGCTGACGCATCCCTCCGCCGGAGCGCAGGGCGATCCGGCCGACTGGACGTCGGTGCTGGTCGTGGAGATGCGCGACGGCGTGGCGCTCGTCGCACCTGCCGGGCGGGACCTGCTCTCCGGACCTTGACCGGGCACTTCCTCAAACACGGACCGAATTCCGATGAACCAGGATCTCATCCAGGGCAGCGTCACGATGGCCATCGTGCTCCTCATCGTGGTGGTCGTGGCGGTCATGACCATCCGCGCCCTCATCGTGATCGTGCCGCCCAACCGCGCGGCCGTGCTCACCGGGCGCAAGCGTGCGCTCACCACGGGTGAGGCCGTGGGCTACCGTTCCGTCATCGGCGGCAGGACGCTGCGCGTCCCGATCATCGAGACCGTGCAGCACATCTCGCTCGAGACGTTCCCCGTCGAGATCTCCGTGGCCAACGCGTTCTCCAAGGGCAACATCCCGCTGAACATCGAGGCCATCGCCGCGGTGAAGATCGCCTCCCAGCCCGAGACGGTCTTCAACAACGCGGTCGAGCGGCTCCTCGGGAAGACGGAGGACGAGATCTGGAGCTTGGCCAAGGACACCCTCATGGGGAACCTCCGGGGTGTGCTGGCCACGCTCACGCCCGAGGAGGTGAACGAGGACCGACTGGGCTTCGCGCGGGCGCTCTCGGAGGACGCCGGCGAAGACCTGGCCGCGCTGGGCTTCCATCTGGACGTCCTGAAGATCCAGAACGTCAGCGACGAGCGTGGCTACCTGGAGGCCATCGGGCGGAAGCGCGCGGCCGAGGCCGTCCGTGACGCGGAGATCGCAGAAGCCGACGCGGCGGCCGAAACCCGACAGCGCCAGGCGGCCGCGCGGCAGATCGCGGAGGTGAAGGAGGCCGACGCGGCCGTGCAGATCGCGGAGGCGCAGAACAAGCTACGCGTGCGCAAGGCGGAGCTCGACCGTGAGGCCCAGATCGTCGAGCGCACGGCCAAGGTGAAGGCCGAGGAGTCCGAGGTCGAGGCCCAGAAGGCGTTGGAGAGCCGACGGGTCGAGCGCGAGAAGCTGCGCCTGCAGGCGGACGTCGTGGAGCCCGCCAACGCCGAGCGCGCGGCCGCGAAGGCCCGGGCCGAGGGCGACGCCGCCTCCGTGCTGGAGCAGGGACGCGCGAGCGCGCAGGTCCTCCAGATGCTCTACGAGGAGGTGAAGGTGGGTGGCGACCAGGCGTTCGCGGTGCTCCTGGCCGAGAAGCTTCCCCAGCTGCTGCGCACGTCGGTGGACGCGGTCGAAGGGGTGGACATCGACCGCGTGGTCGTCGTGGACAGCGGAACGGGGAAGGGAGTGGCCGGTGCCGTGAACCAGCGCGTGCAGGGGGCTCTCGGGACGCTCGAGGCGCTCTCGGGCGCGGTCGGCCTGGACATCGAGTCCGTGCTCCGGGCGGCCGCGGGCCGCGTAGGGGCGCAGCCCAGGCCCGACGGCCACAGGGTCGAAGCCGGGAAGCCGTAGACGGACGGTCGCGGGCCCCGTCCTTCGGAGGCCTGCGGGACGTGCTCGGGGGTCCCCCGCGGGAGATCCCCGAGCACGTCCCGGCCAGTTGTGGGCTACATCCCGCGATGCTGGGCCGTCGGCGGGAGCATCCCGTTCAGGCGCAGGTACATCGCCGCCTGGGCGTAGTGGTCCGACAGGTCGGAGACGAGCTCCGTCGCGACGGCGCCCTTGGTCCACTCCCGGGTCCCGAAGAAGTGCACCATGCCTCCGAGCTGGGAGTCCTTGACGCCGGCCAGCACCTTCGTGCAGTACGCGAAGGACTCCTTCACGGCGGCCACCAGCTCGGCCTTCGGCGCCGTCGGCCCGGGGACCTTCGCCGCCGGGCGCGGCATGCCGGAGAGGCTCGAGCACCCCATCTCGTTGGCGTTGGCGAGGTGGCTCGCGAGGTGGCCGAACGTCATCTGCTTCGGTGTGGGCGCGTAGGAGTACTTGTTCGCGGGCATTTCCTCGACCGACCCCACGAGGTTGCGCGTGTAGCGCTCCACGGTCTGGCGCACCGCATTCATGACCGGACTCGCGTCCTGGGCTGCGAGCGGAGCGGTCGCGACGAGCGGCGCGGCGACCAGCAGGGCGAGCAGAGTGGGCAGCGGCTTCATGAGGGCTATCCTCCTGGTGAGGGTCGCGGATCCAGCGGATCCGCCGGCATTCCGCCTGCAACACAGGAAGATACGTACCGTTCGCGCGCAAGGATGTTCGAAGCGAGCGCGGGCCACGGGGGGCGGCCCCGCGCTCGCTCGCAGGCGCAGCAGCTCGATGCTCGCCGGCGCGGGCCCGCCCCCCGCGCCCCTCACCGATAGAGCAGGTACGGCCGGCGCAAGGCGCGGAAGCGGGCCAGCTCGGGGCCCCAGGACGCGGTGAGCTGCCGGACGCCCTCCCCGGCCTCGATGCCGCGCCGCAGCGCGTCGGTTCCGGCCAGCGCGTCGAAGTGCGCCTCGTTCCACTTCCAGTGTCCGCGGGACATCCGGTACGCCTCCACCAGGACCGCGACGGCCGCGCGCGTGGGGTCGAAGGAGCGCGAGGTCGGGACGATGCGCACGCCGTGCACCACCTGGCCGTCGAACTTGCCGTCGTCGGGGTGGTGCGGCGTGAACGTCGCGGGCTCGAAGCGGACGCCCTTCATGTGCCGGGCCTGGAGGCTGCGGGCCAGCTCGGTCCCGTCGAGCCACGGGGCGCCCACCCACTGGAACGGCCGCGCGGTGCCGCGCCCCACGGAGAGCGGCGTCCCCTCGAACAGGCAGGTCCCCGGGTAGTCCATCGCGCTCGCCAGCGTCGGCAGGTTGGGTGAGGGAGGGATCCACGGAAGGCCGGTGTCGCGGAACAGCATGGCTCGGCGCCAGCCCTGCATCGGCACGACGTGGAGGTCCACCTTCACGCCCCACAGTCCGTGGATCATGCGGGCGAGCTCTCCGACCGTCATGCCGGGACGCATGGGGACGGGGTACATGCCGACGAAGCTCGCCCAGGTCGTGTCCAGGACGTCACCCTGGACGAGCTCCCCGCCCAGGGGGTTCGGGCGGTCGAGCACGACGAACGGGATGCCGGCCTGCCCGGCGGCCTGCATGGCGAGCGCCATCGTCGAGACGTACGTGAAGTACCGGGCGCCCACGTCCTGGATGTCGAACAGGAGGACGTCGATGCCGGCCAGCATCGCGGGCGTGGGCTTCCGGGTCGCGCCGTACAGAGAGTAGATCGGGAGGCCCGTGCGCGCGTCGCGCCCGTTCCCGACCCGCGCCCCGGGGGCGGCCGTGCCCCGGATCCCGTGCTCGGGCGAGAAGAGGGCCACGAGGTGCACGCCCGGCTGCCGCTCCAGGAGGTCGATCGTCGACGTCCCGTCGGGCCCGACCCCGGATTGGTTCGTGATGAGCCCGACGCGCTTGCCACGGATGAGGTCGAGCGAGTCGGTCAGGAGCACCTCGATGCCCGGGCGCACGCGGGCCGGGGTCCCGGGCCGCGGCCCCCGAGGGTGGCTCCCAGGAACCGCGCCGACGAGCAGGGTAGAACCGAGGAGCAGCGCGACGGCCCAGGATTGTCGGCGGGTGGAGCAGGGGATAAGTTCCCGCCCGTTCGTCGTTCGGTGCCCCTCGCGTCCTCGCGCCGTTCTGTCCATTTGAGCCTTGTGTCCTGAGTCGGGAATCCGGCGAGCACCGGGGTGCCGAAGCGTCGCCGCGGCGGCGCGGGCCTGTGCGTCGTCGTCGCGCTCGGGAGCCCACGGCCCCGGGAGATTATTCGACGGCATGCCGTATCGTTCCACCCCGAAGAGCGGAGGCTTCTCCCGGAGCGTCGTGGGGTGGATCGCGATCCTGACCGTCGCCGCCTGCACGACCGCGCGGCCGCACCCCTCCGCGCCCCCCCCGCCCGCGAAGCCTGTCCCGGCCGCGGCCCCCCTTCCCGTGGTGGTGGTGGCACCCGTCCGAAAGGCCCCGGCCGACACGCTCTCGTGGGCCCGGCGCACGCTGGAGCGCCTGACGCTGCGCCAGAAGGTGGCCCAGATGATCATGCCCAGCGTGCTGGGTGACTTCGCCCCGGTAGGCTCGTACGGGTACGAGCGCATCACACGGCTCGTCGAGCAGGACCAGGTGGGCGGCATCCTCATGTCGGACGGCTCTCCGATGGAGGTGGCGGCGAAGCTCAATGCCCTCCAGAGGCTCTCCAAGCTCCCGCTTCTGGTCGCGTCGGATCTCGAGACCGGGGCGGGCTTCCGCTTCCACGGGGCCGTGCAGATGCCGGGCGAGATCCCGCTCGGCGGGGCGACGGAGTTCCCGTACCTGATGGCCGTGGGAGCCACGGGCGACGCGCGCCTCGCGTACGAGATGGGCGCCGTCACGGCGGAGGAGGGCCGCGCGGTCGGCGTGCAGGTCGCCTTCGCGCCGGTGCTCGACGTGAACGACAACCCCGCCAATCCGATCATCAACGTGCGCTCCTTCGGGGGCGATCCGAACGAGGTCGCCCGTCTCGGATGCGCGTTCGTCCGGGGCGTGCAGGACCACGGCATGATCGCGACGGGCAAGCACTTCCCCGGCCACGGCGATACGGACATCGACTCCCATCTCGCGATGCCCGTCGTGCGCTACGACAGGGCGCACCTCGACTCCATCGAGCTGAAGCCCTTCCGCCTGGCGATCGACTCGGGGATCGGCGCCATCATGACGGCCCACATCGACGTGCCCGCCCTCAACGGCGGCACCGACGCCCCGGCGACGCTGTCCCACGCGGTGCTCACGGGCGTGCTCGAGGACGAGCTGGGCTTCCACGGCCTCGTGTTCACGGATGCCATGGACATGGGGGCGATCACGCGCCGATATCCGGAAGGCGAGGCCGCGGTCCTGGCCGTGCTCGCCGGCGCGGACGTGCTGGTCCAGCCGCTCTCCGTCGGGACGGATCTGAACGCGATCGTGGACGCCGTGCAGAGCGGACGGATCCCGGAGTCCCGCATCGACGATGCCGTCCTACGCATCCTGCAGGCCAAGCAGAAGCTCGGTCTCGACCGGGAGCGGACCGTGGACCTGGACGCCATCCCGAGCATCGTCGGCATCCCCGCGCACCAGCGGGTCGCGGCGGACATCGCGCGCCGCTCGATCACGGTGCTCCGCAACGGGCGCCACCTGCTCCCGCTCGCCGGAACGCCTACGGCGAGCGTGCTGTCCGTGACGTACCGCAGCCCCTCGGACGTGCTCGCGGGGCGGTACTTCGACGCGCGCCTGCGCGACACCTACCCCCGCCTCGTCACCGTCGACCTCGACGAGGACACGCCGGAGGTGGTCTACGCCGGGCTCGAGCGGCGGGCGCGCCGCTCGGCGCTCGTCGTGGTGAGCACGTACGTGACGGCGGTCTCCTACGCCGGCTCCGTCGCGCTCCCGAAGCGGACGTCCCGCTTCATCGAGAAGCTCGCGGCGATGAGGGTCCCGCACATCGTGGTGACGTTCGGCAACCCTTACCTGCTCAGCGAATTCCCGCACGTGCAGGCGTACATGCTCGCGTGGAGCGGGTGTCGGGCGAGCCAGGAGGCCGCCGCCGCAGCGCTTTTCGGGGAGTTCACGATCGACGGCCACACGCCGACCGCCGTGCCGCCCTTCTATACGATCGGCGACGGACTGACGATTCCGGCCAAGGGGACGGCCGCGGGTGCGTGAGCCGCGTCGGGCACCGGCGGCGGCGCTCGTGCTGCTCGCCCTGGCGGCGTGCGGGCGGCGCCCGGTCCCGCCGATCGCGCCCGTGGCTCCCGAGCCGATGCTCTCGGCCCGGCTGACCCCGGCGGGCCGCGCATGGGTCGACAGCACGCTGGCCGCCCTCGACCTCCACGACCTGGTCGCGCAGATGGTCTTCCCGTGGATCCCCGGCGGCTACGTGTCGCCGTCGGCCCCGGGCTTCGCGCCGCTGGAGCGCTGGGTCGCGGTGGACCACGTCGGCGGCGTGAGCCCCTCGATCGGACTCCCGCTCTCCTACGCGGCCAAGCTGAACGCGCTCCAGAGGCTCGCTCCGGTCCCGCTGCTCGTCGGTGCGGACTTCGAGGATGGGGGCCCGGGCATGCGCATCAACGGCTCCTACGCGCTTCCGTCGATGCTGCCTCAGGGAGGAGGCACGCAGTTCCCGCCCACGATGGCGTTCGGCGCGATCGGCTCCGATCGCTTCGCGTACGAGTACGGGCGCGTCACGGCCGAGGAGGCCCGGGCCGTCGGCGTGCAGCTCCTGTTCGCGCCGGTCCTCGACGTCAACTCGAACCCGAACAACCCGGTGATCGCCACACGCTCGTTCGGAGGCGATCCGCAGCTCGTGGCGCGCCTGGGCGCGGACTTCATCCGCGGAGCGCACGCCGGCGGCGCGCTCGTGACCGGCAAGCACTTTCCCGGTCACGGGGACACCAACGTGGACTCCCACCTGGGCCTTCCGGTGGTGTACCTGAGCCGGGCGCGCCTCGACTCGGTCGAGCTCGTGCCGTTCGAGCGGGCCATCCACACCGGCGTCGACGCGATCATGACCGCGCACATCGCGGAGCGGGGCCTGCTGGGGCCCGACGCCCCTCCGGCCACGCTCTCCCCCGCGATCGTCACCGGGTTGTTGCGCCACGACCTGGGCTTCCACGGCCTGACCGTCACCGACGCCCTCCTGATGAAGGCGATCACGGACGAGTACGGAGTCGGCCAGTCCGCCGTGCTCGCCGTGGAGGCCGGGGCGGACGTGCTGCTGGACCCGAAGAGCGTGGAGGTGACGATCGATTCGGTAGTGCAGGCGGTGCGCACCGGGCGCATCACGCGGGAGCGGATCGAGGCGTCGGTGAGGAGGCTCCTGACGCTGAAGGCCCGGCTGGGCCTCGATCGCGACCGCTTCGTCTCGCTGGACCGCGTGGACCGCGTGGTGGGCTCGGGCCCGCACGTGGCGTTCGCGGACACGGCCGCGGCGCGCTCGATCACGCTCGTGCGCGACCGCGGGGCGCTGCTGCCCCTGCGCGAGGACTCGAGCGAGCGCGTCCTGAACATCCTGTACGCTCCGTCGGACTGGCTCTGGGCCGGCCGGACGTTCGACCTGGAGCTGTCCGACCGCCTCCCCCACGCGTACGAGGTCTCGCTCGATCCGGAGAGCGACTCCTCCGCCTACGCCGCCGCGGCCGCGCGCCTCGCCGACGTGGACGAAGTCGTGGTGAGCGCCTACGTCCCGCCCACGGCCGGCTCCGGGCCGGACGCGGTTCCGGCGGCCCTGCGCGCCCTGGTCGCGCATGCGGCGGCCGAGCGGCCCACGGTGCTGATCTCCTTCGGGAGCCCCTATCTCCTGTCCGCGTTCCCCTCGGTGGGCACGTACATGCTCGCGTGGGGAGACCGGCCGATCTGCCAGAGCGCCGCCGTGCACGCCCTCTTCGGCGAGGCGCCCGTCTCGGGCAGGCTGCCGATCCCGCTTCCGCCGTCGTACCCGATCGGATACGGGCTCGACCGGCGGGCGGTCGCCTCCGCTCCCTCCGACACGACCGTCGGCCCGCTGGTCGCGGCCGGCATCGCGCAGCCCGGCGAGGCCGCTCCGACGGGCACGGCGGCTGCCCACATCGTGCCGGTCGAGCCCACCGACGTGGGCATGTCCGAGGTCGGCCTCGAGCGCGTGGACTCCATCGCCCGCGCGGGCGTCGCGGACTCGGCGGCGTCGGCGATCGCCCTGGCCATCGGCCGCGGCGGGCGCCTCGTGCGCCTCGAAGGCTTCGGCACGCTCACCTGGGGAAGTGACCAGCCCACCACCCCCACCTCCCTCTTCGACCTCGCGTCGCTGACCAAGGTCGTCGGCACGACGACGGCGGTGATGATCCTCGTCGACGAGGGGCGCCTGCATCTCGGGGACAAGGTCGTGCGCTACCTGCCCTGGTGGTCGCGCGGCGACCCGCGCAAGAACGAGGTCACGGTGCGCGAGCTCCTGCTGCATCGCTCAGGCCTGCCGGCCTGGGAGCCCTGGTACCGCGACCACGAGGGCGTCGCCGCGTACCAGAAGGCCATGGCGGAGCAGCCCCTCGTCTACGCCCCCGGGACGAAGACGCTGTATTCGGACCTCGGGTTCATGACGCTGGGGTGGATCGTCGAGAAGATCTCGGGCGAACGCCTGGACCGCTTCCTGGAGCAACGCGTCTTCGGGCCCCTGGGGATGCACGACACCATGTTCCGCCCGGACTCCGCGCTCAGGCCGCGCATCGCGGCCACCGAGCTGGACACCACGTGGCGGCACCGCCTGCTCCGCGGCGAGGTCGACGACGAGAACGCCGACGCGATGGGAGGGATCGCGGGGCACGCGGGACTCTTTTCGACCGCCACCGACCTGTCGGTGTTCGCGACCATGATGATGGACGACGGATCCCTGCCGGCGTGCACCCCCGGCCTGGTTCCCGGCGATCCCTGTCCGGTGGCCCGGCCCCGGGCCGTCCACCTTCTGGACCCGCGGACCGTCCGCCTGTTCACGCACCGCTGGGACGCGAGCTCGAGCCGGGCTCTAGGCTGGGACACGCCGTCGGGCGTCTCGTCCGCCGGCGACTACCTGAGCTCGAGCGCCTACGGGCACACCGGCTTCACCGGTACGTCCATCTGGATCGACCCGCACCTCGACCTGTACGTGATCCTGCTCACCAACCGGGTCGACCCCACCCGCGCGAACGAGAAGATCCTCGCGCTGAGGCGCGCGATCGCGAACGCCGCCGCGCTCGCCATCACGGACGAGCCCGTCACGAAACGACCCGCCGAACAAGGGCAGTGAGCCTCGCGGCGGCCGGTCCCGTCGCGCCCGGATCCCGACCGCCGCCGGACGTCCCGCCGTGAGCGCGTTCTCGCCGCTCGACCTCGTCGTGGTCGTCGTCTACCTGGCCGGCACGACCGCCTGGGGGGCATGGCTCGGGCGCGGCCAGAAGGGCGGGACGGACTACTTCCTGGGCAACCGCTCCCTCCCGTGGACGGCGGTCATGCTCTCGGTGGTGGCCACCGAGACCAGCACGCTCACGTTCCTGAGCGTCCCGGGGGTCGCCTACATGGGCAGCCTCGTGTTCCTCCAGCTCGCCCTCGGCTACATCGTGGGACGTACGGTGGTCGCCTTCGTCCTGCTGCCGGCCTACTACCGCGGCGAGCTGAGCACGGCCTACGCGCTCCTGGAGCGGCGATTCGGCGTGGGCGCCCGCCGCTTCACCTCGGCGATCTTCATGGTGACGCGGCTGCTCTCGGATTCCGTGCGGCTGTTCGCGACGGCGATCCCGCTGGCGCTCATCACGGGATGGCCCTATACGGTCTCGATCGTCGTGATCGGCGTGCTCACCCTCGTCTACACCTACTTCGGCGGCATCAAGGCAGTCGTCTGGGTGGACGCGCTGCAGATGGGGCTCTATCTCGCCGGCGCGCTGATCGCCGCCGTGGCGCTCGAGTTCCTCGTGCCGGGGGGATGGTCGCACGTGCTCTCGAGCGCGGCTGTAGCGCACAAACTGCGCATGATCGACACGTCGTGGAGCCTGTCGGCTCCCTACACCCTGTGGGCGGGCGTGCTCGGGGGAGCGTTCCTGTCGATGGCCTCGCACGGGACGGACCAGCTCATCGTGCAGCGGCTGCTCACCTGCCGGGACCTGCGCGCCGGCCAGAAGGCGCTGATCGGAAGCGGCTTCGCGATCCTCGTGCAGTTCGCGTTGTTCCTGCTGCTCGGGACCGGCCTGTGGGCGTTCTACGCCGGACACCACTTCGCGCGGACGGACACGATCTTCGCGCGCTTCATCGTGGACCAGTTGCCCGCCGGCGTGAGGGGACTGCTGATCGCGGCCGTGTTCGCCGCGGCCATGTCCACCCTCTCGTCCTCGATCAACTCGCTGTCCTCCGCGACGGCGTACGACTACTGGGCGCCGCTCGCCGGGGCGGAGGGCGACGAGGGGCGCATCCTGCGCGCCGGAAAGCTGTTCACGCTGGTGTGGGCGGGGTTGCTCATCGCGGGAGCGGTCGTGTTCATCCCGTTGTCCAAGGGCACGACCGCGGTCGAGGTGGCGCTGGGCATCGCCTCGCTCGTGTACGGCGGCCTGCTGGGCGCCTTCGCGCTGGGCGTGCTCACCCGCCGGCCGGGGCAGGGAGCGGTGGTGGTGGGCGTGGCCGTCGGCGTCGGCACCGTGACACTGCTGCGCCACGCGATGGCCTGGCCCTGGTACGTCCTCGTAGGTTCGATCGTCACGTTCACGGTGGGCAACCTGGTGGGATTGCTGCCCGGCTGGCGCAGGGGGGCCACATGACACGGTACGTGATCGGGGTGGACGGCGGTGGCACGAAGACGCGCGCCGTGGCTGTCGACGAGTCGGGCCGGGAGGTGGGACGCGCCGAGGGTGGGCCGGCGATCGCCGGAGCGAGGGATCCCCTCGCGCCGGCTCGGGCCGTGGCGGGAACCGTGCGCGCCGCCGCCGCTGCGGCGGGGATCACGGTGCCGGTCGAGGTGGTGTGGGCGGCTCTGTCCGGTGCCGGGCGCGAAGCGGCCCGGTCCGCCGTCGAGCTGGAGCTCGGCCGCCTGCGGGTGGCGACGCGTGTGTGCGTAGGAACGGACGTCGAGGCGGCGTTCCACGATGCCTTCGGCGCCGGCCCGGGCATCCTCCTGATCGCCGGCACGGGCTCCATCGCGTGGGGTCGCTCGGAGAGCGGCACGGAAGCGCGCGTCGGGGGCTGGGGCCCCCACATAGGCGACGAGGGCAGTGCGTACGCCATCGGGCTGGAGGCCCTGCGCCGGGTGGCGCGCGACGCCGACGGACGCGCGCCGGAGACGGACCTGCGCGAGGCGGTCCTCCATCGCCTGCGACTGTCGCATCCCGAGGACCTGGTCCCGTGGGCGGCGGACGCCTCGAAGGCGCAGATCGCGGCGCTGGCGCCCGTGGTCGCCGACGCGGCGGGAGACGCGGTCGCCCGCGAGATCCTCGCCCACGCGGTGGAGGACCTGGAGGGCCACGTCCGTACGCTCCTGGAGACCCTGGGCCCCTGGCGCCAGCCTCCTGGGCTCGCCCTCGGCGGCGGGCTGCTGCTGCCCGGCGGGCCCCTGCGGGCCGCGCTGGAGGAGGTCGCCGGCCGCCATCGTCTGGATCTACTCGACCGTTCGCTCGACGGGGCGCGCGGTGCGGCGAGCCTGGGTCGGGCGCTTCTGGCCGGGGCCTGAGGGACAGGCTCGCCGGCAGTCGACGGAGGCGACGGAACGGTGACGTCCCGGCGGACGCCTCGACGATGCTGCCCGGTCCGCCCTATCGCAGCGCCTGCTCCAGCGCGGTCGCCGCGTCGGTGCGCCCGTCGCGGTACTTGACGATGACGGGCGCGTACAGGGACACGCCGTGCTCCGCTGCGAAGCCACCGGTGGCACGGCGGGAGCCGGGCACGACCACCGCGCCCTCCGGGATCGTGAGCGGCGCGCCGGGGCTGGCGCGGTAGGTCGTCTCCCGGACGAGGTCGTACACGGTCGTGGCGGCCGTGAGCTGCACGCCCGGCGCCAGGACCACCCTGCGCCCCACCAGGGTGCCCTCGAACACACCGGTGTTGCCTCCCAGCATCGCGTCGTCCTCCACGATCACCGGGCGCAGGCCGATCGGCTCGAGCACCCCGCCGAGCTGGGCGCCCGCCGAGAGGTGCACACGCGCGCCCACCTGGGCGCACGACCCCACGAGCGCGTGGGAGTCGATCATCGTGCCCGGCCCCACCCACGCCCCCACGTTGACGAATGCGGGCGGCATGACGACGACGCCCGGAGCGAGGTAGGCGCCAGCGCGCACGGAGCTGCCCCCGGGAACGATGCGCACGTTCTCGTCGACCCCGCGGGTCTCGCGCAGCGGGAGCGTGTCGCGGTCGAAGTAGCCGAAGGTGGATCCGCCGAAGTCGGGGTTCGGCGCGCGCGGGTGCGGCTCGAACGGGCGCGTGACACCCGTGCGGAACGCGAGCAGGATGCCCTGCTTGACCCACCCCACCGCCTCCCACCCGGCCGGACCCGGCTCGGCCGCGCGCACCTCCCCGCGGCCCAGCGC
>JBJKSF010000172.1:0-10500 GCA_046704285.1 Longimicrobiales bacterium | reverse complement strand
CGCGCAGGCCTCGCGCCAGCTTCGAATCGCCCCGGGCGAGCACGGGCGCGAGGGCGCGGGCGGCCTCCTGCACCGCGCGGTAGAGGGCCAGGCTGGGACGTGCCATGGCCCGAGGATAGAGGGAGCGGCCCGCGGCGTACAGGTGCGGCTCTCCTGCCGGGGCGCGCACGCGCCCGTGGTGCCCGCGCCGTCACGGCGCGCGACGGAGCGACCTCGCGGAGCCCGCCGGAGTACTAGGTGTGTCCGCCCGACCGCCGGATCAGGGGGAGGCGGTCCCAGGACCCGCACGAGGGACGATACGCCATGAAGTTCCAGATCACGGTCCGCTACGGACAGCGCCGCCAGAGGTACCACACGTACTCGGTCGAGGGGCCGGACGCCCGCGAGGGCCTGCGCCTGGCCGCGGCCGCGATGCCGGACGAGGTCGCGCCCGAGGCCGACCTCGTGGAGCTGCGCGTGGCCGTCGATCCCGGCGCACGGGGGCAGGCTGAATGAGCCCCGACGAAGTCCGCCGAAGGGCTCGCCGGACCCTGCGCCGGGCTCCGTCGAGCGCGCCGCGCCGCGTCCGGACCCCGGGCCTGCGCCCGCTGCTCCTCGCGGCCGTCGTGCTCCTGGGCGGAGGGGCGTCGGCGTGCTCGCCCATCTACGTCATCAAGGCGGGCATCGCGGAAGCCCGCATCCTGCACGCACGGCGCCCCATCGCCCAGGTCATCGACGACTCGAGCACGGACGCCGCCACCCGCGCCAAGCTCGAGTACATCCTGAAGGCCCGTCGGTTCGCCGCGCAGACGCTCGGCATGCACCCCGGCAAGTCGTACACGACGTACGTGCACCTGAAGCACGACACGCTGGCGCTCGTGCTGTCGGCCGCCTACAAGGACCGGCTCGTCAACAAGACCTGGTGGTTCCCCATCGTCGGCAACGTGCCCTACAAGGGGTTCTTCAGCGAGACCGACGCGCTGCACGCTCAGCACAAGCTCGAGGCGAAGGGCTTCGACACGTACCTGCGTCCCACGTCCGCGTTCAGCACGTTGGGCTGGTTCAGCGACCCGATCCTGTCGACCATGCTCCAGGGCGACGACGCGGTCGGTGTGGTCGAGACGATCCTCCACGAGCTCACGCACCGGTACCTGTTCGTGTCGGGGCACGTCAGGTTCAACGAGAGCATGGCGGACTTCGTCGGCTGGGTGGGTGCGGCCCGCTTCTTCTGCAGCCCGAGCGAGGGCGGGCCCGACAGCGCCAAGTGTCTCTCGGCACAGGCCCGCTGGCGCGACTTCGAGCGCTTCAGCGTGTTCGTGGACACCCTCGTCTCGCATCTGAACCGGGTGTACGACGACTCGACGCTCACCTATGCGCAGAAGCTCGCCCGCCGCAAGCAGGTGTTCGCCCAGGCGCTCACGCAGTTCAAGCAGGACGTCCAGCCGACGCTCGAGGCGTACACGTTCCAGAGCTTCCTCGACACACCCTTGAACAACGCGACGCTCCTGGCGCAGATGCGCTACTTCCACCGGCTGCCGGACTTCCAGTCGCTCCTGGACGAGCACGGAGGCGACCTGCGTGCCGTGCTCGAGTACCTGCACGCCCGCGTCCCCAAGCTGAAGAATCCCTGGGACGCCCTGCCGACGAACGGGACGCTGCCCCCGCCGAAGAGGGATACGGCCCGGTAGCGAGGAGGCGCCGCGGCGCGCCCCCGGGCCGTCCGCGTCGTGGCGGGAGCACGCGCCACGGCCCCTCCGGGCCTTGGGCCGGGCCTCCGGCGCCTGTAGCTTTGCAGGTCGCCGCGGTCGGGGCCCGGGAAGCCTGCGCCCTCGCGCGTCGCCCCGCGCGGCCCCCTGGAAGGACGCCGGACGGCACGATGAGCAACGAAGAGAGAGAGGCCTATTCCCCCTCCGATGTGGAGGGCAAGTGGCAGCGTCTGTGGGACGAGCGCGGCACGAACCGCTACACGCGCGACGAGCTCCGGGGCGCCACCCAGCCGTTCTACAACCTCATGATGTTCCCCTACCCCTCCGCCGAGGGGCTTCACGTCGGGAACATCTACGCGTTCACCGGCGCGGACGTGCACGGTCGGTACCAGCGCCTGCGTGGCCGGGACGTCTTCGAGCCGATCGGTTTCGACGCCTTCGGCATCCACTCGGAGAACTTCGCGCTCAAGCGCGGCGTGCATCCGATGGACCTCATCCCGGCCAACGTGCGCAACTTCACGCGCCAGCTGAAGCGCATCGGCGGGATGTTCGACTGGAGCCACACGGTCGACACGACGGATCCGGCCTACTACAAGTGGACGCAGTGGATCTTCCTCCAGCTCTTCAAGGCGGGCCTCGCCGAGCGCAAGGAGGCCCCGGTCAACTGGTGTCCCTCCTGCAAGACCGTGCTGGCGAACGAGCAGGTGATCGCGGGCGCGTGCGAGCGGTGCGGCACGCCGGTCGAGCAGCGGCGCATCGCGCAGTGGTTCTTCAGGATCACCGAGTACGCCCAGCGCCTTCTCGACAACCTGGAGGGGCTCGACTGGTCGGAGACGACGCGCAAGGCGCAGAGCAACTGGATCGGCCGTAGCGAGGGGGCGGAGCTGCGCTTCCCGATCCTCGACGCCGACGGATCCGACACCGGACGCACGATCGACGTCTTCACGACGCGGCCCGACACGGTGTTCGGGGCCACGTACATGGTGCTGGCCCCCGAGCACCCGATGGTGGACGCGCTCACGACGGCTGCGCAGCGCGCCTCGGTCGACGCCTACCGCGAGGAGGCGGCCCGCAAGGACCTGGTGGCCCGCCAGAAGGTGGACAAGACGAAGACCGGCGTCTTCACGGGCGGGCACTGCCGCAACCCCGCCACGGGCGAGCCGGTGCCGGTCTGGATCGCCGACTACGTGCTCATGGAGTACGGGACGGGCGCCATCATGGCCGTGCCCGGCCACGACGAGCGGGACTTCGAGTTCGCGACGGCGTTCGGCCTGCCCATCGTGCGCGTGGTGGCCGGCCCCGACGCCGGTGCGGATACGCCGCTCGCCGGGGCCTACACCGGCGACGGCACGCTCGTGAACTCGGGCAGCTTCGACGGGAAGGACGTGCCGACGGCCATCCGGGAGGTCACGGGCTGGCTCGCCGAGCGCGGGCACGGGCGAGCGAGGGTGACCTACCGGCTGCACGACTGGTGCATCTCGCGCCAGCGCTACTGGGGCCCCCCCATCCCCGTCGTCCACTGCCCCGCGTGCGGGCCGGTCGCGGTACCCGAGGAGGACCTGCCCGTCGTGCTGCCGCGCGTGGAGGACTTCAAGCCCGACGACAGCGGCGTGAGCCCGCTGGCGCGCGTCGAGTCGTGGTACCGCACGACGTGCCCGCAGTGCGGCGGCCCGGCTCGGAGGGAGACGGACGTCTCCGACACGTTCCTGGACAGCGGCTGGTACTTCCTGCGCTATCCGTCCACGGACTTCGCGGAGCGCGCCTTCGACCCCGACGTCACGCACACCTGGCTTCCGGTGGACACGTACATCGGCGGCAACGAGCACGCCGTGCTGCACCTGATGTACTCCCGCTTCCTCACGATGGTGCTGCGCGACCTCGGCCACGTCGACTTCGAGGAGCCGTTCACGCGCTTCCGCGCCCATGGCCTCATCATCGCGGAAGGCGCCAAGATGTCGAAGAGCAAGGGCAACGTCGTCGTTCCCGACCCGATCATCGAGCAGTACGGGGCCGACACGTTCCGCACCTACCTGATGTTCCTCGGGCCCTTCGAGGAGGGTGGAGACTATCGGCCCGAGGGCATCCAGGGGCCGTTCGGGTTCCTGCACAGGTTGTGGGACACCGTCCTGTCCGCCGGCGACGGCGCGCCGGATCCGGCCGTGGAGCGTAAGCTGCACAAGACCATCGCGCAGGTCACCGCGGAGATCGCCGGGCTTCAGTACAACACGGCCATCGCGGCGATGATGGAGTACCTCAACGCGGTGCGTGCCGGAGGCCGGAGCGCGGTGCGCCCGGAGGTGGAGCCGCTGGTGGTGCTCGTGGCGCCGTTCGCGCCGCATCTCGCCGAGGAGCTGTGGGAGCGCCTGGGCCACGGCGAGGGCATCTTCGACGGCGCGCATTGGCCGGCGTACGAGGAGGAGAAGGCCCGCGACGACGCCGTGCGGATCGCGGTCCAGGTGAACGGGAAGCTGCGTGGAACGGTAGAAGTCGACACCGGTGCCTCCGAGGAGCGCGTCGTCGCGCTCGCTCGCGCCGAGGAGAACGTCTCCCGGTGGCTCCGGGGTACGACCGAGCACAAGGTCGTCTTCGTCAAGGATCGCCTCGTGAACTTCGTGGTGAAATGAACGAGATCGAGAAGCTCGCCATCGACGCCGTACGCGTCCTCTCCATGGACGCGGTCCAGAAGGCCGACTCCGGACATCCAGGAACGCCCATGGCCCTGGCTCCGGCCGGCTACGTCCTGTTCCACAGGCACCTGCGCCACCACCCGGGCAACCCGTCGTGGCCGGACCGCGACCGGTTCGTGCTGTCGTGCGGACACGCCTCCATGCTCCTGTACTCGCTCCTCCACCTGAGCGGCTACGACCTGAGCCTGGAGGACATCGAGCAGTTCCGCCAATGGGGGTCGCGCACGCCGGGGCATCCCGAGCACGGGCACACGGTCGCGGTGGAGACCACGACCGGGCCCCTGGGGCAGGGCATCGCCAACTCGGTCGGCATGGCCCTGGCCGAGCGCTGGATGGCGCAGCACTTCAACCGGCCCGGCCACGAGATCGTGAACCACTGGACCTTCGCGTTCTGCTCGGACGGGGACCTCATGGAGGGGATCTCCCACGAGGCGGCGGCGCTCGCCGGGCACCAGAAGCTGGGCAAGCTCACCTGGGTCTACGACGACAACCACATCACGATCGAGGGCGCCACGAGCCTGGCCAACTCGACCGACCATGGCAAGCAGTTCGAGGGCTACGGCTGGCACGTCATCCACGTGCACGACGGCAACGACCTCGAGGCGATCGACCTCGCGCTCGCCGAGGCCCGGGCGGAGACGGAGCGTCCGACCCTCATCGTCATGCGCACCACCATCGCGTACGGCAGCCCGCACAAGGCCGGCACGGCCGGCGCGCACGGGGCGCCGCTCGGACAGGAGGAGGTGGAGGAGACCAAGAAGGCCCTCGGCTATCCGTCGCAGGAGCCCTTCTGGGTCGACTCTCGCGCCCGCGCCCACTGGGAGGAGTGCGCCCGCAAGGGCGAGCGCCTCGAGGAAGCGTGGCGGGCGCGCTTCGCCGTCTACCGCACGGAGCATCCCGAGCTGGCGGAGCGGTTCCTGGCGGCCACGCGCGGAGAGCTTCCGGCCGGGTGGGACGCCCACATCCCGGACCTGGCGGTCGTGGAGAAGCCCGACGCGACGCGCAACTGGTCGCACAAGGTCATCGAGGGGATCGCCCGCGGGATGCCCAACTTCGTGGGAGGCTCCGCCGACCTGTCGCCCTCGACGAAGACCGACATCTCCGGAGCGGACAGCCTGCTGGCCGCGACGCCCGGCGGCAGGGTCATGCACTTCGGGATCCGCGAGCACGCCATGGGCTCCGTCCTGAACGGGATGTCGCTGCACGGAGGCGTGCGCCCGTTCGGCGGCACGTTCCTCATCTTCTCCGACTACATGCGGCCCGCCATCCGCCTGGCCTCGCTCATGCGCCTGCCGGTCGCGTACGTCTTCACGCACGACTCGATCGGACTCGGCGAGGACGGGCCGACGCATCAGCCGGTGGAGCAGCTCGCGGCGCTCCGCGCGATCCCGGGTCTGCAGGACCTGCGTCCCGCGGACTCCGCCGAGACGGCGATGGCGTGGCGCGTCGCGCTGGAGCGCGAGGACGGGCCATCGTTCCTGGCGCTGAGCCGGCAGAAGGTGCCGGTGCTCGACCGCACCAGGCTGGCGTCCGCCGAGGGCCTGCGCCGCGGCGGGTACGTGCTCGCCGAGGCGAGCGGAGGAGCGCCCGCGGCGATCCTCATCGCGAGCGGCTCCGAGATCGGCATCGCCCTCGAGGCGCGCGACAGGCTGGAGCTGGAGGCGATCCCGACGCGCGTCGTGAGCCTGCCGAGCTGGTACCTCTTCGCGCGCCAGGACACGCGCTATCACGACGATGTGCTGCCTCCGTCCGTCACCGCCCGTGTCTCGGTGGAGGCCGCGGCGACGTTCGGATGGGAGCGGTGGGTGGGGCACTCCGGCCGCTCGATCGGCGTGGACCGGTTCGGCGCGTCGGCGCCCGCGGAAGTCCTCTACGAGAAGCTGGGTGTCACCGCCGAAGCGGTGGTGAGCGCGGCGCGCAGCCTGCTCGCGACTTCCTGAGGTTGCCTCGTCGCTCAGGCGGCGCGGTTGCGCAGCGCCGGCGGAAGCGGAGGGACGCGCGTCACCGATTGCCGACGCCGCCGGCGGCGCACGACCGAGCGCTCGTATCGGCTCTCGGCCCGGCAGCCGGCGCGGCGGGCCCAGGCCTTCCAGGAGGACCCGTGACCCCGGTTCCCCTCGAAGAGGTAGTCCGCCACGTGCGCCATCTCGTGCAACAAGGTGTCGATGCGCTCGGGGCCGTTGCCCTCCAGCATGAGATCGATGTTCAGGGCGATCTCCACCACGTACCGGCCGCGCGCGCGACTCCACCCCGGGATCATGTGGCCGAGCGACGACGACATCCGGTTGCTCAGCCGGACCGGAATGCTGGCGGGCAGGAGCCCGTCGAAGCGCGTCTCGTTGAAGTACGCGTACAGCGAGCGCAGGTAGGCACGCTGGCGCGGCGTGGAGCAGCGGGGCGTCACCTCGCTCGTGTCCTCGTCGTACTCCGCTCCGGCCGCCCTGCGGCGCTGGGCGTGCGCCTTGCGCACCGCCTCCATCACCGGCTCCAGGTCGGGCCAATCACGAACGCGCCGCGACGCCTCCTTGACGGCCTCCGTCTGCCGCCCGCGCCCGCGCACGATCACCGCGAACGCGTCGAGCAGAGCCGACGGGGCACGGCGATAGGCGACGTGCAGGTTGAGGGCGGTCGCACCCTGGGTCAGCGACCAGATCGTGCTGCGGTTCGGGCGGAACGTGACCCTCTTCAGACGCCGTGCACCGCGGTCGTGGAGCTCCCTCAGGAACTCCTCATTCGAGCGAGCGCGCATCCCCTCCTCGGACGTTCGTCGATCGTCTCTGCCCCAAGGTCGCTATATGATGGCAGGCCGCGGCGCTCGGCGCACCCCCCACGCCACCAGGCACGTCGGCGGGCCCGCTGCGCCATGCTGGCAGAGCCACCGCATCCGGTGCCGTCGAAGCCACCACCCACGACATGCGGTGGAGGACCGAACTACACTATTGCGCACCGGACACAAATGACACTACATAGATGTCGTTCGCGAACTCCTGTTCCCGGTTGTACCCTGCTTCCGGAGGCGTCCCGTGGCGACCAAGAAGCCCACCACCAGGAAGGCCGCAAAGCCGGCGGCCAAGAAGTCAGCGGCGAAGAAGAAGCCCGCTGCAAAGAAGCCCGCAGCCAAGAAGCCAGCAGCCAAGAAGCCAGCGAAGAAGAAGGCTCCGGCGAAGAAGAAGGCTGCGAGCAAGAAGCCTTCGACGAAGAAGGCGGCGGGGGCAAAGAAGCGTCCGGGCAGGAAGGCCCCGGCGAAGAAAGCGGCCGTGAAGAAGACGGCGAAGAAGCCCGCCAAGAAGAAGGCCGCTGCGAAGAAGCCCGCCGCCAAGAAGCCCGCCGCGAAGAAGAAGGCCCCGGCGAAGAAGAAGGCTCCGGCCAAGAAGGCCGCGGTGAGGAAGACGGCGAAGAAGCCCGCCAAGAAGAAGGCCGCCGCGAAGAAGCCCGCCGCCAAGAAGCCGGCCGCGAAGAAGCCCGCTGCCAAGAAGAAGGCTCCGGCGAAGAAGCCGGCGGCGAAGAAGAAGGCTCCCGCCAAGAAGAAGTAGCCGCGTTCGGCGGGACTCGTCCCGAGGGGGCGCCGGCAGCCTGCATCAAGGGTGCCGGCGCCTCGTCTTTTTTGCCACGCCGAGCCGCGCCCTTTAACGCGGCGGCCTCGAGATCGATCTCACGAACGCAGGGGACCGGCGTCCCCGCTCATCACTCCGTCGAGAGAATCCCATGCGTACATCCACGCTCGCTGCGGTCGTCACCGGCTCCTTCCTCCTCGCCGGCTGCGGCGGCGGGCGCCTCCTTCCCGTCCCTCCTGCGTATCGCACGGGCTTCACCGGTACCTGGATCCTCAACCGGGAGCTGAGCACGGGCGACATGCGTGACCAGGATGCGGGGGCGAGCGGCGGACGTGAGGGTGGATACGGCCGCGGCGGATTCGGCCGGGGAGGTTTCCGCCGCGGCGGCGAAGGCGGCGAGGGCGGTGGTGGCTTCGACAGGGGCGGCTTCGGAGGCGGGGGGTACGTGGACCGGGCGGCGATGCAGGACCTCAGGAGCATGATGGAGGCGGCCCCGCGCCTGGACATCACGGTCCAGGACTCGACGGTGACCATCCGGGCCGAGGGAGACCAGGGCGATGACGTCTCGGCCCGGCTCGACGGCGAGACCGTGGCGACCGAGCTGCCCGACGGCCACAAGCTCAAGACGAAGGCGGAGTTCAAAGGCAAGAACGACGTGCTGGTGATCGAGCGGTCCGTCAGCGACGGAGGCTCCGTGTCCGAGAGGATCTCCCTCACGCCGGAGAAGGACCGCATCATCATCTACGTGGACCTGAGTGGCGGACCGCTCGGCGGCCGGACGCTGCGCCGGGTGTACGACAGACAGAAGAGCTGACGCGGCCTCCGCGGGTACGGCCGCGCGTCGGGCGACCTGTTACATTCCGCGCCGATGGTCACGTTCGGAAGCACCCGCGGCGCGCCCTCCGTCTCGTTCGCCGAGGCCCTCTTCCGGGGTCTCGCGCCGGACGGGGGACTGTATTTGCCCGATGGTGCCGATACGCTGCGCGACGGGCCTCCCGCCGATGCCGACTTCCCGGAGACAGCCTCGTGGACGGCCCGGCGTCTGCTGTCCGGAGCCGTCGACGATGAGGTGATCGAGCGCATCGTCCGGCGCGCGCTCGACTTCCCGGTGCCGCTCGTGCCCGTGGAGGACGGCGTGCACGTCCTGGAGCTGTTCCACGGCCCGAGCCTCGCCTTCAAGGACGTCGGAGCGCGCTTCATGGCGCGCGCGATGGCGGAGCTCGGCCGGGCGGCGGACGGGCCCCGCACGATCCTGGTCGCCACGTCGGGCGACACCGGGAGCGCGGTGGCCCGTGCGTTCCACGACCTCGACGGCTACCGAGTGGTGGTGCTCTTTCCGAGGACCGGCATCAGCGAGCGGCAGCGCCGCCAGATGACCACGCTCGGCGGCAACGTCACGGCCCTGGCGGTCGACGGGACGTTCGACGACTGCCAGCGCCTCGCCAAGGAGGCGTTCGCCGACGAGGAGCTGCGCGGGCACCACCGCTTGACCTCGGCCAACTCCATCAACGTCGGCCGCCTGCTCCCGCAGTCGTTCTACTACGTCCATGCGACGCGGCGGCTCGGCTGGGACGAGACGCCACCCACCTTCGTGGTTCCGTCCGGCAACCTCGGCAATCTCGCCGCCGGTCTCCTCGCCCGTCGTCTCGGGATGCCGGCCCGGGGCTTCCTGGCGGCGAGCAACGCGAACCACGTCTTCGCGGATTACCTGAACACGGGGTCCTTCCGCCCGCGGCCCTCCGTGCCCACGGTCTCCAACGCGATGGACGTCGGAGATCCCAGCAACCTGGAGCGCATTCGCGCGCTGTACGGAGACGACGCCCGCCGCCTCCGCGCGGACGTCGAGGCGGCGTGGTGCTCCGACGAGGAGACGCGCGCCACGATCGCCGACGTGCACGCGCGCACGGGCTACGTGCTCGATCCCCACACCGCCGTGGCGTACCGCGCGCTCGAGCGACCCGGCGCGCGGCCGCGCGGTCCGGCGGTCGTGCTGGCCACCGCGCACCCGGCGAAGTTCCCGGAGGTGGTCGAGCCGGCCATCCGCGGAAGCGTCGAGGTCCCCGCACGTCTCGCCCGCGCGCTCGAAGGCGCCGAGCACGTCGTGTCGATGCCGCCGCGCCTGTCGGCGCTCGCGGGTCTGCTCTGATGGGCGCCCTGCGATTGGCCCGCGTGCGCGTGCCGTGCTCGACGTCCAACCTGGGACCGGGGTTCGACACGCTGGGCCTCGCGCTGGACCGTTACCTGACCGCGAGCTTCACGCCTGGTGGGGGGCCGCTCACGTTGTCGCGCCACGGGACCGTGGAGGAGCTCCGGGAGCCGGTGCAGGCGGACCTCGTGGCGGCCACGTTCGTGCGCACGCTGGACGACGCGGGGGCCGAAGCCCGCGGCACGCTGGTGGTGGACTCGGAGATCCCGCTCGCGCGCGGCCTCGGCTCGTCGGCCGTCGCGATCCTCGCGGGCTACGATCTGGCGCGTGCCGCGCTCGGCGAGCCGTGCGACCCGGTGCGCGCGTTCCGCGCCGCCTGCGATCTCGAGGGCCATGGCGACAACGCGGCCCCCTGCGCACTCGGAGGG
>JBJKSF010000171.1:0-28735 GCA_046704285.1 Longimicrobiales bacterium | reverse complement strand
CTGGGCGAGATCGTGGCGTGGATCATCGGCTGGGACCTCATCATCGAGTACGCGGTGGGCAACATCGCCGTGGCGGTGAGCTGGTCGGGCTACCTCCAGGAGCTCCTGCGCGGCTTCGGACTCGCGCTGCCGGAGTGGATGGTCACCGACCCCATCACGGCCACCAAGGCCGTGCACACGGTGGCGCACGCGACCAGCGCGGGAACGCTCTCCTCCGTGGCTCCCTACGTCGTCCGGGCGGCCCACGCCCTCTCGGAGGCCCCGCACGTGTTCGGGATCCCGATCGTGGTCAACGTGCCGGCCGTGGTGATCGTGGCGCTCATCACGTGGATCCTGGTCGTCGGGATCCGCGAGAGCTCCTGGTTCAACGTCGCCATGGTGGTCATCAAGCTCGGGATCCTCGGCTTCTTCATCGTGGCGGGCGCCCTGTACGTGCGTCCGGCCAACTGGACCCCCTTCGCCCCCAACGGGATCCAGGGGATCTGGACCGGGGCGGCGCTCATCTTCTTCGCCTACATCGGCTTCGACGCCGTCTCCACGGCTGCCGAGGAGACCCGGCACCCGCAGACGGACATGCCGTTCGCGATGATCGCCTCCTTGATCATCACCTCGATCCTCTACATCGCGGTGACCCTGGTGCTGACGGGGCTCGTGCCGTGGAACCACCTGGGGACGGCCGAGCCGCTGGCCACCGCGTTCAGCGAGCGCGGCCTCAACATCGCCGCCGGCATCATCTCGGTGGGCGCGCTGGCGGCCACGACCTCCGTGCTGCTGGTCTTCCAGCTCGGCCAGCCACGCATCCTGTTCTCGATGGCCCGCGACGGGCTCCTCCCGCCCGTGGTCGCGAAGGTGCACGAGAAGTACCGCACCCCGCACGTGGCCACGATCATGACCGGGATCTTCGTGGCCTTCTTCGCGGCGTTCATGCCGATCGCCGAGATCATCGAGCTGACGAACATCGGCACGCTGTTCGCCTTCGTGCTCGTCTCGGCCGGCATCATCGTGCTCCGCCGCATGGAGCCCGACCGGGAGCGGCCGTTCCGCACGCCCTTCGTCCCGCTCGTGCCGCTCGTGGCGATCTTCTCCTGCCTGGGGCTCATGCTGGGCCTCCCCTTCCTCACCTGGCTCCGATTCATCATCTGGCTCCTCGTGGGGCTGGCCTTCTACTGGCTGTACGGGCGCAAGCACAGCGTCCTGCGCGGGGCGCACCGGAAGGCGGCATCCGCCGCGGACGCCGAGTAGCCGGGCGCGGCCGCCCGCGTCCGGGCGCTACTGTCCCGTGAGGGCGGTCACGGCATCCACGACCGTCGCCCGTCGCGCGGGGATCGCGCAGGCGGCGAGCGCGACGAGCGCCAGCACGATCAGCACGACGATCAGGACCCATGGGTCCGTCGGACTGACGTGGAAGAGGAGCGAGCGCATGAAGCGTGTGAGAAGGAGTGCGGCCACGAGGCCCACCGCCAGCCCGATTCCCGCGACGCGCATCCCCTCTCCGACGACGACCTTGAAGATGCCCCCAGGGGTGCTCCCGAGCGCGACGCGGATCCCGATCTCACGGGTACGCTGCGTCACCGTATAGGCGAGCGCGCCGTAGATCCCGACCACGGCCAGGAAGAGCGCGACACCCGCGAACACGGCGAGGAGCGCGAGCGGAAGGCGCCTGGAGGCGAGCGATTCCGAGACCCGCTCTTCCATCGTCTTCACGCCGAAGAGGGGAATGTCGGGATCGATCTTCTTGAGGGCGGCCCGTAGCGCCGGGGTCAGCCGGGCCGGAGGCGTGGCGGTCCGCACCACGAGCGTCATGTTCGAGGGCGGCTGCTGCTCGTACGTGAAGTAGTAGGCGCCCACGTGCTCGGACGCCCGCTCCGTCAGGCTGTTCTGCTTGACGTCCTTCACGATCCCGATGATCGTGGCGACCTGGTCGGGAGGCACGCTGTCGCCGGGCGCCACCCCCCACACCATCTGTTGTCCGAGCGCGTTCCCCTTCGGCCAGTACCGGTGCGCGAGCCACTGATCGATGATGATGACGGGCTGCTGATTCGGGCCGTCCGCCTGCGTGAACGTCCGCCCCGCGACGAGCGGAATGCCCATCGCCTTGAAGTAGCCCGGACCCGCCTCGCTACGGAACGGCGCGAGGATCGATTCGCCGGGACGCGGCGTGAAGCCCTCGGGGAAGATGACGCTCGAGGAGCCGTTCCCCGTGAGCGGCAGATGATCGGTCACGCCCGCGGCCTCCACGCCGGGCATGGCCCGCACCGCCGAGAGGAGCGCTTCGGTGAACTGCCTCCGGGCGTCGCCCTTGCCGTAACGCTCACCGGAGAGCGCCACGTTGGCCGTGAGCACGCCCCGCGGATCGAAGCCCGGGTTCACGCCCAGAGCGGCCCGCAGGCTCATGAACATGAGACCCGCGCCGATCAGCAGGACGAACGCCACGGCCACCTCGGTGGCCACCAGGAATCGCCGTACGAGCGCGGAACGGTGGCTGGCAGTGCCGCTCCGCCCCTCCGCCCGGAACACCGCGTTCAGGTCGCTCCTCACGACGTGCACGATCGGGACGACGCCGAACAGCGCGCTCGCGCCCACGGTCACGACGAGCGCGAAGAGCAGAACGGACGCGTCGATCGACACGTCGCTCCAGCGCGGCAAGGCGTTGACGCCGACGGTGTCGAGGAGCTTGAGGCCCAGCGCCCCGATCCCGATCCCGAGGCCGCCGCCCAGCAGCCCCATGACCACCGACTCGGTGAGCATCTGCCGTGCCAGGCGCGTACGCTCCGCGCCCAGGGCGAGCCGGGTGGCCAGCTCGGTCATGCGCACCTGCGAGCGGGCCAGCATCAGGTTGGCGATGTTGACGCACCCGATGAGCAGGACGAACCCCACCCCCACCCACAGCATGTACAGGATCGGCCTCACGTCGCGCACCAGGTCGTCGTGGAGGTTGACCACCACCGTCCTGAACCCGGCGTTCTCGAGGATCTGGCGCCCACCCGCGACCGGCCAGCGCTCGATGAGCGAGGCGTTGAGGGCGGCGATCTGGGCCGTGGCCTGGCCGATCGTGGCGCCCGGGCGCAGGCGGCCGATCATCGCGTAGCTGTTGTTGACCCAGTTCTGGATGCTGCGGTCGAACTGCGTGTACGGGATCGGCGCGAAGAGCCGCACGTTCGGGCTGCCCACCACCTCGAACCGTCGCGGAAGCACACCCACCACCTGGTAGGGCCGCCCGTCGATGCGCAGGTCCTTTCCCACGACGTCGCGCTCGCCCGCGAAATGCTCCTGCCAGTAGCCCCAGCTGAGCATCACCTCGTACTGGTTGCCGGGCGTCATCTCGTCCTCGGTGAACGCGCGCCCCAGCAGCGGCCGCACCCCGAGGAGAGGAAAGAACGAAGCCGTCACCCGCATCCCCTGCACCCGCGCCGTGGCTCCGGCGTCCCCGACCGTCGCGCCCCAGCCCTGGTACTCGGCCTCGTCCTGCAGGGCGGCGATGTGGCCGCGCTGCATGAAGTAGTCGGTCGAGCCCTCGCCCGCGCGCGGCACCCCCGCCCCCGGGTAGCTGTTGTAGATCGTGACCAGGCGCCCGGGATGGGCGTACGGGAGCGGCTGGAGCAGGACGGTGTGGATCACGCTGTAGATGGCCACGTTCACGCCGATGCACACCGCGAGCGTGAGGAGGACGGCCGCGCTGAAGGTCTTCTCCTTGAGGAGCAGCTTCAGACCGAAGCGGATGTCACGCAGGAGGGATTCCATCGGAGCCGTCCGTGTCCTGGGGGATCGTGCGACGCCGTGCGGCCTCGGCGGGTCACCCCGTCATGGACGAGCCTGCGATCGCGGTTGTTTCAGGGCGTCGGGACGCGGCCCTCGGGGGCCGGGGTCGGCACGGACGACACGCGGTCGGGCACGAGCACGCCGAGCGACATGATCATCTTCACCGCCTCCTCGACGGTGTAGTCCGTGCGGATGATCTCGGACTCCCTCACGATCTGCAGGAACCCCGAGGTGGGGTTCGGCGTGGTCGGCACGAAGACCGTGTACCACGTCTCTCCGCCGGACCCGGTGAGCTTGCCGGTCACGAAGGCCACCGATCTCATCCCCTGGCGCGGGAACTCGATCAGCACGACCGACTTGAAGGCGCGCGCGGCCGGCCTCCGGAACGCCGCCACCACCTGCTTCGAGGCGCTGTAGACCACCTTCACGAGCGGGACGCGCAGCAGGATCGCGTCCCCCACGCCGAGGACGCGTCGGCCCACCACGTGCGTCGCGACCTCGCCGAGGACATAGACGACGACCACGAGCGCCGCCAGCGAGAGCGCCTCCCGCCAGATCGGAGGCCAGCTCGCGACGGTCGGGTCGATGACCGGCAGGAGGATGCCCGCCATGACGGACAGCAGGAGACGGAGCACGAGCACGGTCACGACGACGGGCACCAGCACCACCAGGCCCGACGCCATGCGGTTGCGCAGCCTCGCGAGCGTTCGCTTTCGGAGCATGCCTCCCTCGGTCCGCGACCCTACCAGAGTCGGAGTACCTACCCCGGCGCGCAACGTTAACCTGCGGGCGGCGGCCCTTGAAGACGCGCGGACCGGCTGCCGCCCGGCTGCGGCGCCCCGGCGGCGCTTCGTCCCGGGACCCCCCGTTCGCACCGGGTGTTCAACCTGGACGGCGCCCCTCGCGCAGGGCCGGGCCGAGTCGATCTCCTTGAACCCCTGGATCGTTTCTAGAAGATTGACGGTTGATGGCGTACCCCTTTTCGGGAAGTGACATGGCCGACACCCAGAAGGACAGATCCGCTGTCTCCGAGAGCCAGCCAGCGCACGGAAGCGTCACCCGACGTATCGACCCGGACCCCACCACCCACCTACCCTCCGTGGAGGGCGCGCCGCCCACGCCGCCGGGGCCGATGGAATACGACTACACGAACTTCTACTTCGGCGCCGGCGACGACGCGTTCGCGCTCCTGGGGCCGTTCGACGACTGGTGGGCGGAGGTCAAGCCTGCGGGCTACTACCTGTACGAGCTCCCGCTGCACAGCGCGCCCTCGACGGTCGTGGACGTCGAGGACCCGAAGGCTCGGCAGGTCCGCCGCGGGCTCATCAACTTCGCCTCCTACAACTACCTGGGCCTGTCGTACCGGCCCGAGGTGAAGGCGGCCATCAAGGAGGCCGCCGACATCTACGGGGGCGGAGCCTCCGGCTCGCCGATCCTGAGTGGGACGACCGCCCTGCACCACCTCCTCGCGGAGGAGATCGCGGATTTCAAGCAGAAGGAGGCGGCGCTCATCTTTCCGACGGGTTACAGCGCCAACATCGGAACGATCTCGGGCCTGATGCGCTCGGGCGACCTCATCGTCGCGGACCAGTATGCCCACGCCAGCATCGTGGACGGGATGATCCTGTCCAAGGCCACGTCCAGGTTCTTCCGCCACAACCGCGTGGAGGACCTGGAGCGCAAGCTCAAGGACTTCGAAGGCAAGAAGCTGGTCATCCTCGAGGGCGTCTACTCGATGGACGGCGACGTGCCACCCCTGGCGGACATCGTGGAGGTGTGCCGCCGCTACGGGGCACGCCTCATGATCGACGAGGCCCACAGCGCCTTCGTGTACGGGGAGCACGGGCGCGGCGTCGTCGAGGATCAGGGCCTCGAGGACGAGGTCGACATCCACCTGGGCACGTTCTCCAAGAGCCTCGGCGGACAGGGGGGCTACATCGCCGGCTCGCAACGGCTCATCAACTACCTGCGCGGATTCTCCCGCTCACGGTTCTTCTCGTGCGCGCTGTCCCCGGTCGTGGTGGCCGGGCTGCGCAAGGCGCTCGAGCTGGCGCGCAGCGAGCCGGAGCTGCGCACGAAGCTGTGGAGCAACGTCCGGTTCATGCAGGCGCGGCTCCAGGAGTTGCACGTCCCGACGGGCCAGTCCACCTCGCAGGTGATCCCCATCATGGTCCGCGACGACGCCCGGGTCCTTTCCATGGGAGAGGAACTCCTGCACGAGGGCGTGTTCATCAACCCGGTGAAGTATCCCGCGGTGGGAAAGCACAAGTCCCGCTTCCGCATGTCCATATCGGCCGCCCACACCGAGGACCAGCTGGCCCGGGGCGCGGAGATCATCGGCCGGGTGCTGTCGAGGAACGGAATATGCCCGTCGTGAAGTACTCCTTCCGCACGGGAGTGAGCGCCTTCCTCGAGATGGCGACGCCGGACGCCCTCGCGCTCCTGCCCGATCACCTGCAGCCGATCGAGGTGCGGCATCAGCGGAGCATCCTCTCCGTGACGGCCTTCCTCTTCGAGGAGAGCGAGGTCGGCCCCTACACCGAACTCATGTTCTCGGTGGTGGTGCCGCCCACGGTGGCGGCCTGGGGCCAACACGCCAAGGCAGGCTTCTACCCGTTCCTCGCGGCCACGAGCTCGCCCGAGGCGCGGCACCGTCGTAGCGAGAGGTTCCACTTCCCGTACCTGAACCAGGACATCGAGGCGCAGTTCATCGAGACGGCGGACCGGCTGCGGGTGCGGGTGTGGGGGGCGGATGGAAGGCCGATCGTCGATTTCAGCGTCACGCAGGACTCGTGGGAATCGACGAGCCATCTCCTGCAGGGCTTCATGATGAACGGAGAGAAGCGGTTGCGCACGACGCTGCAGATCAGCGGCGAGTACACGGTGCACGAGAACGAGCGCGGCAGCATGACGCTCTTCCACCACCCCATGACGGAGGTCGTGCTCCGGCACGAGGTTCCCGCGTATCCGTTCCGGGAGCATTGGATCAAGAACGGAACGGAGACGTTCCATTCGCTGGTGAGCTTCTAGGCGCTCGGGCCCACGGCGGCGGCCCCGTGGCGAGCGTGACGGGCGATCCGAGACGACGCTCCGCCGACCTCGGTCGCGCGGGGCTTCTTTCATGCTCCGAGCCCGTGAAGGCCGCGGGCCGGGCGAGCGTACCAGATGAGCCGGCGCGCGGCGCCCTGCGCCGCCCCCTCCCGCGACCGTGCGATCCCAGTCAGGAGCAGAACGTGACATGCGCACGGAAACGTCTTCGTTGCTTCCCCTCCTTCTCGTAGCCCTCGGCATGGCTCCGCTCCCCGCCGCCGCGCAGGCCAAGGAGCCCGATCCACTCGTGGGGACGTGGACCGGCAAGCTCAGCGTTCCCTCGGGGGGGAGCCTCCCTCTCGTCTTCCACGTGGCGGCGAAGGACGACGGGACCCTCACGGCCACCATGGACAGCCCCGCACAGGGCGCGACCGGGATCCCGTTGAGCGAGGTGAGCCGCGCGGGCACCAAGGTGCACCTGGGCGCCGCCTTCGGCGCGTTCGACGGCACGATGTCCGGCGACCACGCCTCGATCGACGGCACGTGGAGCCAGGGAGGTGCGTCGTTGCCGCTCGCCCTCGAGCGCGGGGTGGCCGCGCCCGCGCCCCCGCGTCCCCAGGAGCCGAAGCCTCCCTTCCCGTACCGCTCCGAGGACGTCCACATCCCGGTCCCGGGCACCGACGTCGTGCTGGCCGGCACGCTCACGCTCCCCCAGGGCCGGGGCCCGTTCCCGGCGGTCGTGCTCGTGACGGGATCGGGCCCTCAGGACCGGAACGAGACCGTGATGGGCCACAAGCCCTTCCTCGTGCTGTCGGACTACCTGACCCGACAGGGCATCGCCGTGCTCCGCTGCGACGACCGCGGGGTCGCCCAGTCGACCGGCGACTTCGCCACGGCCACGACGCGGGACTTCGCGAACGACGCCCTCGCGCAGGTGGAGTTCCTGCACGCCCGGCCCGAGATCGCCCACGACCGGATCGGCGTCGTCGGGCACTCGGAGGGCGGCCTGATCGCGCCGATGGTGGCCGTGCGCTCGAAGGACGTGGCGTTCATCGTCCTGATGGCCGGGCCGGGCCTGCCGGGGCTCGAGATCATCCAGGACCAGGGCGAGCTCATCGGGCGGGCCGCAGGGACGCCCGAGGACGTGCTGGAGGTCAACAAGCGGCTGCAGGGCCAGATGGCGGCGATCCTGGCCGCCGAGCCCGACCCGCAGGCCGCGGTCCCGAAGCTGCGCGCCGCCATCGAGGCGGCGAGTGACTCCCTCTCTCCGGCGCTCGGCGAGGACCTGAGGAAGGCGATGGACGTCACGATCCGCCAGGTCAACTCGCCCTGGATGCGGTTCTTCCTCGCCTACGACCCCCGGCCGACGCTCGAGAAGGTGCGGGTGCCCGTGCTCGCCGTCGACGGCTCGAAGGACCTCCAGGTGCCCCCGGAGCAGGACCTGGACGCGATCGCGAAGGCGCTCCGGAAGGGCGGCGACCGGGACGTCACGACGGTGCTGCTCCCCGGGTTGAACCACCTCTTCCAGAAAGCGGAGACGGGGCTGCCCTCCGAGTACGCCTCGATCCCGGAGACCATGGATCCCACTGCCCTGTCGGCGATCTCGACCTGGATCCTGAAGCGCTTCGGCAACCGCTCCTGAGGATTCGAGCCATGAGCCCCAGCCGCAGGATCATCGAGCCGTTCCGCATCAAGGTCGTGGAGCCCATCCGCATGACCACGCCCCGGGAGCGGGCCGGTTGGCTGCGCGAGGCCGGCTACAACGTCTTCAAGCTGCGCGCGGCGGACGTCCTCATCGACCTCCTCACGGACTCGGGGACGTCCGCCATGAGCGCCGACCAGTGGGGTGCGCTCATGCGCGGAGACGAGTCCTACGCCGGCAGCCAGTCCTGGTACCGCTTCGAGGAGGTGGTGAAGAGGATCTTCGGGTTCGCGCGCGTGATTCCCACCCACCAGGGCCGCGCGGCGGAGCGCATCCTGTTCTCCACCGTGTGCCGCCCTGGCCACGTCGTGCCGAGCAACACGCATTTCGACACGACACGCGCCAACGTCGAGGCCGCGGGCGCGGAGGCCGTGGATCTCCCGGTGCCCGAGGGCCTCATCCCCTCGGAGCCCCACCCGTTCAAGGGCAACCTCGACACGAAGCGCCTGCGCGCGCTCATCGCCGAGGTCGGGCCGGAGCGCGTTCCGCTCTGCATGATCACGGTCACCAACAACACGGGCGGAGGCCAGCCGGTCTCCATGGCCAACATCCGTGAGGTGAGCGCGATCTGCCACGAGCACGGCATCCCGCTGTACCTGGACGCCTGCCGCTTCGCCGAGAATGCCTTCCTCATCAAGCAGCGGGAGGAGGGGTACGCCGAGGAGCCGGTCCGGGAGATCGTGCGCGAGATGTTCTCCTACGCCGACGGCTGCACGATGTCGGCCAAGAAGGACGGCCTGGCGAACATCGGCGGCTTCCTGGCCACGAACGACGACGCGCTGGCGCGCCAGGAGGAGAACCTCCTGATCCTCACCGAGGGATTTCCCACGTACGGAGGGCTCGCCGGGCGCGACCTGGACGCGATCGCCGTGGGGCTCGACGAGGTGCTGCACGAGGACTACCTGACGTACCGCATCGAGGTGATCCGCTACCTCGGAGACCACCTCACGGAAGGCGGGGTTCCCATCGTGCGGCCTCCCGGCGGCCATGCCGTGTACGTCGACGCGGCCGCGTTCCTGCCGCACGTGCCGCCACCCGAGCTGCCCGGCCAATCCCTGGTGGCCGAGCTCTACCTCGACGGCGGGATCCGGGCCGTGGAGATCGGGACGGTCATGTTCGGCCACACCGACCCGGCGAGCGGTGCCGAGGTCCCGGCCGCGATGGAGCTGGTGCGGCTGGCGATCCCGCGGAGGGTCTACACGAAGAGCCAGATCGACTACCTGGTGGACGTGACCCTCGACGTCTGGGCGCGGCGCGAGCGGATCGGAGGATTCCGCATCGTGGCGCAGGAGCCCGTGCTGCGGCACTTCACGGCGCAGTTCGAGCCCCTCTACGAGATGCGGACGGAGTGAGAGGCCCGAGCCGGTAGGGCACCCCTTCCCCACCCCGGTGGCGGCGGTCCGCTCCCGTGAGCGGACCGAGCGCCGTCCACGCATCTCTTTCTTTCGCCTCCCCTGGCGGCCAACATGCGACCCGGCCACCTTCAGGCGGTGCGCAGCCGAGCCGCTTCGGGCATGGACGGGGTCGACTCCGTGCCGGAGCGCGACGTCATCGAGTGTGTGGAGGTCCGGAAACCGGACGAAGGAAGACGACAACCCGATGCAGCTACACACGAAGATCCTGATCGGCCTCGTCGCCGGCATCGTCGTGGGAGCCGCCGCGAAGCTGTCGGGCATGGTGGGGCTCCAGCACCTGCTGGGATCGCTCGATCCGGTCGGCACCGCCTTCATCAACCTGATCACGATGGTCGTGATCCCCCTGGTGGTCGCGAGCCTCGTGGTCGGAACGGCCTCCCTCGGGGATCTGCGCAAGCTCGGGCGCATCGGCGGCAAGACGCTGGTCTACTACCTCGCCACGACCGCGATCGCGGTCACGATCGGGCTCGCGATCTCCAACGCCGTCACCCCCGGCTCGGGCGTCGCCCCGGCCACCCGTGACGCGATCACGGCCCGCTACGGCGGAGACGCCGCCGCCCGCATGAACCTGGCGGCCACGGCCCCGTCGACCACGGAGACGCTCCTGCGCATCATCCCGCGCAACCCCGTGAAGTCCGCCGCCGACATGGACCTGCTCCCGCTCATCTTCTTCACCGTGCTCTTCGGGGCGGCGCTGACGGCCATCGAGGCGGACTACCGGGACGCGGTCCTGAAGTTCTTCCAGGGGGTCAACCAGGCATCCATGACCCTCATCAACTGGATCATGGAGCTGGCTCCGTACGCCGTGTTCGTGCTCATCGCCTCCGTCGTCGCGAACTTCGGCTTCGACCTGCTGCGCAGCTTGCTGATCTACACGCTGACGGTCGTCGCCGGGCTCGCCCTGCACGCGTTCGGCACCTACGGGCTCATCCTGCGCTTCCTCGCGCGGGTCAACCCCGTCCGGTTCTACAAGCGCATCGCCGCGGTGCCGCTGCTCGCCTTCTCGACCTCGTCGTCGAACGCGACGCTGCCCCTCACGATCGAGACGGCCGAGCAGGAACTGGGGGTCTCCAACGAGGTGGCGAGCTTCGTGCTCCCCCTGGGCGCCACCATCAACATGGACGGAACGGCGCTCTACCAGGCGGTCGCCGTGATGTTCATCGCGCAGATCTACGGGATCCCCATGACCCCGGGAGATCAGATGGTGATCGTGCTCACCGCGACGCTCGCCTCGATCGGGGCCGCGGGGGTGCCGAGCGCGGGCATCATCACGCTGATCATCGTGCTCAACTCGGTCGGTCTCGGCGCCGAGGTCCAGGCGGGGATCGCGCTCATTCTCGGGGTCGACCGGATCCTGGACATGCTGCGCACGTCCGTCAACGTGACGGGTGATCTGACCTGCGCCACCGTCGTGGCACGCACCGAGGGAGAGGATCTCATGCCCGCCCTCCGGCGTGAGCGCAAGGCGGCGTAGCCGCCGCTCAGGCGGGGTGCGACATCCGGGCCCACAGCTCGGCGAGCTGCTCGGCCACCTGCTCCATCGCGTCCGCGGCCATGGCGTCGAGCTGGCGGGCGATCGTCGGGCCCACCAGGGTCCTGAGGAAGCGCGCCGGATAGTCGAGGTCCCAGTCCAGGAAGCGCTGCGGGCCCTTGTCGAGGTGCTCGAGCACGCGCACCACGAGGTACGTGTCGTCGAGCAGGCCGGCGAGCCCCTGGGTCATCTCCGGAATGAGGTCCACCGGCTCCAGGAAGTAGCGCTCCGCGAGGCTCAGGAGCGGACCGACGACGGACGTGAGCCCTCGCTCCTCCGCTTCCTGCCAGGCGCGCGCCATGAACACAGGGACGGAGTCCACGATCTCCACCGCCACCTCCGCCGCCTCGACGATCTCCTCGTCCTCCGCCTCGGGCAGCTTGTGGCGGATGAAGCGCTCCAGCGCATCCATCCCGCCCCTGGCCTTGGCGCTGTCGATCACTGCCTGGACATCGGTCAGGTGATGGCCCACGGGAGGCACGCCCGGTCCCTGTACGCTCTCGCTCTCGGATTGCACTGCGCTGTCCCCTTCCGCCGCGTGGCGCGTGTCGATGAGCTGGGTCGCCTACCCCAGCGATGCGGGCCTGCGCGCGTCGTTCGCGTCCACGAGGAGACGGCGGACCGCCAGGGCGTCGCGTAGCGCGAGGCGCAGGAACTCCGCCTCGACGGGTTTGACGAGGTAGGTACGCGCGCCCGCCTCGATGCACTCGACCGCGAGGACGGGATCGTCGAGCCCCGTGATCATGATCACCGCCAGCTCCGGGTCGCGGCCGAGCGCCCAGCTCAGGAACTCGACTCCCTTCATGCGCGGCAGCTCGATGTCGAGCAGGCACGCCTCGAAGCGCTCGCTGCCGAGCCACGTGTCCGCTTCTTCCGAGGAGGCGGCCGCGCGCACCGTGTACCCGAACCCCGTCACCAGTCGCTGGAGGCTGCGGCGCACCTCGGCCTCGTCCTCGACGATCAGCACCCGCGCCCCGGCCGGCGCGTCGGCCAGCACTTCCTGCCAGCCTCTTCTGCCGTCCCTCCTCGAGCTCACGCGCCGCCTGCCGCTCAGCGGCCCGGTTGTGGCTGGCTTCCGCGGGCGTACTGCACGTCCTCCATACGCCACTCCTCGACGAGCACGCGGTTCACCTGCTCGGCCAGCTCCTTGTTCAGCCCGTTCGACGCCGTCGGGGGAAGCATGTCCCGGGAGGTGGGCGGCCGCACGGCACGTCCCACACCGAACCCGATCGCGCCCGCGACCACGAGAGCGCCGAAGAAGCCGACCCAGACCCGCCTGCGCCGACGACGTCGCTCCGACACGCGCGTCGCCCGCCTCATCCCGACCTCGATCTCCTCGACCGTGGGCAGGTAGGTTCTCGGGGCGTCGGGCTCCTCGCCCTCGCCGAGCCGGCTGGGGCCGCCTGGGTAACGGCCACGAAAGCGGTCGTTCATGGGTTCCTTCGCCGGGATGCTGACGCGCCCCGAGGACGCCGGAGCGTGTCGTGTAACCTAACCCCGGCCACGAGCGTCGGCCAATCACGATCTCCTTGCCCCACCGCTCCGGTCGCCGAGCCTCGCTCGCCCGGGAAGACACGCTGGACGTCCCGGGCGGCTCTCGAAGGGCTCGGAGGGATGGTCAGACCCGCACCCTCCGGAGCCGCAGGCTGTTGCCGACGACGGTCACGGAGCTGGACGCCATGGCAAGCGCCGCCAGGATCGGATCGAGCTCGCGCAGGAACATCGGCAGGGACGCCAGGGGATACAGCGCCCCCGCGGCGACCGGGATCAGGATGACGTTGTAGAAGAACGCCCAGAACAGGTTCTGCTCGATCGAGCGCATCGTGGCGGCCGACAGGGCGAGCGCCTGCGGGACCGAGCGCAGGTCTCCGCGCATGAGCGTGACGTCGGCCGCCTCCATCGCGACGTCCGTCCCGGTACCGATCGCGATGCCCACGTCGGCCTGCACGAGCGCCGGCGCGTCGTTGATGCCGTCGCCCACCATCGCGACCAGCTCGCCGCCCTCCTGCAGCTGCTTCACCACGCCCGCCTTCTGATCGGGAAGCACCTCCGCGCGGACTTCGTCGATGCCCACCTCGCGCGCGATCGCCGCGGCCGTGTGGCGGTTGTCCCCGGTGAGCATCACGACCCGCAGCCCGCGCGCATGCAGCTCGGCGACCGCCTCGCGGGATCCCTCCTTCACGGCGTCGGCGACCGCCAACAACCCCACGGCGTCGCCGTCCACGGCGACCCACAGCGGCGTACGGGCGCCGGCCTCCATCCGGCTCGCCTCGCCGGCGAGCGCATCCGCGGAGATCCCGCGCTCGTCCAGCAGCCTGCGGGTGCCGATGACCACGTCGTGGCCCTCCACCGACGCCGCGACCCCCCTTCCCGGGACCGCGGAGAAGGCCTCGGGCTCGGCGAGGGCGAAGCCCCGCGCCTGCGCCTCCCGCACGACCGCTTCGGCAAGTGGATGCTCGCTCCGCCGCTCGGCCGACGCGGCCAGACGCAGGAGCCAGCCCTCGGCCTCCTCGGTCGAGCCTCCCGAGACGGCCGCCGGCACGCGCGCCAGCACCTCGTGCACCGCGGGCCGGCCGCTGGTCACGGTGCCGGTCTTGTCCAGGACGATCGTACGCAGCCTGTGCGCTCGCTCGAGCGCGGACGCGCTGCGGAAGAGCACCCCCATCTTCGCGCCTTTTCCCGTGCCCACCATCACGGCGGTCGGCGTCGCCAGGCCGAGCGCGCACGGGCAGGCGATCACGAGCACGGCGACCAGGCGGATGAGCGCCGGAGTGAAGCCCGCCCCCACCCCCAGCCACCACACGAGGAAGGTCACCAGCGCGATCCCGATCACGGTCGGCACGAACACGGCCGACACCTGGTCGGCCAGCCGCTGGATGGGTGCCTTGCTGCCCTGCGCCTCCTGCACGAGGCGGACGATGCGCGCGAGGGCGGTCTCGGCGCCCACCTTCGTGGCCCGGAAGCGCAGCGCCCCTTCCTTGTTGATCGTGGCGCCCACGACCTCGTCGCCCGGGGCCTTCTCCACCGGCATGCTCTCCCCCGTGAGCATGCTCTCGTCCACCGCCGAGCGACCCTCCACCACGGCGCCGTCCACGGGGACGCGCTCGCCGGGGCGGACCAGCACCAGATCGCCCACGACCACGTCCTCGACGGGCACGTCCACCTCGGCACCGTCCCGCACGATGCGGGCGGTCTTCGGGCGCAGGCCCATGAGCTCCCTGATGGCCGCGCTCGTCTCCCCCTTGGCCTTCGCCTCCAGGAGCTTGCCCAGCTTGATGAGCGTGATGATCAGGGCGGCCGTGTCGAAGTAGACGTGCGTGCCCAGCGAGCCGAGGCCGAGGCTCAGGGCCACGGACACGACCACGGAGTACACGTACGCGACCGAGGAGCCCATGGCCACGAGCACGTCCATGTTCGCCGAGCCGTTGCGCAGCGACTTCCAGCCGCCCCGGTAGTAGTCCCAGCCCACGTAGAACTGGACGGGCGTCGCCATGGCGAACATGAGCCAGTCCAGCCACACCGCGTGGGACGCCGCCCCGAGCAGCCCGAGCCCGCCGGCCAGGCTCAGCAGGAAGAGCGGCAGCGCGAACGCGACGCCCGTCCAGAACTTCCGCGTCTGATCGAGGATCTCCGCCCTGCGGGCCGCCGCCTCCGCGTCCTCCATCTCCCCGGGAGGGGCCTCCACCACCCCGTAGCCCGCCGCCTCCACGGCCGCGGCGAGCTCCCGCCAGTCGGCCGCACCCGCCACGATCTCGACCACCGCCTTCTCCGTGGCGAAGTTCACGGCCGCCGACACCACGCCCGGGACGCGCGACTGCAACGTGCGCTCGATCGTGGCGGCGCAGTTCGCGCACGTCATCCCGGTGATGGGCAGCTCGACACGCTGCGTGGCGACGCCGTACCCGGCCCTCTTCACGCGATCGAGAAGCTCGGCCTCGCGCACGCGGACCGGGTCGAAGCGCACCGAGGCGCGCTCCGAGGCGAAGTTCACCGACGCCTCGGCCACCCCGTCCGTCTTCTTGAGGGTCCGCTCGACGGTGGCGGCGCAGTTCGCGCACGTCATCCCCGTCACCGGAAGCAGCAGCTCACGCTCCAACCCCATCGGGTGCCTCCTCGCGTCGCGGCGCTCGATCGCTCCACCCCACCGTGCTCAGGCGCTCGGCGGGTAGTTGATCTCGGTCATGAGGTCCGCGATCGCCGTCCAGGTCGTGGCCTCGGGATCCCACGACACCGTCACCTCCTTGGAGGCCTCCTCCGCCTTCACCTGAGCCACCCCTCCCAACTCGCCCAGCTCCCGCTCGATCGTCATCACGCAGTGGTGGCAGCTGATGTTCGGCACCTTCACCGTCTTCGTCGTCATGATTCCTTCCTCTCCTCTCTTCGTGGTTCGACCGTCTCTGGCTCCCTCAGGCCTTGCCGTTGGCCTCGAAGACCTGCATGAGCTCCTCGAGCACGCGCTCCTTTGCCTGCGCGTCGTCGCCCTGGATGGCACGCGTCACGCACGAGTGAAGGTGCCGGTCCAGCACCAGGCCGCTCACCTTCTTGAGCGCCCGCTGGAGGGCGAGGATCTGGTTGACCACATCGACGCAGTACGCGCCGTCCTCGACCATCCGCTCGACGCCCCGCACGTGTCCCTCGACGCTCTTGAGCCGCCTGAGGATGTCTCGGGTCCGCTCGTCGCTCTGCTCCGGCATCGGTCCTCCTCGGGAGGTACCCCTACCCCCCTGGGGGGGGGGTACCATGCACACCAACGATGACCGCCTCCCACGCCCGTGTCAACGCCCTCCCACCACCGCCGCGGCCTGCGGCGCGACGCGGCGCCGCGGCCGCGCCGCCTTGTGGCCCGCCGTCCCTCCAGACACCTTTTCACGCCATGTCCCTCGAGTCCTGGATCCGCACGCTCACGACGCTCGGCAGGGGCGTCGTGCGTGGAATGCCGGACGCCGCCCGGAACAGAGACCCCCTGGAGCTGTTCCAGGAATGGCTCGGCGCAGCCCGTGCGGCGGGCATCCTGCTCCCCGAGTCGGTGGCTCTGGCCACGGCCACTCCGGACGGGGCGCCGTCCGTGCGCATGGTGCTCCTCAAGCACGTGGACGAGCGCGGCCTCGTGTTCTACACGAACTACGGCAGCCGCAAGGCCGTCGAGCTGGAGGCCAACCCGCGGGCTTCGCTCTGCTTCCACTGGGCGGTCCTCGAGCGCCAGGTGCGTGTCGAGGGCATGGTGGAGCGCGCGTCCCAGCAGGAGAGCGAGGCCTACTTCGCCACGCGCGGGCGGGGCAGCCGCATCGGCGCCTGGGCGTCGCTGCAGAGCGAGCCCCTCTCTTCGCGCGCGGAGCTCGAGTCCCGGGTGAAGGAGTACGAAGCCCGCTATCCCGGCTCCGAGGTCCCCCTTCCACCGTTCTGGGGCGGCTACCGCCTCCGGCCCCGGGTCATCGAGTTCTGGCAGGGAAAGGCCGATCGGCTCCACGAGCGTCTGCGCTTCTCCCGCTGCGGGGAGGGGTGGCAGACCGACTGGCTCTACCCGTGAGCGGCGGGGCGGCGCGTGGCGCCTACTTCACGACGGACACGCTCCGCTTCCTCGAGGAGCTGGCCGCGAACAACGACCGCGACTGGTTCGCCCGCAACAAGGAGCGCTACGAGGCGCAGGTGAAGCGACCGGCCCTGCGTCTCATCCAGGACGTCGCGCCCCTGCTCAAGAAAGCGAGCCCGCACTTCCAGGCTACGCCCCGCTCGCTCTTCCGCATCTACCGCGACGTGCGCTTCGCGAGGGACAAGAGCCCCTTCAAGACCCACATCGGGATCCAGTTCCGCCACGACCGCGGCCGCGACGTGCACGCGCCGGGTTACTATGTCCACGTCGAGCCGGCGCAGGCCTTCGTCGCCGCCGGCCTCTGGCACCCGGAGGGCGCGGTGCTGCGGCGGGTGCGCGAGCGCATCGTGGAGGCTCCGGCCACCTGGAGGAAGGCGTCGCACGCCAGGGCCTTCACGCGCGCGTTCGAGCTCGAAGGCGACCGCCTGCAGCGCGCCCCCCGGGGCTTCGACCCCGCACACCCGCTCGTGGAGGACCTCAAGTGGAAGGACTTCATCGCCACGGCGGGCCTGACGCGAGCCGACGTCACCTCGCCCGCGCTGCCGGAGACGCTCGGGCGCCTGATCGCCGCGGCCACGCCGCTCATGGAGTTCCTGTGCGCCGCGGTGGGCGTCCCCTTCTGAGGGAAGCGCGGAGCGCGAGGGGCTTCGCCTCCGCTCCCCGGGTTGTCGCAAGGGATCTCCGGCGAAACCCCTCGCGCCCCGCGCCCGTGGCTCGCGCCGGGCGCTCCTCAGCGGCCTTCCAGCTTCTCCAGCAGGAAGCGGGCGACCACGTCCGCGCCCTGCCCGGGTTGCGGAGGGGGCGGCTCGATGCCGAGGAGCTCGGGGACGCGCCCCACCCAACTCCCGTCCGAGAATTCCCGCGCCGTGATCTCGAAGCCGGGCAGCTCGCGGTCCACCCAGCGTCGCAGGGGCTCGGTCTCGCGGAAGGCCGGGCGGGTCACGCGTGCCAGGGGCCGCCCTTCCGCCGACACCTCCGCGATCGTGCTGTAGCCCAGCTTCGCCACGACGGCGTCCGCGGCGCGCACCAGGTCCGGCAGGTAGAGGCGGGCACGGGCGTCGTGGAGATGGAGGTTCCCTTCCTCCCGGGTGGCAGGCGCCCCGGTCACGACGAAGTCGACATCCTTCTCGTCCCGGAGACGATCGAGGAACGGCAATTCCTCGGGCACGCCCCCCATCGTCACGAGCACGACCCGAGCCGCCTCCGGCAAGCCCAGCGCCCGGCGGGTCCCGGCTCGTGTGCCCCGGGCCCTCCGCCCGATCGGGCCCACGCGCAGGTCGGCGGACGGGTCCGGTGCGCACAGCGGATCCGTCTGGACGTGCCAGGTCGCACGGCCGAGCCATGCCTCCATCTCTTGCGCGAGGGGTCCCAGGGCCGGCGCCTCCCGGACGAGCGGCTCGTAGAGCCACGGCCACGTGAAGTTCTCCACGAGCAGCGAGGGCACGCCCGCGCGCTCCGCGACCGCGACGCCCAGCGGCGCGATGTCGCACACGACCGCGGCGCAGCCGGCGTCGCGGAGGACCCGGGCGAGCGCCTCCACGCGCTGGTCGTCGAAGGGAAGCATCGCCTCGAGCGCGGCCACGGTCGCGGGGAGGTCGTAGACCAGGGCGGAGCGCTGGCGGAAGCCCACGTCCGTGACCACGTGGTGGTGGCGGTAGAGTCCCGCGACCGTCTCGTCGAAGAACCAAGGAGGACTGGCCGAGAAGACCTCGAAGCGGGCTCCGCCCAGCCGGTGCAGGGCCTCCATGACGGCGGACGCCCGCGCGGCGTGGCCGAAGCCGTGAGGCGAGACGAAGAAGGCGACCCGGAGTGTCCGGAGTGTGATGATGGCCCCCGCGCGAGAGACGTGTCGCCGCGCTGGACAGGCCCGCGGGCCCGCGCCGGGTGGGCGCATGCGGGGGTGCGGCGCGGAGAGGGTGGCACAAGCGATAACACCCGGGGCGACGGCGGTCCAGACCACCAGGCGGCCGCGCCGCACCAGGGTACATCCCGCTCGTGTCGCGCCCCCGTTACCTTCAGGTGATTCGAAAGGGAACCCGCATGGCGCGCATCCTGATCATCGACGACGACCCCTCCGTGCTCGACGTCCTCGGCAAGATCCTCTTGCTGGACGGGCATCGGGTGGAGAAGGTCTCCGACGGGAGAAGCGCCCTGCGCGCGGTGGCCGCGCGTCCGCCGGACCTCGTCATCACCGACATCTACATGCCCGAGATGGACGGGATCGAGATCCTCGTGAGCCTCGCGGAGGTCGGTCCCCACATCCCCGTCATCGCGATCTCGGGGGGCGCGTGGGGAGACACGGAGTTCGTCCTCGAGGACGCCTCACAGCTCGGCGCGGCCGCGACTCTGGCGAAGCCCTTCGAGGTCGACGAGGTCCGGGACGTCGTCCGCGAGGTCCTGGGCCGTGGGGCGTCGCCCCCACCGCCCTGACGCAACGAAGGCCCGGAGCGGCGAGATCGCAGCTCCGGGCCCCGTGACTGCCGGGGGGCATGACCTCCTCCCTCGACAGGTGACGCCGACCGTTCGCCGCGGGGGGTTCACGGTGTCGGCGACCGTGGATCCGCTCTGCGCGCCGAGCGCCCTCCGCACTGCCCGTCTCGTGCCGTGCGACGTCTCGCGTGCCCCTGGCCGGGGCTGTGAGGGTCTACCAGCTTCCTCCGGGTGCGGCATCGGCCGCGGCCCACGGGCGAGCAGCTGATGAATGATCGCGCCGCTCGCGTGCGCGCACAAGGCGTGCGCCCGGGCGTCGCGGAGCGCTCGCGCGACCGCTCCGCGGAGGCCGCCCGGGGAGGTCCCGCAGCGGCCCGGAGGGCGCTACAATACGAGGATGGACCGCAGGCGCGCGCGGCACGCGCGCCGCCGCGGCCGCCGGAGGTTCCATGCTCGCAGGCGTCCTGTCCGACATCCACGACAACCTCCCCAACCTCGAGCGGGCGCTCGCGGAGCTCCGCCGCCGGGACGTCCACACGCTGCTCTTCCTGGGGGACTTCTGCTCGCCCATCCCGGCCCGGGCGCTCGCGGCCTACGGCGGCACGGTGCACTGCGTGTTCGGCAACGGGGACGGCGACCGCTTCGCCATCCGCGCCATCGACGCGCCCCCGGGAGGCGCCTTCATCCTCCACGGGGAGTGGGCGGAGATCGACGTCGACGGGCGTGCCGTCGCGCTCACGCACTACCCCTTCTACGCGCGGGCGCTGGCGCGGACGGGCGATTACGCTGCGGTGTTCAGCGGCCACACCCACGAGCGCCACGAGCAGCGCATCGGGGGCTCCCTGTGGGTCAATCCCGGAGAGATCCTGGGCTGGAAGGGAGCCCCCTCGTGCGCGGTGTGGGACACGGTGGACAACACCGTCGCGTTCGTGGAGCTGGCCTGAGCGTCGGACCCGGCGACACGGCCGTCGCGGCGGTCAGCTCCCCAGGGCCGTGTGCAGCCTCTCGGCGACGTCCCTCGTGAGCCCGGGCAGCGCCGACAGATCGTCCACGGAGGCATGCCTCAGGCGCCACAGGGTTCCGAAGCCGTCGGCGACCGCCTCCCGGCGCTTCGGTCCCAGGCCGCGGACGCCGCTCTCCTCGAGGACCACCAGGACCCTCTCCCGCTCCAGCTCGGCCCCGATCGCGTCGGGCCGTCCGGTGTCGAACCCGCTGTCCTCGAGTTGTCGAAGCAGCGTCTCCCAGTGCCCGTGGCCCCACCCGTCCGGATGCTCCGCGACGAAGCTCCGGAGCTCCCCGCGAAGCCCGTTTCCAGCTTGAGTCATGGCGCGCGCTCCACCTGAAGACAGCACCCTCTTTCGCCCTCGCCTCGCACCGGGACAGGTCGCCCGGACCTTTTCCGTTCCGGAAGCGCGAGCGAGATTCAACCTCCGATCCTGCTACCCCCCCAAGCGGCACACGGGTTCATGCCTGGAAGCTCGGAGAAGATCCCCTACCTACCCGAACGGCTACAGGACCTCGAGCGCATCGCGCTCAATCTGTGGTGGCGATGGAACCGTCAGGCTCGCGGCCTCCTCCGCTCCATCGACCCCCCCCTCTGGTCGCGCACGCGCCACAATCCGGTCGCCCTGCTTCGGCAGGTGGATCCGGGCCGACTGGCCCACTGCGCCCAGGATCACGAGTTCCTGAACCTCTACGACTGGACGGTCGCCGAGTTCGACCGCGCCGTCGAGCGCGACGACACGTGGTTCCACGAGCAGTTCCCCAACGCGGGGACGGATCCGATCGCGTACTTCTGCGCCGAGTTCGGGCTGCACAACTCGATCCCCATCTATTCCGGCGGTCTCGGGGTGCTGGCGGGCGATCACTGCAAGGCGGCGTCCGACATGGGCGTGCCGCTCGTGGGAGTCGGCCTCCTCTACTCCAAGGGGTACTTCGACCAGAAGCTGAACCTCGAGGGGTGGCAGGAAAGCTCGGACGAGCCCTTCGATCCCCGGATCATGCCCCTCGTCCGCCTTCTCGGGCCCGACGACACGCATGCCCTGACGGTGCTTCAGACCGGAGGACGGCAGGTGCACGTCGGTGCCTGGCGTCTGACCGCCGGCCGCGTGAGCATCTACCTCCTCGACACGAATCTCCCGGAGAATCACCCCGAGGACCGGGAGCTGACCTATCAGCTGTACGGCGGAGGGCACGAGCACCGGCTCAAGCAGGAGTGGATCCTGGGAGTGGGCGGCGTCCGCGTCCTGCGCGCGCTGGGGATCCAGCCGGGAGCGTGGCACGCCAACGAAGGCCATGCCGCGTTCATGTTCGTGGAGCGCGTGCGCGAGCACATGCAGGAGGGCCTGTCGCTCGACGAAGCCATCCGCAAGGTGCGAGCCCACAGCGTCTTCACGACCCACACGCCCGTGCCGGCCGGCCACGACATGTTCCCGCCCGAGCTCATGCAGGCGGTCTGCGGCGACTTCCACAAGGAGATGGGGATCGACCGCAGCACGTTCCTGGGCTTCGGCTCGCACCCGGACCTCGACGAGGGCCGCTTCCACATGACCGCGGCCGCCATCCGCCTGTCGAGTCGGGTGAACGGCGTCTCGAAGCGGCACAGGCGCGTCACGCAGGAGCTGTGGGCGTGCCTCTGGCCGGGACGCGAGGAGACCCGCGTCCCCATTCGCTCGGTGACGAACGGCGTCCACCTGTCGAGCTGGATGGCGCACCGGTACATGGAGCTCCTCGACGAGCACTTCGGAAACGGCTGGGAGCGGCGCCAATCGGATCCGGGATTCTGGGACGAGACGGTCGGGCTGGACGACGCGAGCGTGTGGGAGACGCACATCCACCTCAAGAAGACGCTCATGGACTTCTGCCGGGAGCAGGCCCGCGTCCGGTGGAAGACGCTCTGGAAGGAGGCCGCCCATCTGGTGGGGGCCGGAACGCTCCTCGGCCCGAAGCCCCTCACGATCGGATTCGCCCGTCGCTTCGCCACCTACAAGCGCGCCGACCTCCTCTTCCGCAACGAGGAGCGCCTGCGGCGCCTCCTCACCGACCCCCGCCGGCCGGTGCAGCTCGTGTTCGCCGGCAAGGCCCACCCGGCGGACGACGAGGCGAAGCGCATGCTGCAGCGGGTCTGGAGCACCACGCGCGACCCACGCTTCGAGGGGCGCATCGCGTTCGTCGAGGACTACGAGATGCACGTGGCCCATCGCCTGGTGCAGGGCGTCGACGTCTGGCTGAACCTCCCCCGCGCCCCGATGGAGGCCTCGGGCACCAGCGGCATGAAGGCGGCGCTGAACTGCGTCCCGCAGATCAGCACGCTCGACGGCTGGTGGGCGGAGGGATTCAACGGTGAGAACGGGTGGGCCATCCCCTTGGCCTCCGGAAACGACGACGAGGTGGACGCCCAGGATCACGAGGCGCTCTTCGAGCTCCTGGAGCGGGAGGTCGTGCCCATGTTCTTCGACCGGGACGAGCAGGACATCCCGCGGGAATGGGTGGGCCGCATGAAGCAGGCGTTGCGCGTCGCCGGGGCCGGATTCACGGCGTGCCGGATGGTACGGGAATACGCGCGCGACTACTACGTTCCGGCTCTCGCGGGCTCCCTGGAGGGAGACGATCCTCCCACGGTGGAGGTCGTCCCGCGGCAGGAGGAGCTACCGCTCGACGCCTGAGGGCCCGGGGCCGGCCGCACCGCCGTGGGCGGGCCACCGCGCCGCTCACCCCTGCGGGTCCGGCTCCCGCTTCAAGCAGAGCACGGCCAAGCCGGGAAGCGGAAGCTCCAGGTACTGCTCACGCCCGTGGAGCTGTCCCGGCCTCGTGTCCAGCAGCGGCGGCACGATCGCGCCGTGACCTCCGTAGACCGGCGCGTCGGTGTTGAGCAGCACCCGGTAGCGCCCGGCGAAGGGCACCGCGAGTCGGTACGCGTCACGGTGGACCGGCGTGAAGTTGGCGACCACGACGACGAAGTCCCGCCACTCCGGCGCCCACCGCAGGAACGCCAGCGTCGTGCGCTCCCGGTCGTGGCAGTCCAGCCACTCGAAGCCCTCGGACCGGAAGTCGAACGCGTGCAGGGACTCCTCGGTCCGGTAGAGCCGGTTGAGGTCGCGTACGAGCTGCTGCACGCCTCGATGCGTCTCGAAGTCCAGGAGCGCCCAGTCCAGCTCGCCGTCCACGCTCCACTCCGTCCACTGGGCGATCTCGCCGCCCATGAAGAGGAGCTTCTTGCCCGGGTGGGTCCACTGGTACGCGAGGAGCAGGCGCAGGTTGGAGAACTTGTCGGGATCGGGACCCGGCATCCTGGACAACAGGGAGCGCTTCCCGTGCACTACCTCGTCGTGCGACAACGGCAGCGTGAAGCGCTCGCTGAACGCATACAGGATCGAGAACGTCAGGCGATCGTACTGGTACTTCCGGTACACGGGGTCGGCGGCCATCACGTCGAGGGTGTCGTTCATCCACCCCATGTTCCACTTCTGGTCGAAGCCGAGTCCCCCCCGGTCCGTGCCGTGGGAGACTCGAGCCCACGCGGTCGACTCCTCGGCGATCATGAGCGCCCCGGGGCACTCCTGATGAACGGCGTCGTTGAGCGCCCTGACGAAGTCGACCGCCTCGAGGTTCTCGTTGCCCCCCCGGGCGTTCGGCACCCACGTTCCCGCGGGGCGCGCGTAGTCCAGATAGAGCATCGAAGCGACCGCGTCCACCCGCAGGCCGTCGACGTGGTAGTCCTCCAGCCAGTGGAGCGCGCCGGACACGAGGAAGGAGCGCACTGCGGGCTTCCCGAAATCGAACGTGAGCGTGCCCCACTCGGGGTGGGACGCCTGGCGCGGGTCGGGGTGCTCGTAGAGGGGCGTCCCGTCGAAGCGCATGAGCCCGTGACCGTCCCGGGGGAAGTGTCCCGGGACCCAGTCGAGGAAGACCCCCAGCCCGAGCTGGTGGGCCCGATCGACGAGGTAGCGGAAGTCGTCCGGGCTGCCGTAGCGCGAGGTGGGAGCGAAGAACCCGACCGCCTGGTAGCCCCAGCTCTGGTCCAGGGGATGCTCCATCACGGGCAGGAGCTCCAGGTGCGTGAAGCCCAGTCCGCTCACATAGGGGAGCAGCTCGTCGGCCAGCTCCCGATAGCTCCACCAGCGCGATCCGCCGTCCGCCCCGTCGTGCGCGCGTCGCCACGATCCGAGGTGCACCTCGTACGCCGAGACGGGCTCGCCGTCCCACCACCGGCGGGCGCGCGCGCTCATCCAGGCCCCGTCACCCCACTCGTAGCGGCCGCCATCCCAGACCCGCGAGGCGCTCGCGGGCCGGATCTCCATGGCGCGGCCGCACGGATCGGCCTTCTCGAGACGCTCGCCGGAGCCCGTCACGACCTGGTACTTGTAGCGGGCCCCCGCGCCCACGCCCGGCACGAAGAGCTCCCAGACGCCCGTGGCACCCCGAGAGCGCATGGGATGGCAGCGCCCGTCCCAGCCGTTCATGTCGCCCATCAGGTTCATCGCGGTCGCGTGGGGGGCCCACACCGCGAACACGGTCCCGGCCACCCCTTCGTGGTCCATCGGCCGCGCGCCAAGGACCTGATGTGCACGCCTCTCCTCCCCGTGGAGGAACGCGTGCACGCGGGCCTCGTCCAGGACCGGCCCGAAGCGGTACGGGTCCTCGACGACCCACTCCTTCCCCTGCGAATCCTGCACGCGTAGGAGGTAGGGAAAGAACTCGGCGGCGTCCGGAAACGAGAGCTCGAACAGCCCACCTGGATGCGTCCGCTCCATGGGTACCGCTTCCTCGCCCCGCAGCAAGGCGATGCGCCGGGCCCACGGGACGAACGCCCGCACGATCCTGCCGGGCCGCCCTTCGGACCGCGACGCATGCATGCCGAGCACGTCGAAGGGAGATCGGCAACGGCCTTCCACCAAGGCCCGTACGACGTCCTTCACGGATGCGCTCACACCCTCATCGGTCACGCGACGACTCCCGGTGCATTCCACTGTCCAACCATGGCGAACGGCGGGTCATACACCCGCTCTCGACACTCGACCCCACGTCACCGTCACGAAGCAACGTGCGCGAGGCCTACCAGACTCATACGGTAGTTCCCTATCTTGAGGTTGCCGACCTCGAGCGTCCACGTCCAGCGGGAGCCGTCGCTCCCAGACTCTCCGAGCGCGATGATCAGCAATCCTCCCGAGCTGTCCGACCCGCCGGCCGATCCCGCGCTCTCCGCATACGATGGCACGGTGGCCCACCTCGCCGCCGAGTATTGGCCGTACGCCCGTACCGGGGGACTGGCCGAGGCGGTGCGCGGCATCGCGAGGCACCAGGCGGCGGTGGGAACCCGAACGCTCGTGATGCTGCCCCTCTATCGCGTGATCGCGGAAGGCTTCCCCGAGATCGAGCCGTGCTGTGATCCGTATGTCGTCCAGGTGGGTCCGCGCTCGGAGACGGCCCAGGTCTTCCAGATCCCCTCGGCCCCCCCGCAGCCCCGCGTCTTCTTCATCGCGAACGAGGGGTACTTCGGGCGCGCCGGCGTGTACGGTGAGGACGATGCCTCGTACGGCGACAACCACCTCCGCTTCTCCTTCTTCAGCAGGGCGGCTCTGGAGTGGCTTCGCCGTACGTCCCCGGGTCCGACACTGGTCCACGCGCACGACTGGCACGCAGCGTTGGCCGCCGTCTATCTGCGCACGGTGCTTCGAGGTGATCCCTACTACGACGACGTGGGGACCGTGCTGACGGTACACAACGCCGGCTATCAGGGGCACTACGGGCGGGAGGTTCTGGCCGAGATCGGTCTCCCCGACTGGCTCTTCCACTGGGACTACATGGAGTGGTACGGCCGGGTGAACCTGCTGAAGGGAGGGTTGACGTTCTCGGACATGGCCACCACGGTGAGCCCGACGCATGCGCGTGAGCTGCGCACCCGTATGGGCGGCTTCGGGTTGCAGGAGACGTTCAACGACCTGCAGGACCAGTTCGTGGGCATCCTCAACGGCATCGACTACGACGCCTGGGATCCGGGCGTGGATCCGTGGATCGATGCCCATTTCACGGCCGACGACCTCTCGGGCAAGGCGCAGTGCAAGGCGTGGATCCAGCAGCAGTACGGGCTGCGCGTGGACCCGGATATCCCCGTTCTCGGGATGACCGCGCGACTCGCGGAGCAGAAGGGATTCGACATCCTGCTCGCCTCCGGGATGATGCCACGACTCGACGCGCAGTGGATCTTCCTCGGCGAGGGGGAGCGGCGCTACCGCGATGCGCTCCAGGCCCTCGCGGACGCCACCCCGGACCGCGTCGCGGTCTGCTTCGACTTCACCGAGGAGCGCGAGCACCGACTCCTGGCGGGAGCCGACTTCCTGCTCATGCCCTCGCTCTACGAGCCGTGCGGGCTCACGCAGATGCGGGCCCAGCGCTACGGGGCGCTCCCTCTCGTGCGCCGGGTGGGTGGACTGGCCGACACGGTGGAGGACCGGGTGACGGGCTTCGTCTTCGACGAGTACCAACCGTGGGCGCTCGAGGAGACGGTGAAGTACGCCCTCCACCTCTACGAGGACCGGGCCGCCTGGGAGAGCCACGTGCGCGAGGCCATGGGAAGGGACTGGGGATGGGGGCGCTCCGTGCAGCGTTACCAGAGCGTCTATCGCCAGGCCGCCGACATCCGGCGTGCATACCAGAAGATCCACGAGACCTCGTCCGAGGCCGTCCGGAAGCGCCCCCGCACCGCAGGGCGAGCCGCGGCGCGCCCTGCGCTCGCGCGTGCCCGGAGGCGGAGCGACGGCAAGGCGTAACCCAAGGCGCTCGTCGCCCCGACCCACCGCGGGACCCCACCCGAGCACGGCGGGTCGTGGGCGGACCGCTCCATCTTCCGATCGTCCTTCCCGATGACCCGACGCTCCGTAGTCCTGCACGGCCACTTCTACCAGCCCCCCCGCGAGGATCCCTGGACGGACGCCGTGCCGCGGGAGCGCTCGGCGGAACCCTTCCACGACTGGAACCGCCGCATCCACGACGAGTGCTACCGCGCGGTGGCGGCCGCGCGCCTCCTGGACGGTGAAGGGCGCATCGTCGGCGTCGTAAACGCCCTGGAGTGGATGAGCTGGGACGCCGGACCCACGCTGCTGCGCTGGCTCGCCCGCCAGACGCCGGACACCTATCGGGCGTTCCTCGAGGGGGACGCTCGCAGCCGCGATCGCCTCGGGTTCGGCAACGCGCTGGCCATGCCCTACCACCACCTCATCCTCCCGCTGGCGAGCAGACGCGACAAGACGACGGAGGTGCGGTGGGGCATCGCCGACTTCCGCCGCAGGTTCGGGCGCGAGCCCGACGGCATGTGGCTTCCCGAAGCCGCCGTGGACCTCGAGACGCTCGAGGTGCTCGCCGCCGAGGGGATCGCGTTCACCGTGCTCGGACCGACGCAGGTGGAGCAGGTCCCCGCCGATGGGCTCCCGGGACGCGTACGGCTCCCCGGAGGGGGTGGCATCGCGGTGTTCGTGTACGACGGGGATCTCGCCCACGACGTGGCATTCGGGGGGCTCCTGAAGAGCGCCGACGCATGGGTCGAGCGCATGGCGACCGACGAGCCGAAGCGGCGCCGGCTCGTCTCCCTGGCCACGGACGGCGAGACGTTCGGACATCACCAGCGCTGGGGTGATCTCGCGCTGGGCGCGGCGGTGGTGGGCCTGGGCAGGCGGCGCGATGCGCGCATCGAGAACTATGCGTCGTTCCTGGCGCGCAACCCACCTGCACAGGACATCAGCATCGTCGAGCCGAGCTCCTGGTCGTGCGTGCACGGGGTGGAGCGGTGGCGGGCGGAGTGCGGCTGCAAGCTGGCCCCGCAGGAGCACACCCAGCAGAAGTGGCGCTCCGTGCTGCGCGACGCGCTCGACGAGCTGGCAGCCGACCTGCACGCGCGGTTCGAAGCCGAGGGGGGGGAGGTCTTGTCGGACCCCTGGGACACGCGAGACGGCTGGGGCGCGTGGCTGGACCACGGCGCGGCGGCCGCGCGTGCCTACGTCGAGGAGCGGGCCGGACGCCCCATCCGGGACCCCGAGGCGCGGCGGGCGCTCGAGCTCCTCGGCATGGAGCACGACGCGCTCGCCATGTTCACGTCGTGCGGTTGGTTCTTCGACGACCTGGCGCGGCTCGAGCCCCTGCAGGTCCTGCGCTACGCGGCCCACGCCCTCGATCTGCTCGGGGAGGGGAGCGCGCCGCTCGAGGAGCGCCTGCGGGCGCGCCTGGCCGCGGCGAAGAGCAACGACCCGGAGGCCGGAGACGGGCGGCGCCTCTGGGACGAGCGC
>JBJKSF010000170.1:0-85875 GCA_046704285.1 Longimicrobiales bacterium | reverse complement strand
GGCCGGCCCCGCGGGGCCGGCCCGGAGCCGTCGGGACCACGCCCGCCCTTCCCCTGCACACCCGGGGCCGCTTCATCGTCGACCGCCACGGGCGGCGCGTGCGCCTGGAAGGGGTGAGCTGGTACGGCGCGGAGTCCGAGGACTACGCGGTGGGAGGGCTGCAGGCGCAGCCGCTCGACACGATCGCGGCGGAAATCCGACGCCTGGGCTTCGACGCCGTGCGGCTGCCGTGGTCGAACGAGCTGGTCGAGCGCGATCCCGTCGTGCCGGCGCGTGCGCTCACGGCCAATCCCGGGCTGCGCGGCCTGCACGCGCTCGACGTCCTCGACCGGGTAGTGGCGGCGCTCACCGGTCGCGGGATCATGGTGATCCTCGACGACCACAACTCGGACGCCGAGTGGTGCTGCGGCGCGGACGGCAACGAGCTGTGGTACAACCGGCGCTATCCCGAGTCGAGCTGGATCGCCGACTGGAAGACCATGGCGCGCCGCTACCGCGGCGACCCTCTGGTGATCGGGGCCGACCTGCGCAACGAGCCGCGCGGCCGAGCCACCTGGGGCGGCCCGGCCGCGACGGACTGGCACGCGGCCGCGGAACGGGCGGGGGACGCCGTGCTGTCGGTGAACCGGGACCTCCTCATCATCGTGGAGGGCGTCGACTACGCGTCGAACCTGTCCGGCGTGGACAGCTTGCCCGTGCGGCTGGACCTCCCGGACCGCGTCGTCTACGAGGCCCACGACTACGCCTGGTTCGAGCCCCACGCGAGCTATCGCGACTGGGTCTCGCACATCACGCCCCGGTGGGGCTACCTCGTCACCGGGCCGCACCCGCGCCCGCTCTGGATCGGCGAGTTCGGCACGTGCTACGCCCGGCCCGACTGCATCCGGAGCGACGCCCCTCGGGCGTACGGGTCGTGGTTCGGCGACCTGACGCGCTACATCCGCACCCATCGCCTCGACTGGTCCTACTGGGCTCTGAACGGGACGCAGTCGACCGGGGCGAAGCGTACGTTCGGGGCGATCGAGGGCTACGGCGTGCTCGACTCCACGTGGAGGGCGATCTCCAGCCCCGCCCACATGCGGGCGCTCCGGAGCATCATGGGACCGAAAGCGGGAGGAACGTCTTGAGCAACCTGGAGCAGGTCGGGGTGATCGTGACGAAGAGCCACGAGGACGTGGCGCGCGCGGTGGCCCGGCGCATCGCCGAGCTGGTGCGCGAGCGGACCGAAGCCGGAGCGCGGACCGTCCTGGGGCTCGCGACGGGCTCGACGCCACTCGGCGTGTACCGCGAGCTGATCCGCATGCACCGCGCCGAGGGCCTCGACTTCTCCCATGTCGTGACGTTCAACCTCGACGAGTACTGGCCGATGGATCCGGCCAGCCTCCAGAGCTACCACCGCTTCATGCGGGAGAGCTTCTTCGACCACGTGAACGTGCGCCCGGAGAACATCCACATCCCCCGGGGCGATCTCCCGGAGAAGGAGACGGAGGCGCACTGCGCCGAGTACGAGCGCCTCATCGCAGAGGCGGGCGGCGTCGATCTCCAGATCCTCGGGATCGGCCGCACCGGGCACATCGGGTTCAACGAGCCGGGCGCGGGCCGCGAGTCCCGCACGCGCCTCGTCTTCCTCGACTCGCTCACCCGGCGCGACGCGGCGGCGGACTTCTTCGGCGAGCAGAACGTCCCCTCCCGGGCCGTGACCATGGGCATCGGCACGATCCTGGCCGCGCGCGAGATCGCCCTGCTCGCCACCGGGGAGCACAAGGCACCGATCGTGAAGCGGGCCGTCGAGGGGCCGGTGCACCCGGACGTCCCGGCGACCCACCTCCAGGGCCACCCCCACGCGACGTTCTACCTCGACGCTCCGGCGGCAGCGCTCCTCACACGCATCGAGACGCCCTGGATCGCCGGGGAGGTCGCGTGGACCGAGCCGCTCGAGACCCGTGCCGTGATCTGGCTCAGCCGGCGGACCGGCAAGTCGATCCTGCGCCTGGAGACCCAGGACTTCCGCGACAACCACCTGGCCTCTCTGGTCGCCCGCTACGGCTCGGCTCCTCCCCTGAACGGCGACGTGTTCAACGCGCTCGTCTCGAAGATCCGGGGCCGGAGCAAGCTGCCGCAGGGCAAGCGGATCCTGGTCTTCTCACCGCATCCCGACGACGACGTGATCTCGATGGGCGGGATCCTCCGGAAGCTCGTGGAGAACGGCAACGACATCACGGTCGCGTATCAGACGTCCGGCAGCATCGCCGTGTTCGACCACGACGTCCGGCGCTACCTCGACATGATCCGCCGCGCGAGGCGCACGTTCGACCTGGCGATGCCCGGAATGGCGGCGCTCGACGAGGCGGTGCACGCGAGCCTGGCGGCCAAGGCCCCGGGCTCGCCGGACACCCCGGACGTGCAGGAGCTCAAGCGCATCATCCGGGAGACCGAGGCGGTGTCCGCGCTCGAGTCCGTCGGGATTCCCGCGGCCCACGCTCGCTTCCTCGATCTGCCGTTCTACCGGACCGGTCTCGTGCGGAAGGACCCGCTCTCCGAAGAAGACGTCCGGCTCACGCGGGGCGCGCTCGCGGAGGCGGCCCCCGATCTGGTGTTCGCGGCAGGCGACCTCTCGGATCCGCACGGGACCCACCGCATGTGCCTCGAGGCCGTCGAGCGCGCGCTGGCCGCGTACGAGGGGCCGCAGCCGGAGATCTGGCTCTACCGGGGCGCGTGGCAGGAGTGGGGCGTGGACGAAGCGACCGTGCTGGTCCCGCTCTCGGGGGAGGAGCTCCGCCTCAAGATCCAGGCGATCTTCAAGCACCAGTCGCAGAAGGACACCGCCCCCTTCCCCGGCCCCGACGACCGCGAGTTCTGGCAGCGCGTCGAGGAGCGCAACATCGGCACCGCGCACCTGCTCGAGCAGCTCGGGCTTCCTGCTTACTACGCCATGGAAGCGTACGTCGTCGTCAAGGACGGGAAGCCCCTGCGCAACCCACTGGTGGCGACGAGCACACTGGGAGGCTGAGGACGGCGGGGAGCTCCCGCTCGGCACCAGCCGGTCAGGGGAGCTCGGGGAGCTTCGAGAACTCGTACGTGTGGTCGCTTCCCTGCAGCGTTCTCTGAAGCGTCACGAGACCGGCCTTCGTCACGCCGTCCGACGCGGTGTCCTGCCCCGTGACGCTCCACGTGTAGCGCCCGGGGCCGTGTTCCAGCCCATCACGACGGGAACGCCGCCAGAGCCCGCACGCGCACGGTCGTCCTCCTCGACGAGTCCTCTCCCCGCGCTCCCGACCATACCTGCTGCGCCGAGGGCGTGTTCCGGGTCGAGCGCCGCGGCGGAGTTCCGATGAATATAGATAGAATGCGCGATCATAAAAATCGCTCTATAGACACCGATACAGCGATATTGTTAGAATATGATCGCCATTCTACGAAAAACGATCCCATAGTCCACACCCGAATGCCCATGGGGGATTCCATGCCGAAGTCCCGCGTCATCATCATGGGAGCCGCTGGCCGCGACTTTCACAACTTCAACACATTCTATCGGAATAATTCCGACTATGAAGTGGTCGCGTTCACGGCAACCCAGATCCCGGACATCGACGGCAGGCGATATCCGGCCGCCCTCGCCGGCTCGCTCTATCCCGACGGAATCCCCATCGAGCCCGAGTCCAGGCTCGAGGAGCTGATCGCCGAGCACGGGGTGGACGAGGTCGTCTTCTCGTACAGCGACGTGCCGCACGAGTACGTGATGCACCTCGGGGCGAGAATCAACGCGCTCGGACCCGACTTCACGACGATGGGCACGACGCGGACGATGCTGAAGAGCACGAAGCCCGTGGTGGCGGTCTGCGCGGTACGCACGGGATGCGGCAAGAGCCAGACGACGCGTCGGGTCGCGGAGATCCTGACCGCGGCGGGCAAGCAGGTGGTCGCCATCCGTCACCCCATGCCTTACGGCGACCTGGAGAGACAGGCGGTCCAGCGCTTCGCGACGATCGACGACCTGGCCGCCCAGGACTGCACGATCGAGGAGATGGAGGAGTACGAGCCGCACATCGTGCGCGGAACGATCGTATACGCCGGCGTCGACTATGAGGCCATCCTCCGAGAGGCGGAGAAAGAGGCGGACGTCATCCTGTGGGACGGCGGAAACAACGACATGCCGTTCTATCGGCCGGACGTGATGATCACCGTGGCCGACCCGCACCGGGCCGGGCACGAGACGCGCTACTATCCGGGAGAGACCAACTTCCGGCTGGCGGACGCCATCGTCATCAACAAGGTCGACACCGCGGACCATGCGGACGTCGACGCGATCCGAGAGACGATCAGGCAGCTGAACCCCTCCGCGACGGTCGTCGAGGCCGCGTCGCCGATCACGGTCGAGGATCCCTCTCTCCTCGCGGGCAAGCGGGCGCTGGTGATCGAGGACGGACCGACGCTCACGCACGGCGGCATGAAGTACGGTGCCGGCGTGGTCGCTGCCCGGAAGTTCGGAGCGTCGGCGCTGGTCGATCCGCGCCCGTACACGACCGGGAAGATCACGCGGACGTTCGAGCGCTATCCCGACATCGGGACGCTGCTGCCCGCGATGGGATACGGCACCGAGCAGATGAAGGACCTGGAGGCCACCGTCAACCGGGCCGACTGCGACGTGGTGGTGATCGGGACGCCCATCGACCTGCGCAGGGTGATCGACATCCAGCATCCTTCGGTCCGTGTGACGTACGACCTCCAGGAGATCGGCCGGCCGGACCTCCACGACGTCCTGGCACCGGTGCTCCGCAAGGCCTCCAGGCCGGCCTCGAAGCGGACGCTCGAGGCGGTCTCGTGAGATGTCCGTCAAGACCGCCGTGGTGGCGCTGGGAGGGAACGCGATCTCTCCCAAGGGAGAGCCGGACACCATCGCCAACCAGTTCCGGCGCACGAGGGACAGCCTCGAGTCGATCGTCCATCTGATCCACGAGGGTTACAACCTCGCGATCACGCACGGGAACGGCCCGCAGGTGGGCAACGCCCTCCTGCGGGTCGAGCTCGCGCGCGGCAAGGCGCCCGTGCTTCCCCTCGGCATCTGCGTGGCGGACACCGAGGGCGGCATGGGCTACATGATCGAGCAGTCCCTGCAGAACCGCTTCCGCCGCGAGGGGATCGACCGTGACGTCGTCACGGTCGTCACCCAGGTGCTCGTCGACCGGAACGACCCGTCGGTGGCGAACCCCACGAAGTCGGTCGGGCAGTTCTACGGTGAAGCCGAAGCCCGCAGGCTCCAGGAAGAAGAGGGTTGGGCCATGCGCCGCGACGCCGCCCGCGGCGGATGGCGGAGGGTGGTGCCGTCGCCGGTACCACGCGAGATCGTCAACCATGGACCCATCCAGCAGCTCGTCGAGTCCGGTACCGTCGTGATCGCCGCGGGAGGAGGCGGGATCCCCGTCTACGTGGACGACGGAGGGGGCTACGAAGGCATGGACGCCGTCGTCGACAAGGACCGAGCGGCAGCGATCCTCGCCCGCGACATCGAAGCCCACGAGCTCTTCATCGTCACCGACGTGCCCGAGGTCTGCGTCGACTTCGGCACGCCCGGCGAGCAAGCGCTGCACGAGGTCGGCATCGACCGGATGCAGCGGTACTACGAGGACGGCCAGTTCCCGGCGGGGTCCATGGGGCCGAAGGTCGAGGCGGCCATGGCGTTCCTCGACAACGGTGGCGAACGGGTGATCGTCACGTCGATCGAGCACCTGCACGAGGCGCTGGAGGGAACGAGGGGGACGCGGATCGTGCGGTGACGGGAGGAGGGCCGGAGCCGGGGCCCACCCGTGGCGCGCCGGTTTTCTCCACTATGGCCGGATCGGCCGCGGCGGCCCAAGTTCGGAGCGCTCCGTTCCACGGCTTTCCCTCCTGCATCCCCGGCATCCATGCACCTGACGTCCCTCGACTGGCTCGTCGTCGTCGTCTCGATCCCGCTGTCGTTCGTGCCTGCGATCCTCATGGCCAAACGGGCGGGCAAGAGCACGACGGAGTTCTTCACGTCGGGGCGTGCCGCGCCGTGGTGGCTCATCGGCGTCTCGATGGTCGCCACCACCTTCAGCACCGACACGCCGAACCTCGTGACGAACATGGTCCGCGTGAACGGCGTGGCCGACAACTGGCTCTGGTGGTCGTTCCTGCTGACAGGGATGATGACGGTGTTCTTCTACGCGCGCCTGTGGCGGCGCTCGCGCGTGCTCACCGACCTGGAGTTCTACGAGATCCGCTACTCGGGCCGGCCGGCCTCGTTCGTGCGCGGCTTCCGCGCCGTCTACCTCGGCTTCTTCTTCAACTGCGTGATCATGGCGTCGGTCAACCTGGCCGCGGTGAAGATCGCCAACGTGGTGCTCGGCTGGCCCATGGTGAAGACGCTCGTGGTCTGCTCCGTGCTCAACGTCGCCTTCGCGGCGACGTCCGGCCTGTGGGGGGTGCTCGTCACGGACTTCTTCCAGTTCGGGATCGCGATGACGGGCTCGTTCGCGGTAGCGATCTACGCCCTCAAGCAGCCCGCGGTGGGTGGGCTCTCGGGGTTGATGACGCGGCTCAGCCCGAAGACGCTCGATCTCCTCCCCAACTTCGGCGACTGGAAGCTGGCGCTCGCGGTGCTCATCATCCCGATCACGATCCAGTGGTGGTCGGTCTGGTATCCGGGCTCGGAGCCGGGCGGCGGAAGCTACATCGCGCAGCGCATGCTCGCAGCGAAGTCCGAGAAGGACGCCCTGGGAGGCACCCTGCTCTTCAACGTCGCGAACTACGCGCTGCGGCCCTGGCCGTGGATCATCGTCGCGCTCGCCTCGATGCTCGTCTTTCCGCACCTGTCCGACATCGCGCACGCCTTTCCCTACGTCGATCCCAAGCTGATCGGCCCCGACATGGCGTATCCGGCGATGCTCAAGTTCCTTCCTTCGGGACTCCTCGGCCTGATGGTGGCGGGATTGCTGGCCGCCTACGTCTCGACACTCTCGACGCACCTCAACTGGGGGACGTCCTACCTCGTCCACGACTTCTACCGCCGCTTCCTGGTCCACGACCGTCAGGAGAAGCACTACGTGCTCGTAGGACGGCTCGTGACCGCGTTCCTGATGGTGTGTGCCGCGCTGCTGACGACGGTCCTGACCACCGCGAAGGAGGCGTTCGACCTGATGCTCTCGGTCGGCGCGGGCACCGGGCTCATCTACCTGCTGCGCTGGTTCTGGTGGCGCGTGAACGCGTGGAGCGAGATCGCGGCCATGTTGAGCTCGTTCCTCGTGGCGGTCGCGTTCTTCGTCGCCGGGAAGCTCGGCCATCCGGTGGACACCTCCCTGTCGCTCGTCGTCACCGTGGCGTGCACGACGGTCGTGTGGGTCGCCGTCACGTACCTCACCGCGCCAGTCTCGCGCGAGCGCCTCCTCGCGTTCTACCGGCTCGTGCGTCCCGCCGGGCCGGGCTGGAAGCAGATCCGCGAGGAGTCGGGCGTGGACCCGTCGCCCGATTCGCTCCCGCTCGCGATGCTGGGCTGGGTGCTCGGCTGCACGTTCGTGTACGCCGCGCTCTTCGGGACGGGAAGCTTCCTGTACGGACGCACGCCCGAGGCCGTCATGTGGACGGTACTGTTCGTCGTGAGCGGCGTCGGGCTGGCGCGGCTGCTCCCCAGGTTCTGGGGGAGCACGACGGAGTGAGCCCGTCGCTGCGCGGCCCGGTGCTCGTGACGGGAGGCTCCGGCTTCCTCGGGTCGCACATCGTCGACCGCCTGGTCCGGTCGGGCGTCGAGGTCCGGGCGTTGGTGCGACCCACCAGCGATGTCGGTCACCTGTCGTCGCTGCCCGGGGTGCGCCTCGTGCCGGGCATGCTGGAGGACCCGGCCTCGCTCGCCGAGGGGCTGCGCGGGGCGCGAGGCGTCGTTCACGCGGCCGGTCTCGTGAAGGCCAGGCACCCGGCGGACTTCGAGCGCGTGAACGCCGACGGGACCGCCGACCTCCTGGCGGCGGTCAGGGCCACCTGCCCCGATCTGGAGCGGTTCGTGCACGTGTCCTCCCTGGCCGCCGTCGGTCCGAGCGCAGATGGTCGGCCGAGGCCTCCCGGCGCGCCGCCGAGCCCGCTGACCGCATACGGGCGCAGCAAGCTCGCCGGCGAGCGTCGGGTCCGGGACGCCGCGGCAGAGACGTTCACGGTGGTCGTGCGCCCGCCCGTCATCTACGGACCGCGCGATCGAGGCACCCTCTCGTTCTACCGGGCCGTGAAGCTCGGCTTCCTTCCGCTCACGGGATCGCCCCGCTCGGTCCTGAGCACGATCTACGCGACCGATTGCGCCGACGCGTGCGTGCGCGCGCTGGTGGCCGATGTCGCCAGCGGCTCGGTCTTCGACGTGGAGGACGGCGTCCCCGAGACCCTGGAGGGCCTCGTCGGACACATCGAAGCTGCAGTGGGCACGCGCGCGCGTCTGCGGCTCCCGATTCCAGGGCCGATGCTGCTGGCGGCGGCCCTGGCGGCGGAGTCGTTCGGACGCCTCGCCGGGAGGCCCGTGATGCTCACGAGGGACAAGGTCCGCGAGCTGCGGGCTCCGCACTGGGTGTGCGACGCCTCCCTGGCCCGCCGGGCCCTCGGCTGGGCGCCGCAGGTGGCATTCGGCGAGGGAGCGCGGCGTGCCGCAGCCTGGTATCGCGAGGCCGGTTGGCTGTGACGGAGGACGGCGGGCCGAAGAGGGGCTTGTGGATCGTCGCCCGCGAGGGCGCTCGACTTGCTCCCGCCCCGTGCGATCCTGTAACGTTCCCCGTTTGTAGGAGCGATCCGTCCCGCCTCCGCGCTTCCCGCGACGCATGTCCTTCCTGATCACAACGCTCTACGTGATTGCCGCCCTGCTGGGGGCGTCGTTCGCGGTCGCCGAGATCCGTCTTCTGGTGCGCTTCCTCCGCAACCGGGAGTCGGTTCGAGCCTCGGTGCGCTCACCCGTGGGCCAGCCCGCCGGAACCGGAGAGGGCTCGCCTCCCCCGACGGTCACGATCCAGCTCCCGCTCTTCAACGAGCGTCTGGCCGCTCGCCAGGTCATCCTCGCCGCCGCGGCCCAGGACTATCCGCTGGACCGATTCGACATCCAGGTGCTGGACGACTCGACCGACGAGACCACGACACTGGTCGAAGAAGCGGTGGAGGAGGTTCGGGCCAGCGGCGTCCAGATCGAGCACATCCGCCGGTCGGCCCGCACCGGGTACAAGGCCGGTGCGCTCGCCGCCGGGCTGGCGCGCTCCACCGCGGAGTACGTGGCGGTCTTCGACGCGGACTTCACGCCCCAGCCCGACTTCCTCTGGCGCATCCTGGTGGAGGACGACGCCTTCCACGATCCCACGGTCGCCTTCATCCAGACGCGCTGGACGTGGCACTCCGTGGGCAGCCTCTTTCACGGGGCCCTGGCCCTCCTCCTGGATCGGCACTTCTACGTGCAGAAGCCGGCACGTGTGTTCGCCCGCCAGGTCACGACGTTCAACGGCTCGGCGGGCATCTGGCGGCGGGCCGCCATCGAAGCGGCGGGTGGGTGGGCCGCGGACACGCTCACCGAAGACCTCGACCTGAGCTACCGCTGCGCGCTGGCCGGCTGGCACGGGCGATACGTGTACGACGTCGCCGTGCCCAACGAGCTCCCCGCCCACATGCGTTCGTTCAAGCTGCAGCAGCTCCGGTGGGCTCGCGGCAACGCCCAGTGCTTCCGCAAGCTTCGACGCCAGGTGATGGATCCGGGGAATCGCCTGCGGGACCGCTGGGAGGAGATGTTCCTGCTCGCCGGCTACGGCATCCACCCGGTCCTGCTCGTCAATCTGGCGCTGTGGCCGTGGGCGGTCCTGTACGTGGACCGGACGTTCTTCTGGTTCATGCAGGCGATCATGTCGCTGGCGACGCTCGTGGCCCCGATCAGCTTCATGATCACGCTGCGCGAGCGCGGTGATCGGTGGAGCTTCGAGATGGTCGGTCAGGTTCTGGCCGGCATGTGCCTCGGCATCGGCCTCATGGTCAACAACACCGTGGGCCAGCTCGAGGGCTTTCTCCTGGGCGAGGCGGAGTTCGTCCGTACTCCGAAGGGCCAGCGCCCTGTCGGCATCGCGTCCGCCCAGGCGGCGGAGCCCTACCTGAGCCCCCTGCACTGGACGTTCTTCGCCGAGGTGGCGGTCCTGGCCTACTGCCTCCTGGCGAGCGGTCTGCTGATGACGCGGGGAGACGCCTTGTGGGCGCTCCCCCTGATCTTCTGGGGCATGTGCATCGGGCTCGTCGCGCGCCTCCAGCTCTCGCCGCAGGCCGTCTGAGAAGTCGGGCGGAGCGCCGCGCTCAGGCGCTCCCTGCCGCCCCGCCGTCCAGCGTCAGGACCTCGAACGGCTCCAGGCGGAAGACGTGCGGGACTCCGGCCTCCAGCCGCAGCGGGGATTCCCCACGCTCCCACGGCGACGTGACGCCGTAGGCACGCGGCGCCCCCTCCGGCAGCTCGAACGCCTCGCCCACGTCCACCTCCATGGACTGCGGCCGGTCGCTCGGATTCCGGAGCACCAGGATGCCCTTCCGTGGCGACCACGAGGCCCAGCCGTAGGGCTCCAGCTCGAGCGGGTCGCCCCCGATCCAATGCGTGTCGACGAGCGTGTCCGCGTTGCTGCGGGACCAGATGGCGGCCTGCGCCAGGTCGTTCCAGTTCTCGTCGCTGAGGAGGGAGGGCGTGATGTACATCTCCTGGAGTTGCGTGCCGGTGCCGAAGTAGTCGTGGATCTCGCTGCGGAAGTCGTGGTGCGGGTCGGTCTTCAGGCCGTTGGCGTACCTCGCGTAGATCAGGCCGTGGAGCATCAGGGAGTTGAGGGGATAGAGTGGCCCCTTCTCGACGATCCCGGCGTGGGTGTCGCCGTCGCGGTACGTGATCCACTGCTGCCGCTGCGTGCCCACGCCCGCGAACGAGTGGTCGTCCCCACCCCGCCAGATCGAGTCGCAGTAGCGCAGCCAGAACGGCGACGGGTACGTGCCCGTCGTGAGGTTCACGTACAGGTCGGGCTCGATGCGGCGCAGGTCCCCGATGAGCGCGATCATCGCATCGAAGTCGCTGTCGAACTTGCTGTCCGCGACGACGTGCGCGGCGTTGCCCGTGCCGTCGAACTTGAACTGGTTCACGCCGTAGGCACGGATGAACTCCACGCAGGTGTCGTGGAACAGCTTGAAGTACTTCGGCCCCGAGAGCGCCAGCCCGTTCGCGTCGATTTCGAGGCCGTGCTCCCTCCCGTACTTCAGCCTCTCCTCACGCGGCTTCCCGTAGCCGCCCCACGGAGACATCCACACCCCAGGCTCCGCACCGTACCGCTCGGCCGCCTTGCGCACGTTCGTGAACCCGTCGGGAAAGCCGGAGTCGAAGTGCCAGAGCGTCGTGGGATCGTCCCAGCCGTCGTCGAAGAGGAACGAGTCGAGCGTCACGCCCCGCTTCTCGTGCAGCTCCTGGCCGAACGCCCGGATCCGATCCAGCGCGCCGGCCTCTCCGTACCGGTTGAAGAAGCCGAGGTCGTACCAGGAGTTGTAGTGCAGGAACGTGCGGTAGGGGTGCGCGCGCTCGCGCTCGACGTACTCGAGGAACGCGCGGCGGAGCTGCCCGGGCGGAGTGCTCCCCACCACGGAAGAGACCGTGAACGTGGTGCCCGGGCGGAGCGGCAGGTCGCGCGGGAGCACGGCCCGTGCCCGCTCTCCGTCCAGGGACGCCTCGGAGAGCGGGTGCTCGAAGCCGAGGTAGACGTCGCCGGTGACGATGGGCGAGCCGCGCACGCTCCCGAGCACGGCCGCACGCGGCAGCGCGACGTCGATCAGCACGATGCTCTTCACCGGCACCGCACGCTTCGTGGGGCTGAGGACGATCTCCTGCCTCAGGTACTTCGATCCCTGTCGGCCGATCGCGCTCCACTCCACGCGCAACCCGCTGTCGGGATCCTCGAGGTCGAGCACGAGCCGCGTGCCGGGAAGCCGGTCCGCGAACCGGGCGGCCCGCTCATCCACCGGGAGCTTCTCGGAGCGCGGACCTCGCCGCATCCTCATCCGTGAAGCCGGAAGCGAGCTCCCGTCCTGGAGCTCGAGCACGAACACTTCCCGCGCCACGGGAATGGGCCGGCCGCTCAGCCTGTCTCGCAGCGCGACCGGTCGGAACGAACCTCCCTCCGTCGTCCACGTCCCCTCGACCCCGTCGGTGGTCAGGGACAGCGTGCCCGAGTCGAGGCGGACGCGCGCCAGGCCCGGGAAGAGCCCCAGGCCCACGGACAGCAGGGCGGCGTGCTCGACGAAATCGCGGCGGGTGATCGCTCCATCGTGCTCGGTCATTCGCTCTCCTCGCTTTCCTCGGATGGGACGGACGTCTCTGCTCCAGGGGGAAGACGGATACTACCACCCGTGGCGGCCGAGGATAAGACGTCGCTCATGAGGTCGTCGGCCGTTCGACCACCACGCGGTTCCGCCCCGCCCCCTTGGCCCGGTAGAGCGCCGCGTCGCACGCCTGCAGAATCTCCTCCGGCGTTTCGGCGCCTCCCGCGTACGACGCCACACCCAGGCTGGCCGTGACCCGGAACGCCTCTCCTGCCTGCGAGCGCGGAGAGGAGGCCTCGATGCGCCTGCGCACGCGCTCGGCCACGCTGCGCGCGCCGGCGGCGCGCGTCTCGGGAAGCAGCAGCACGAGCTCCTCTCCACCGATGCGGGCCGCGACGTCCACGTCGCGAGACACCTCCCGCAGGATCGCAGCGGTCGCCCGCAGGACGTCGTCGCCGGCGGCATGGCCGTGCGTGTCGTTCACGTCCTTGAAGCGGTCGAGGTCGATCAGCACGAGGGAGAGCGAATGGCCGTACCGCCTGGCGCGCTCGACTTCCCGGGCCAGGGCCTCCATGAAGTGGCGGCGGTTCGCGAGCCCCGTGAGCGCGTCCGTGCGGGCCAGCTCCTCCAGCTCCGACTGCGCCTGGAGCAGCGACGTCACGTCGCGCAGGACGAACGCGGATCTCCCCGGTGCCCCCCGGTCGTGGAGCGAGGTCACCGTCACGTCGAAGGCGCGCTCCTCCGTGCCTCGCTCCATCGTCGCGTCCAGTCTGATCCGGGCAGGCGCCTCGGCCGTGCTCGTGGCCTTCGCCCAGAGGGTGCCCAGCGGCACCGGCACGTCTCCATAGGGACGCAGTCCGAGCACGCGCTCCGCAGCGTGGTTGGCGTCCACGATGCGCCCCTTGCCGTCGAGCACGACGATCGGATCCTGGATCTCCACCATGACGAGCGTTCTCGCGACGGGCCCGAGCGTCAGCAGCCGACGGCGCAACAGGCCCGCACCCAGGAGCGCGGAAGCCACCCCGAACGCCGTCGGTGTCAGGTCCTTCCAGTCCGCGGTCGGGCTCCAGCCGACGTGCGCCGTGATGGCCCCGAGCACCACGAGACCCGCCAGCGCGGCGACGCCGGCGCGCAGTCGCGAGCCGGGGACGCGGGAGAGAGGGCCGATCATCGCCACCGTCCCCACGGCGACGGCGGCAACCGACGCCAGCGTTTCCACCCACGCCCACGGCCCCCGTTCCACGCGGAGGCCGAGCACGCCGTCGAGCCGGACCACCCCGGCGCTCCGCACGAGCAGCACGCGCGCCGTCGGCTCCAGGGCCAGCACGACCGTGACGGTCGACACCCCGTAGAGGAGCCAGGCGGGCCATCGGCGCAGCCCCTGCCCGCGCCCCGAGTACGTGAGGGCGAACCAGAGCCAGGCCACCGGGGCCGCGGCGGCCGCGACGCCCTCGATCCACGGGAGGAGCGCGGCACTGGAGGGCGTGGGGCTCACGATCGCGACGAGATGGAGGAGCGCCCATCCACCGCCGACGGCCATCAGGACGGCGAGCGCGCGCACGGCGGGCTCCCGGCGGCGCGCCAGCAGATACTCCAGGTCGCGCGCGGCCAGGAGAACCGCCAGCAGCGGCGGAAGCGCCCAGGGCGTGAGCTGCAGGGACCAGGTCATGGACGTCCCACCGGGAGATCCCTCACCCCTTCTCCACGCCGGCCGCGCGTCTCAAGGGCTGGACGCCGTCGGCCGCCCGCGGCGCACGGCATGAGCATGAGACCCGCCCGCCTGCGTGCTCAAGCTGGGATCCCCCGTCCTGGGTCGGATGGAATCGGCCCCCCGCCTGCGGAACCCGATCGAGCCCTGATTTCGGGCATCCCGGGGATCGACGCAAGCCCGGCAGCGGGGCCCTGGGCCGGATACCACGGGGGCGGAGCGGCTTCCTCGCTCAACCCACCGTGCCCGCGCCGTCGCCGGCACGACGCTCCCGCTTGCCCCCCGTTCACCCGCGCCCTACCGTGCTTCTCCGATCGACGGCCGGATCGAGCGTCCCGCCGGGCAGGAGGCCGATCCGATCGCGCGCACACCACGGGCGCGTCGCGTGGGACGACGCTGCTGACGCCAGCCGAGGAAGGAGGGAGCGGGTCGGGCAGGACCGGGCGAGCGACGGAGAGGCCCGGGACGGACGAGGGCGAAGCGTGTAGGGGATCGAGTCACGATCACGGCGGCCGGCACGGGAGGCACGAGTGGACTTCGAAGCGTTGCGACGTAAGCTGCGTGATGGATTCCAGGGCGCGTTCTGGGTAGCGAACGTGAGCGAGCTGTTCGAGCGCATGGCGTTCTATTCGCAGCAGGGGGTCCTCGCGTTGTTCCTCCTGGACAAGATGAAGCTGAGCGACGTCGCGCAGGGGCAGCTGATGGGGATCTTCGGTCTCGCAGTCTACCTGCTGCCCGTGGTGGTGGGCTCGCTCGCGGATCGCTACGGGTTCCGGCGGGCGCTGGTGGTGGCCTACGTGATCGACGGGGCGGGCTACTTCCTGCTCGGGTCGGTCCGCTCGGCGTGGATGGCACCGGTGCGGGCGGTGGTGCCGGACTACTGGCTGCTGCTGGGCATCCTGCTGCTCGGAGCGATCGGGCCGGCGCTCGTGAAGCCGTGCGTGGCGGGCACGGTGGCGACAGGCTCCACCGACGACTCGCGCTCGCTCGGCTACGCGATCTACTACTGGCTCGTGAACATCGGCGCGGGTTTGGGCCCGCTCCTGGGAGCGGCGGTCGTGGCCGCGATGGGCATGTCGGCGAACTTCCGGCTGGCCGCGCTGCTGGCCTGGGCGATGGCGATCTTCGTGGGGATCTTCTACCGCGAGCCGGCGGCAGCGCGGGCCGCGCGGGCGGACGCTTCCATCCGGAAGGCGCTGGCCAACACGATGCTGGTCCTGCGGAACTGGCGATTCGTGCTGTTCATGCTGATCGTCTCAGGGTACTGGATGGTCTTCTACGCCTTCTTCGTCGTGATGCCGGGCTACGTGCATCAATACGTGGACCCGACGCTGCCGAGCGCGTACATCGTGGCGTTGACCAGCGCGGACGCCGTCATGATCGCGCTCTTCCAGATCCTCATCAATCGCCTCACCCGCCGGATACCCGCGTTCCGCGCCATGATCATCGGCGCGGTGATCGCGGCGCTCTCGATGCTGACCGTGTCGCTCTATCCCGCCTTCTGGATGGCCGCGGTGGGAATGGCGGTCTTCTCGATCGGGGAGATGACTCAGGCGCCGCGCTACTACGAGTACATCTCGAGGTTGGCGCCGGAGGGCCAGGAGGGCGTGTTCATGGGATACGCGTTCCTGCCGATCGCCCTCGGATACTTCTTCGAAGGACTCATCGGCGGGCACCTGCTGCACTACTTCGGCGAAGTGGTGAAGCGGCCGGCGGAGCTCTGGTGGGTGCTGGCGGGAATCGGGGTAGTGGTAGCGGTGCTGATGGTCGTCTACGACCAGGTGTTCAAGCCAGGTCGAAACGTGGCGACGCAGGAAGCGTAGGAGCCCTCGGCGGGGCGGAGGCGCGAACTTGAGCAACGAGCGGCATCGCGTCCGTGCGGTTCCGGAACGCCACCGGCCAGCGTCGTGGCCAGGCACCTCGACCCGGAGGGGACCGTCGTGAGCGCCGTCGCGAGCTACCTCCTCGCCCATCCCCTCCTGCTCGTCCCTGTCCTGCTTCTCGCCGCGATGCTCGTCTTCGCGGTCCTGAAGAAGCTCCTCAAGGTCGCGGCCATCCTCGCGATCGCGGCCGCCCTCTACCTCCTCCTCGTGCGCTACTTCGGAAGGTGACGGCGCCCCGGGGCGGTGGGCGATCCGGACGCGCTCGTGCGGTCCGCCCGCCGCCCCGCCCTCTCAGAGCCTGAAGACGCGCGTGATGTTGAAGCCGAAGCGCCACTGCCTCGGCGTGAACTCGTAGGGAGTCCCTCCCAGGTACTGGGTGGGGTTCGGGCGGGTCGAGTTCGTGACGATCACGTCGAAGAAGTGCCCGCCCGCCTCGATCTGCAGGCCGGCGGCGATGGCGTCGTGCTCCATGTTCGGGTGGGCGGGGCTCACGTTCCACTCGCCTATCAAGGCGAGGGTGTTGTTGAGGAAGAGCGTCCCGTTGAAGCCGAGCGTCAGCTCGGTCGGGGCGTTCAGGTCCGCGATCCGGGGGTTGTACAGGACCGAGGGCACGACGCCCAACGCCAGATTGGGAAGCACGAGGGCGTTCACTATGAGCTGCCCGTACGCCTGCCCCTCGTTCTTCCTGTAGCCGGGCCCGTAGAAGGGCGAGACGCCCGTGTTCCAGGCGTATCCTCCCGCCACGGCGATCTGATAGGGAATCGAGGAACGGCCCCCCGAGCGGACCCTGACCTTCGCCCGCAACAGCACGTTGTTCTGGAGGTTGCTGTGCAGGATCGACACCATCGAGTTGTTGGTGGGCCCGTAGGAGAGACCGAGGCGGTCGTAGACGGGGCCGTCGATGCCCCACAGGGTGCTCGGCCCCGACGAGAACGGCGGAACGAAGCGGTGGGACACCTCGAACTGCAGGATCCCCTTCCCGATCGTGGCGGCGGTGGGGAGGTCGGCGGACTGCGGAGAGTGGAACACGGTGATGGGCAGCTCGGTCGGCTTGCTCTTCGGCTTCCAGTGGACCGGGCGGCCCTGGCCCGCTGCCGCGGCCGGCGCGAGCGCGAGGATCAGGATCGCCGACAGGGGCAGTCTGGCGTTCATCGGGGATTCCTCAACCGCCGCTCTTCGGCGGTTCGACGGAGAAGTTGACGTCCAATCGGATCCGGTTGGACAGCTTGAGGAACATCAGCCGGGGGATCGCGATGTGGAACTCGGACAGCAGCACGGGAAACGTGCAGCGTGCGGCGTACCCGCTCCCGACCGGCTTCACGTCGCACGGGATCGTCATGACCCTCTCGACGCCGTGGATGCTCATCGTGCCCCTGGCCGTCACGCGGAGGGTCCCGGCGGCGGAGTCCGCCACCACCTCCGTCAACGCCCCCTTGAACTTCGCCCACGGGTACTTCCCCACCTGCAGGTACTGGTCGTCCATGTGGCGGTCGCGCATGGGGATGCCCGTGTGGAGGCTGCCCAGGTCCACCTGGAAGTAGAGCTGGGAGCTGTCCGTGGGCATCCCCGCGACCAGCCGGGGCCCGTCCAGGAGGACGTAGCCGTTGATGCGATGCGTGACCCCGTGGAACTGGAAGAGCTGAGTATGCGAGGTGAACCGGACCTCGCGGGGGGCGTGGGTGTCGACGTCGAACTCCTGGGCACGGGCGCGGGCGGGCGCCAGGCCGGTCAGCATGCCGGATCCGCTGACCGCGGCCGTGAGCAGGACCGCCGCGGCGCGCCTCGGTCGCCTCTCCTCACTCCCGCCCCTCCGACCCTCCGCGGCGCTCGAGCGCTCGGACCTCATGACCTGACCTCCACTCGCGGGACGACGGGTCCGAACCGGGGTGGCCCGTGCCCGTGCGATCCCCGATATTGGGGAGTTCGATGGTCGTACCCCATCTCCGGAGGAACCCTCCATGCGCGACCTGCTTGCGCTCGGCCTCCTCGCAGGAGCTCTCGCCGTCGGCACGCCGACCCATGCGGCGGCGCAGGACCCGGGGGCCCACTTCCTGGCCGTGGGCCAGAAGGCGCCCGACTTCTCGCTCCCGGGCGCCACCCGCTATGGAGTGCTGGCCAACCCGGTGCGTCTCAGCGACTACCGCGGCGAGACCGTCGTCCTCGCGTTCTTCTACCAGGTGAGGACGCCTGGCTGAACGGTCCAGATGACAGCGTACCGTGACCAGTACGCAAGCCTGTTCCACGATGGACGGCACGTGGTCGTCATCGGGATCTCGAACGACTCGCCGCAGTCCCAGTACTCGTGGCTCAAGGACGAGGACTTCCCGTTCGTGTTCGCCAGCGAGAAGGGCAACGACGCCGCGACGTACGTGTCCTTCGGCGGGAAGCTCACGGCGAACCACCAGATCAGCAGCCGCACGGTGATCGTGATCGCGCCCGACGGGCGCATCGCCGGCGTGATCCCGAGCTTCAACCAGATCGATCCGGCCGCCTACAAGACGCTCGCGAAGATGATCGACTCGGTGACGCCCACATCCGGGGGCTCCGGGAGCTGACACGTGACGGCCCGCCGCACGCCCGGAGCCCGGGCGGGCGCGGCGGGCCGTCGCAGCGTCACGACGAGCCGAGGAGCTTCTCGACCTCGGCCGTGAGGTGCTGGTTCGGCCCGACGCCGCTGTAGGCCACCTTCCCCTGGGCGTTCAGCATCACCACCACCGACGTCGTCGGGGCGTGGTACGCCCGCACGGCGGCGCCGTTGGCGTCCCACAGGTAGGGGTAGCCCGGATCGTGCTCCTCCACGTGACGGCGCACGCGCCGGGGCGTCTGCGCGACCGCGACAGCCACGGCCACCACGCTCATCCGCTTGCCCCAGCGCCGCTCGATCCGGTCGAGCTGGGGCTGGAGCGCCCGGCAATTGTCGCACCAGGTGGCCCAGAACTCGATCAGCGCCGGCTCACCCTTCTTGACGTAGCGCAGGAGCTGGACCGCTTGGCCGCGCAGGTTCTGCACCTCCGCCGGAGGAGCCTGCGTCCCGACCGGGAGGCCCACGACCGCTTCGTCCGACTGGGCCTTCAGTCCGCCCGCCGTGGCGAGCGTCAGGCACGAGGCGACGGCGACCAGCATCGCCATGCCCCGGGGAGATCTCCATTCGCTCATAGGTTGTAACCCGCCTGCACGAAGTAGTACTCGGCCATGACGATCATGACCAGGGCGGCGAGGCGCTTGGCCCACACCATCCATCTACCTGAACGCGGAAGCAGGACGAGAGTTCCCGAGAAGAGCCCGACGGCTACGAGGAGCACGCTCATCCCGAGCGAGAAGACGAAGAGATACACGAAGCCCATGAGTCCCGCCCGGGTGGCCGCCACCCAGGTCAGGACGACCGCGAACGCGGGCGCGCCGCACGGGGCCGCCACCACGCCCGCCCCCGCGCCCATGACCAGGACCCCCCCGTACGAGCCCCCACGCTGACGATCCGCCCACGCCAGCAGTCGCCTCGGCATGGGTACCGGGAGCACGTCCAGCATCGCCAGGGCGAACAGCAGCAAGAGGTTGCCGACCGCCAGGCGCGCCCAGGGGCTCGCGCTGACGGTGCCGAACAACGTGCCCGTCAGTCCGGCGGCGAGCCCCAGCGAGGCGTAGACCAACGCCATGCCCAGCACGTACGTCAGGGTGAGTCCGGCAGTGCGCACGCGGCTCTGCCCCTCCCGGGTCGAGCCGGCGATGATCGAAGCCGTGATGGGGATCATCGGATAGACGCACGGGGTGAGGCTGGTCAGCACCCCGGCCCCGAACAGCGTGGCCAACGCGACCAGCGGGCTGTGCGAGAGGCTCTCGGACAGCCCGCCGGCCGACGCGGCCGGGAGCGGCGGGAGGACCACCGGGGAAACCGGCAACGGCAGGATCAGAGCAGGCTCAATCAGCCCCGCTCTTGATCCCCGCCCAGTTGACGATCGGCAGCACCGGGAACCGCGCGCCCTTGCGGATGATGTTGATCAGCCCGATCTGCACGCCGTCCAGGGTCTTCGCGTAGTTGACCAGCCCGAACTGGAGGCCGCGATGGTTCACCGTCGCGACGTTCAGGAATCCCACCTGGCCGCCGTTGCCGGTCTGGACCGAGTTCGCCAAACCCCACTGGAGCCCCTGCATGGCGCCCTCTGCGAGGTTGACCGCGTTGATCTGGACTCCGGTGAACTCGCCCTGCGCGAGGCCGGCCAATCCCCACTGCACACCCAGGAACGACTGCGTGGTGTTGCTGATGAGCCCGATGTCCAGGCCGGTTACCGATCTGCTGCGTCCGTAGAAGATGCTCAGGCGGATGCCCCGGATCGAGTCCGTCTCCGGATAGAGCTGGATCGGTGTGATGAGCGCGACCTGGACGGGACGGGTCTGGGCGGCCACGGGTCGGGAGGGGGCGAGTACTGCAGCCGCGAGGATGACGGCGAGAAGTGGTCTCTTCATGAGAGGATCCGTGTGCAGGGAATCATCCGGATGGGATAGGGCCGGCCGCTCCGGTTCTACGCGAGTCGCGCCGGTGCGATGACAATCGCCTCCGAGTTTCGGGAAGGTCAATCCCCCTGTATCCTTCGCTCCACCATGACCGAGGAAGACTACGAGTCACTGGATGCGCTCGGGCTCGCGGAGCTGGTGCGGGCGCGCGAGGTCGAGGCCACCGAGCTGGTGGAGCTCGCGCTCGCCCTCGTGGAACGGATCGACCCGGCCATCAACGCGGTCGTCCGCCTCATGGCGGAGGACGCGCGCCGGGCGGCCACACGCCCCTGCGCGGGTCCGTTCGCGGGCGTGCCGTTCCTCGTCAAGGATCTCCTCGACACGGTCGCCGGCCACCCGACCTCGATGGGAAGCCGTCTCTTTCGGGACGTCGTGGCCGATCACGACAACGAGCTCGTGCGCCGCTACGTCGCCGCCGGTCTCGTGATCCTGGGAAAGACGAACACGCCCGAGTGGGGGCTGGTGCCGGTCACGGAGCCCGAGCTGTGGGGGCCGACCCGCAACCCCTGGGACCCGGAGCGGACGCCTGGGGGATCGAGCGGAGGCTCGGCGGCCGCCGTCGCCGCCCGCATCGTGCCCATGGCCGGCGGCGCCGACGGCGGTGGCTCCATCCGCATCCCCGCCTCCTGCTGTGGGCTCTTCGGCCTGAAGCCGACCCGGGGGCGCACGCCGACCGGCCCCGACCACGGGCAGCTCTGGCGAGGCCTCGTCGTGGGACACGTCCTCACGCGATCCGTGCGCGACAGTGCCGCCGCGCTCGACGCCCTGCAGGGTGCCGATGCCGGCGCACCGTACGAGATCGCGCCGCCCGAGGGCTCGTATCTGGACGACGCGGGCACCGACCCGCGCCCTCTGCGCATCGCGTTCACGACGCGGCCCCTTCTGGGCTCCTCCGTGCATCCCGAGTGCGTGCGTGCCGTCGCCGAGGCGGCCGATCTGCTGGAGGATCTGGGCCACCATGTAGAGGAAGCGGCGCCCGACGTCGATGCGGAGCCCTTCACGCGAGCGTTCCTGCTCATGATGGCGGCGGAGCTCGACGCGGACCTCGAGGAGGCGGAGGCCCACCTGGGAAGGCCCGTCCGGCGCACGGATCTCGAGCCTCCCACCTGGGCCCTCGGACTGCTGGGACGCGCCTTCGACGCCGGGCAGTACGCCTCGGCCCTGCGCACCCTGGAGCTCACGGCGCGGCACATGGGCCCCTTCTTCCGCGACCACGACCTCCTCCTGACACCCACGCTCGCAGCGCCGCCCCCGCGGGTGGGATCGCGGAGTCCTTCCCCTGCGCAGAAGCGCCTCCTGCGCGTTCTCGGCGCCTTCGGCTCCGGCCGGATCGTGCGGGCCGCCGGGCTCCTGGAGCGCGCTTCGGCCGGAGCCTTCGAGTTCACCCCGTGGACGCCGCTCTTCAACGTGACGGGTCAGCCGGCCATGTCCGTGCCCCTGCACTGGAGCGCCGACGGCCTGCCGATCGGCGTCCACTTCGCGGCGCGCTTCGGCGACGAGTCCACGCTCTTCCGGCTGGCGGGTCAGCTCGAGCGCGCCCGCCCGTGGGCCGGACGACGGCCGGCGCTGGCTACAGCTCCACCCACTTCGGCGGATGTCCCACGGCCTCGAGGAACCTGAGCATGTCCGCCGGCCTGAGCGTGGTCGTCATCGTGTTGTCCAACGGGTGGAAGCTCCAGAAGTCGTAGCCGCGGAGCCCCGCGTCGAGCGCCACGACGACATCCCCTCCGTGGTCGTTGATCACGGCGAACGGCGTCACGGCGCCGGGGATCACCCCCAGGTACCTCATGAGCCGCTCCGGGCTCCCGAACGAGAGCCTCTTCGTGCCGAGCGTGCCGGCCAGCGCGGCCATGTCGACCGCGCAGTCCTCCCGGGCCACGACGAGGCACATCGCGCCCTTCTTGTCGCGTACGAACAGGTTCTTGGCATGGGCACCGGGGAGCTCCCCGCGCAGCGCCTTGGCCTGCTCGACCGTGAACACCGCAGGATGGTGCACCGTGCTCGCCTCGATGCCGAGCTCGTCCAGGAGCGCGATCAGGTCGCTCGCGGCGGCCGGCGACGTTCCATCCGCCAGGAGGGGGGGAGGCGCCCCACTCACGGCAGCGCCTCCAGGAACGCCAGGACCTCGCCGGCCAGCGGCCGGGTGGTCGCGGGAGACAGGATGTCCCCGGCGAGCACGTGGTGCTGGGTGTCTCCTTCTCCCTCGACGGCGTGCACGCGCACGGCGGAGGAGCCGAGCCGGGCGATCGCTCTCCGGGTGGCCGCGGGGCTCACGACACGATCCCGGGCGGAGTACGCCACGAACACGGGGGTGGTCACGCGCTCCAGAGGGAGCGCCCGCACCGCCCGCACGAGGCTCATCAGCGGCACGAGCGCCGAAGAGGGATAGCGACCCGTCCAGTGGCGGGCGTGGCGCTCGTTCTGGATCCGGATCCGGCGCTCCCGCCCCACGAGAACGCGTGCCGCCAGCCGCCCGCCCGGCCATGCGAGCAAGGGGGCCAGCGGGTGACGGACGCCGAAGTTCGGGGAGACGAGCACGAGCGCGGCGAGCACCTCCTGCCAGCGCGGCTGGGCCGCGGCCCACATCGCGAGCGACCCTCCCGTGGAGGTCCCCATGAGGACGACGCTCCGCCCCACGCGCGCTCCGATGGCCATGGCCTGGTCGACGTCGGCGAGCCAGTCCACGACGGTCGCCCGCGCCATGGCGGCGCCGTCCCTGCCGTGGCCGGTGAGGCGCGGATAGTAGACGTTGGCACCCAGCCCTTCGGCCACCAGGCGCGGGAGCGGATCCACCTCCCATCGGTCCGCGCCGAACCCGTGGATGTAGACGAGCGCCCGGGGCGTGGCCGCGCGCGTGGCCGGGTCCGCCCACACGACGGCCTTCGCCGCCTCGGGACGCAGGCCCGTCACGCGGGCCTCGGAGGCAGCCAGCCAGGCGTCGAGGTCGATCTCCCGGTCCAGCTCGGCCCGCGCCCTCACCGTCGCGTCCCCACCGTCGCCGGGCACCGTCTGCCCGAAGCTCAGCCGCTGCTCTTCGTGCCGGCCGAGAGCTTCTTGACGTCCTCGTCGAGCTGCTTCGACAGGTACTGGGCGAGCGACGTGACGGCGTTCGACTCGTTCACCTGGACCAGCCCGATCCCGAAGACCTGCTTCGCCTTGGCGCCCTTCGTCTTTGGAACGTCGAGCGCGGAGAACTCGAGCGCGGCGCCTGCCTCGAGCTTCTTCAGGACCGTGGGCACGAGCGGGATCACCGCGTCCGTAGGCTTGCCCGTCCCCGCGGGACCGCTCCACACGATGTCCGAGTCCGCGAACGTCCCGAAGTGCAGCACATAGGTCGTCTCGCCGGCGATGGGCTCGGTGAGGTTGGACTGGATCACGAGCGCGGGCGTCATCACGATCTTCGGGATGTCCCACGTGAAGCCCAGGGAGTCGACGAGGGCACGGCTCCCCGCGACCTGCGCGCTGTCCAGACCCTTCGTCGAGTGCAGGACCGGCTGCACGCCCACCGAGATCTCGATGTTGCCCTGTCGCGCGCTGGTCTGGGTGGTGGCGCCCGTGAGGACGCCGCCGGGACCGACGGAGACGGGCGCGGGGTCCGTCCACGGGAGGAACTGCTGGATGCCCCAGAGGTCGCTCGCGCTGTCCACGAACTGGTACGGGTCGTTCCGCTTCGAGCTGTCGGCGGCCGCGATGCGGCAGAGCTGGCTCGACACGCCCCGGCACGCCTCGCGCACGGCGCTGCGCACGAACACCATACCCACGCAGGGGCCGGCCGCCTGCTCGGTCTTCTGGGCGTGCAGGCTGTCCGCCTTGGCACGAGCGGCCGTCTGCGTAGCCGTCATGGCCCGGCCCAGGAGCGCCTTGACGCTGTCACGGTGCGCCAGGCGCACGGCGCGCAGCGAATCGCTGTTCGTCGCCACGATCCTGAGCGCCAGTGCGTGGTCCGTCTCGAACCACTTCTTCACTGCGGCCTCCACCGGGTCCGACAGGCGCAGCCTGCTCACGATCGAGCTGTCCTCGATCGCGACCGCCGCCCGGATCGAGTCCAGCAGGTCCATGCGGTCCATGAAGGGCTGCATGGCTTGGTTCAACGCCTCGAGGTCCGAGAGCGGCCGAACGCAGTCACGCGACCGCGCCATCTCGACCTGCGCCATCCCCGCGGGCGGTTGAGCCTGGGCCGCGATGGCGGCGGGCGCGCCCAGCGTCGAGAGAGCGGCCGAAGCCACGATCAGGCAAAGGATGCTTCTCAATGGCGGACTCCGTGATCAGGAATCGATGCGAATGAATACGATAACGAAGTCCGCCCGGAAAAGGTCCGAGCGCATGAGCCGCGCGCGCAGTCCATCGCGGCGGTGTGGCGCTCCGCTCCGGGCGACATCATCATTGGTTGTCATCCTCCTGAGGAGTGCATCCGATGGCCACAGCCGAGGCGGGGCATCCGGCCCTCACCGATCAGCGAACGGGCCTCCCCAACCGCCTTCAGTTCGAGACAGTCTATCGCTTTCTCTTCAACGGCGCTGACCGCGGCGTTCCGCTGACTCTGATGATGGTGCAGTTCGACCCGACGGAGGAGGCCTCCTTCCTCGGCGCCGCACGTCGGCTGGCCTCGTCCACCCGAAACTCCGACCTCCTCGCCCACCTGGGCGACGGCCTCTTCGTGACGCTCCTGCTCGGCTGCAACCTCCATGGAGCCCGCCTCGCGGCGGATCGCATCGCAGGGGTGCTCGGCAACATGCTGGGCCAGCGGTTCGCCATCGGGCTGGCGTCCTACAACGAGGACATGCAGCAGTCCTCCGAGCTGCTCGACGCGGCCGCGCGGGCCGTCGAGGACGCGCGAGCGGCGGGCGGGGGCGGGGAGATCGGCGTCGCGTGACGATCCCGGAAAGGGCGGCGGCGGGTCCTCCCGAGCGGGACGCCGGCTCGGACCGACTCCGCCGCGGATTCCTCGTGGTCCTGACCGTCCTGATCACGTGCCTCTTCCTCTACATGGTGCGCGAGTTCCTCCTGGCGATCCTGCTGGCAGCGATCTTCGCCGGGATGGTGGCTCCCATCCGCGATCGCGTCCAACGGCGGCTTCGGGGCCGGCGGCTCGCCTCCGTGACGACGCTCCTGGCGGTCTTCCTGATCGTAGTGCTGCCCCTGGTCGCGTACTTCGGGTATGTGGCGAAGCAGGCGGTGGAGGTGAGCCAGTCGGCCGGTCCGTGGATCGAGCGTCAGATCTCGCACATGGACCGGATCGACGCGAAGATCGAGCACCTGCCCGTGCTCGATCGGATCCCCGGCATCCGGAAAGTCCTGCCCAGCAGCGAGCAGCTCGCCGCGAAAGCGGGGGAGGCGGCGTCGAAGGTCGGCACCTTCCTGGTCAACGGCCTGGCCGACGTCACACGGGGGACGGTGGGGTTCCTGCTGCAGCTCTTCATCATGCTGTACGCGATGTACTTCTTCCTCGTGAGCGGATCCTCGGTACTCAAGCGGATCCTCTACTACGTGCCCTTGTCCGGGGAGGACGAGCAGCGCCTGCTCGACCGGTTCACCTCCGTGGCGCGCGCTACGCTCCGCGGATCCCTCCTCATCTCGGTATTCCAGGGCACCGCCACCGGCGTGGGCTTCTGGCTCACGGGCGTACCGAGCGCGGCCTTCTGGGGCACCGTGACGATCGTCATGTCCATGATCCCCGCCATCGGCTCCGTGCTCGTGTGGGCACCGGCCGTCTTCTACCTGATGATCACGGGGCACGTGGGCGCGGGGATCGGGCTGCTCGCCTGGTGCGGCCTGGGCGTCACGAGCATCGACAACTTCCTGCGTCCGGTCCTGGTCGGCCGGGACGCGAAGATGTCCGACCTCATGGTCCTGCTCAGCACGCTCGGAGGCATCATGCTCTTCGGGGTCTCGGGCTTCATCGTCGGCCCGATCGTCGCGGCGCTCTTCGTCACGGTGTGGCATCTCTACGGAGAGGCGTTCCGCGACCTCCTGCCCGGCGAGCCTCCCGCCGAGCCGTAGCCACCTCCGCCGCCGTTCCGGCTTCCTACCCGAGCACCTCGACGGTGTCCGGGGCGTTCGGCACCACGCAGATGAACTCGAAGGGCTCGTCGCCCTCGGCCCTGTACGAGTGGGGAATCCCGGCGGGGATGTAGATGACGTCACCCACCTTCACCTGATGGGTCTCGTCTCCCACCGTGATCGTGGCGCCACCCCTCAGCACGTACTGCTCGTGCTCGACCGTGTTGGTGTGCCGGGGCATGCCCCCGCCCGGCTCCATGATGAAGCGCCGCATGGCGAAGTGTGGACCCTGGTCCGGTCCGATGAGGACCTGACGGGTCGTAGCCGTTCCCGACGTCACCACGTCGGCCGGAATCGTCCTGGCGGGCCGTACGGACATCGCTGCCTCCTTCCTCGTCGGTGAAGATCCAAGCTGGCGAGGAGCGCGGCCCGGGTCCAGCCGCAGCCGCCCCCACCCGTTCGCCCGGCACCTCCCGATGAAGACGACGCGGGGGGGACGGCCGAGGGCCGTCCCCCCCTGTCCTTCGGTTCGCGACGCCGGTCGAAATCAGACGTACGTCGGATACCTGGGATCGAACATCGCCGCCTGCACGACGGCGCCCAGGTCCCTCGGGCGCTCCGCCCGTGCCAGACCGCGGTCGAACGCCACCGTGGCGACGGCTTCGGCGATGCGCGCCGAGATCTCGCGCACCCGCTGGAGCGAAGGATAGATGCGCCCCTGCCGCAGGTCGTCCTCCTCCACCAGGCCGGCCAGCGCGCGCGCTGCCTCGAAGAACATCTCGTCCGTGCACTCCGCGGCCTCGGAGACGATCAGGCCGAGCCCGATGCCGGGGAACACGTACGCGTTGTTGCCCTGTCCGGGAACGAAGCGCCTTCCGCCCACCTCCACCGGAGGGAACGGGCTCCCGCTCGCGAAGACCGCCCGTCCACCTGTCCACGTATAGGCCTGCTCGGCCGTGCACTCGGACTTCGACGTCGGGTTCGACAAGGCGAACACGATCGGCCGCTCGTTGATGCGCGCCATCTCCTCGAGGATCGGCCTGGTGAACGTCTGGGGCCGCCCCGACACGCCGATCAGGGCGCCGGGCCGGAGCCGCCTCACGACTTCGAGGAAGTCGGTGCTCCCTTCCGCGTCGTGCGCGAACGGGCGCTTGTGGGGAGCCAGGTCGGTGCGACCCTTGACCACCAGGCCTTTCGAGTCGAAGAACCAGCACCGGCTCGCTGCCTCGCCGGCGCTCATGCCCTCGTGGACCAGCGCCGCGCTGATGAGATGGCCGATGCCGATACCCGCCTCGCCGGCTCCGAGGAACAGGAAGTTCTGGTCCGAGAGCTTCCTCCCGGTGATGCGCAGCGCCGAGTAGATCCCTGCCAGCGCCACGCCCGCCGTTCCCTGGATGTCGTCGTCGAAGGAGCAGAATCCCCTCCGGTACTTCTCCAGGAGGCGGAAGGCGTTGTGGGTCGCGAAGTCCTCGAGCTGCACCACGGCCTTGGGGAACGCATCCGCGACCGCCTCGAAGAACTCGTCCACCAGCTCGTCGTAGGCCTCCCCACGCAGCCTGTGCTGGGGAATCCCGAGATACAGCGGGTCCTGCAGGAGGCTCTCGTTGTCGGTACCGACGTCCAGGGTTACCGGCAGGGTCCAGGTCGGGTGGATGCCGGCGCAGGCGCTGTACAGGGACAGCTTCCCGATGGGAATCCCCATGCCGTCCGCTCCCAGGTCGCCCAGGCCGAGGATCCGCTCGCCGTCGGTCACGACGATGATCCTCACGTCGCGGTGAGGCCAGTTCTCGAGCACTTCCCTGATGCGCCCACGGTCGTGCGCGGACACGTACAACCCGCGCGGGCGCCTGAAGATGTGGCCGAACTCCTGGCACGCCTGGCCGACCACGGGCGTGTAGACGATCGGCATGAGCTCCTCGATGTTCTGGAGGAGCACACGATAGAAGAGCATCTCGCTTCGATCCTGCAGCGAGATGAGCGCGATGTAGCGCTCCAGGTCGTCGTGCTTCCGCCTGAGGTTCTCCTCTACCCGCGTGACCTGGAGCTCCTGGGTCGCAACGCGCGGGGGCAGGAGCCCGCGCAGGCCGAAGGCGTCACGCTCGGCCTCCGTGAACGCGGTCCCCTTGTTGTGGATGGGATCGTGCAGGAGCCTCGTGCCCCGGGGAAAATCGGGTGGAACAGGGAGCGCCCCGCGGGCCTCCTCTAGGGTTTTCATAGCTGCCGCCTCGACACCTCTCTGAAATGTCCATCGAGGTCGGGCTGGCCACAGGGCAGGATGCCATCCCGACGCTAACGCGGGAGGGTCACCGACGCCTCAATTCTCACCTCTCCGGACGCCCGCAGCAACGCCTGGAGAACAGCCCATCGTGCCCTGGCGACAACCCATGAGCGCCAACGCATTGGGGGCGCCGCCTGCCCTGCCCCGCAGTCCGGTGCGCGACAGCCGCCATACAAAAGAAAGGCCCGACAAAGGCTTGCGCCTCGTCGGGCCTAAGGCAGGGGCGACCTGCGACCCTCCCGCCAACAGGACACCCCTTACCTTCCTTCGGTACTCGCGACACATCTTCCTTCGACGCTTCGCTTTCCCATGTTTGGGTCGCCGGAAGTTCCTGCCCTAAACTCCCGACGACCCTGGAGCTGTCTCCCGGCGAGGGCGGGTAGAGGTTGCTGGACCTCGTCCCGTCGGGCGATCAGCCCCGAAAATCACTGTACATAGTCTACACGCGGGACTTCAGGGGCTCTGTCGGGCAAAGCCAGATGCGGTTTGTGGGAGATTACCCGACAACGGAGGCGGCCCGGCGGGTTGCATACCCGCCGGGCCGAAAGGGCCCTCCACGCACCTCACCACCGCGCGTCCTCACGCATCGAGTGGAAGGACCCGTACTGAAGGCAGTCACGTCTTCAAACGAGTGAGATGCGCGACGGCACCCGGGCGTTGCCCGGCTTCCTACGGAGCGCCGGGAGGGCTCCCCTCGTGCCCACCGTCACCGCCCCTCTTCGAGCGGTAGACCCCGATCCGCAGCGGAGGATCGACGCGCATGTAGAAGTGCAGCCTGTTCTCACCGCCGACGACGACGTTCTTCGTGCTCTGGCGGGTCTTCGGGTAGTCGATGCCCGGCGCGTTCTCCACGACCAGCACCTCGTCCGGGCCCACGTTGGACTCCAGGACGAGCAGGCGCTCCTCGAGCCGGGCCAGGAGAAGCTGCTCCGTATGGTCCTGCACGGCTCCGTCCGCTTCGGCATCCAGCTCGTGACTCGCCACGCGACGGTAACGCACGGCGAAGTCCTCGGCCAGGATGTGCTCCCGCCCGTCCCGACGGAAGCCGACCTCGTTGAGCGCGACGGACTCGAAGTCCGGATCGACGCTGTCGAACGAGGCGCCGTAGCGCTTGAGAATCACGATCCCGATCCCGGGTTCAGCAGATCCTCCAGCTCCTCCGGCGTCAGCTCGTCGGCCGACCGAGTGCCCATGCCGAGCGGCGCCCGCGACCGCCGGCCACGCTGCGACGTGGAGCGCTGCTCGGTCTGCGGAACGCCGGCGTAGTCGTACTCCGGGAGGTGCAGGCGCTCGAAGGTCCGGCCCAGGTGGTGCTCCAGGGTCCTGAAGGCGCCGAGGTCTCCGGCCGTGAGGAACGTGACGGCCGTGCCATGCGCCCCGGCCCTGCCCGTGCGCCCGATCCGATGGACGTAGTCCTCCGGATCCAGAGGGACGTCGTAGTTCACCACGTGACTGATGCCCTCGACGTCGAGCCCCCTCTGGGCGATGTCGGTCGCGACGAGGACCCGAGCCTTCCCGGTGGCAAAGCGATCCAGGGCGCGTGTACGCTCCTTCATCTGCCGGTCCGAGTGCATCACGTCCGTGCTGATGCCCTCGCGCCGCAGGCGTGCCGCGAGCACGTCCGCCCCGGCCTTCGTCCGGGAGAAGACCAGCACGTGATCCATCTGCAGGTCGCCGAGCAGCCTCAGGAGGAGATCCGGCTTGCGATCGGGCTTCACGGAGTATACCAGCTCGTCGATCCCCTCCGCCTTGGTGCCCGAGGGCGCCGCCTCCACCCAGACGGGATCGCGGGTGAGGCGAAGCGCCAGGTCGTGCACGCCGTGCGGCATCGTGGCGCTGAAGAGCATCGTCTGACGCTCGCGCGGCAGACCCCGCATCGCACGCTCGATCTGGGGCCGGAAGCCCATGTCGAGCATCCGGTCGGCCTCGTCCAGCACGAAGTACGTCACGCTCGTCAGGTCCACGCGGCCCTGCTCCATGTGATCGATGAGCCGGCCGGGAGTGGCGACGATGACCTCGAAGCGCTCGCGCAGCGCGTCGATCTGGGGCTTGTAACCTACGCCCCCGTAGACGGCCGCCACCCGGACCGCCGTGCCCCTGGCGAGCATCGCCGTGTCGTCCGCGACCTGGAGCGCCAACTCACGCGTGGGGCAGAGCACGACCACCTGCAGCCCCCCCCCGGCCCGCAATCGCTCCAGGGCGGGAATCATGAATGCGGCAGTCTTGCCCGTGCCGGTCTGCGCGATGCCCACGACATCGCGCCCGTCGAGTCCTACCGGGATGGCCTTCGCCTGGATGGGGGTGGGCACCTTCCAGCCCAACGCCTCGACCGCGGCCAACGTCTCCCTGGAGAGCTCCAGGTCGCGAAAGCCCACCGGCTGCTCGCTGATTTCCTTGATATGCTCCGTCCTTGCCTCGGGGTCAGTGCAAGATAACTTCCGCCTGATGGGTTCCTCCATGGCGGGTGCCTCCCGCACGTCGATTCTGTTCGTCTGTCTCGGCAACATCTGCCGCTCCCCCATGGCCGAGGGTGTGTTCCGTCACCTCGCCGAGGAGGCCGCGCTCGGATCCCTCTTCGAGGTCGACTCGGCGGGAACGGGCGCGTGGCATACGGGCCAAACCCCAGACCCGCGCTCGGTGGAAGTCGCCGCCGGCCACGGGGTCACGTTGCAGGGCCGGGCGCGACAAGTCCAGCCGGCCGATCTGGACCGGTTCGACCATGTGATCGCCATGGACCGGGAGAACCTCGAGGATCTTCGAGCGCTCCGGGATGCCGCCGGAGGGCGGGCGACCCTCCACCTCCTGCGCGAGTTCGACCCCGAGGATCCGGGGGCCGACGTCCCCGACCCCTACTACGAGGAGCGGCAAGGCTTCGAGACCGTGTACGCCATGGTGCGCCGATCGTGCGAGGCCCTCCTGGAGCATCTGCGACCCCACGAGGGAGGCGCGTGAGAAGCGAATGGACCATATCCCGGCGCCGGTTCTGGAGGGCGTGGAGAACGCGCTGAAAGCCCTCGGAGCGCCGGAACGGGTACTGGGCGTGACCACGGTGTCGGGCGGGTGCGTCAACCACGGCGCGCGTCTCGATTTGGAGGGTGGCGCCGCCTTCTTCCTCAAATGGAACGCCTCCGCCCCTCCCGCGATGTTCGAAGCCGAATCGGACGGGCTGACGGCGCTCCGGGGAGTCGGAGGAGGCCTGCGCATCCCGCTTCCCGTGGCGCGCGGCGGAGGTGCAGGCGTGCCGGCCTGGCTGCTCATGGAGCACATACCCGAGGGACGCCGCGGCACCGACTTCGGCGCCCGCCTGGCTCGGGGCCTCGCATCGCTGCACCAGGCCCTGGACGACACCCCGTTCGGCTGGGAGCGCGACAACTGGATCGGCTCACTGCCCCAGATCAACACGCGCTCACGCTCGTGGGGGGAGTTCTGGCGGGACGAGCGCGTCGTCCCGCAGCTCCGTCGGGCCCGTGACGACGGGTACTTCGGCGGCGCCGACGGCAAGATCCTCGACGAAGTCGTGGATGTCGTCCCACGGGCCCTCGCCGACGTGGACCGGACCCCGGCTTCCTTGCTGCACGGTGATCTGTGGAACGGCAACGTCTACCCGGGCCCGGCCGGGGAGCCGGTAGTGATCGATCCCGCCGTCTACTGCGGCCACCGCGAGGTGGATCTCGCCATGACGGAGCTGTTCGGGGGATTCGGCAGGGATTTCTACGAGACGTACGAGAAGACGGCCGGCATCGGGTCCGGGTACCGGACCCACCGGAGGGACCTCTACCAGATCTACTACCTCCTCGTCCACGTGAACCTGTTCGGGAGCGGATACGTGGGAGGGACCGTCGACGCCGCGAAGAGGGTGCTGGCCGTCGTGTGACGGCGAGCGCACACGCCGTGGAGCGCTAGGCCGACACCCCTGCGTGCACGAAACGCGCGATGCGGCCCAGAGCCTCCTCGATGGACTCGTCCGGTGCGGCGTAGCTCAGGCGCACCCAGCGATCGTCTCCGAAGGCTCCACCTGGAACCAGCGCCACTCCCGTCTCCTCGAGTAGCCGGCTGCACCACGTCGTGCCGTCCTTGACCTCGTCATCGAAGAAGCCGTCGACCCGGAAGAAGCAGTAGAACGTCCCCTCCGGATGGATGAACGGCACCGCGGGCATCAACTCCTTCATCCGGCGCACCACGAGGTCCCGTCGCCGGCGGAACGCGGCGACCATCTCACCGATGGAGACGGACGCTGCCTCGACGTCGGTGTAGGCGGCGAGCGCCGCCACCTGCGCGGGCGTCGTCGCATTCGACGTGAGCTGACTCTGGAGCGCGGAGAACTTGGCGGCGACCTCCGGGCTGGAGTACGAGAACCCGATGCGCCAGCCGGTCATCGCGTAGCTCTTCGACGCCCCGTCGACCAGCACGTAGTCCCCCAGGCTCTCGGCTGGCACATCGAGCAGCCCGGCCGCGACCGGCCGATCCTCTCCGTAGTAGATGTTGCGGTAGATCTCGTCCGAGACGATCCAGACCCCCCGATCCCGGCACCACTCCGCAACGTCGCGAAGCTCATCCGCCGTATAGACGGCTCCCGTCGGGTTGCAGGGTGTGTTGATGATGAGCCCGCGTGTACGCTCCGTGGCCGCTGCATCCAACACGGCGGGGTTGACCTTGAAGGTGTTGGACTCCTCGCCGAACACCTCCACCGGTCGGGCGCGGGCGAGCTCCACGAGCGTGGGATACGTCGTCCAGTACGGCGCCGCGATCAGCACCTCGTCCCCGGGACCGAAGAGCGTGAAGGCCGCATTGAAGAGACACTGCTTCGCCCCCGTCGAGACGACCACGCCGCTCCAGTCCACGGTCCGGCCGGCCCGTTCCGTCAGGTGCCGCGCGATCGCCTTCCGCAGCTCGGCCATACCCGGCGCCGGAGTGTAACGGGTCTTCCCCGACCGGATGGCCTCGATGCCCGCGGCGGCGATGAAGGCCGGCGTGTCGAAGTCGGGCTCCCCCTGGGAGAGGTTGATGATGTCCCGACCTTCTTCCGCGAGCCGCTTCGCGAGCGCACCCATGGCGAGCGTGGCGGATGGCTTGAGGTTCTCGATGTTGGGGCTGAAGGGCATGAGGGCTCCTCGGGCTGGGCCGTAGGGGATGTGGAATATCGACCGGGACCCCACGCGAATCAAGGAAGGCGCACTTTGCGTCCGGGCCCCCTTCCGACACCTTCCAGAGCATGAGCGACACACCCCCCGACAGGTTCTACTTCGACTATGTGGACCCGCTCTCCTACCTCATGGAGATCGAGCTGGGAGAGGCGGAGGAACGGCTCGGCCTCGGGGTGGCCCGGACGCCCTTCGAGCTGCGCCCTCCGCCCGAGCCCATGCTCGACGCGGGGGACCGCGCCTGGCAGGCGCGTTGGGAGGCCGCGGCGCGCCAAGCCGGGCCGGGAGGTCTGCAGATCGGCCCTCCCCGCCTCGTGCCGTGGACCCGCAAGGCACACGAGCTCGTCCTCTACGCGGGCGAGCACGATCTCGGCGCACGGGCCCATCACAGCCTGTTCGACCGGGTCCTGCGCGACGGGGCGGACGTGGGGCGGATCGACGTGCTCGTGGAGCTCGCCGTCGAGCTCGGCCTGGACCGAACCGACACCAAGGCCTCGCTGGATGTGGACCGCCACGCGGCTGCGGTGGTGCGGGCACGGCAAGACGGGATCGAGGCGGGGGTGCTGGCCCCCCCCGCGCTCGTGGGCCCGCACGGAGCCGTGGAGGGCTTCCGCAACGCCCGGGAGATCGTCAAGTTCTTTCGCTCTCACTGAACTCCAGCAGGGAAGTCACATGGCCGGCTACAGGCGCAAGACGGCCCTCGAGCCCGCGCAGATCCTCGACCGTGCGGACAGCCTCCTCCGGGAGCGTGTGGGGCTCTCCCGGTCGAAGGGGTCCGCTCACGGCGCGACGTACTCGGGCGCGGAGGGCACCGTCACGCTCAACGTGCATCCTCACGGTCCCTACGTGGAGGTCCTGGCTACGACCGACCGCCTGCGCACCTCGCGCGTAGACTATGAGATCCAGAAGTTCCTGAACATGCTCCCCTACGAGCCCGGCGATCGCGGCGGCCCCGGCTCCGGCGAGCCCAGCTGAGCCGGACCCGGGAATCCATGGACTCCTTCGAGGACCTGGGAACGCCGCCCGAGCTCGTCGAAGCCCTCGCGGCCGAGGGCATCGAGCGTCCCACCGCGCTCCAGGAAGCTGCGATCCCGGTGATGCGCCGGGGCAACAACACCGTCCTGCGCGCCGGCCCGGGCGCAGGCACGCTCGTCGCCTGGGCGGCGGCGCTCCTGGAGCGGGTCTCGCCGGACGGCACGAGCCCCGGAATGCTGGTCCTGACTCCTACGCCGCAGGGAGCCGAGCGCGTCGCGGAGTCCCTCGCTCGCCTGGGCGTAGCGACCGGGCACGCCGTGGCCGCGCTGGGGTCCCCATGGGCGCTCCCCGGACGGGCGCGCGTCGTGGTCGGCGTCCCCACCGCTATCCTCTCCGCGACGCTCGGCGGGGATCTCTCTCTCGCAGACGTACAGGCGGTGGTCGTCGATCAGGCCGAGGGCATCGAGGGGCTCGGAGGGCTCGACGACGTCGAGCAGATCTTGAGCTCGGTCTCCAAGGACGGCCAACGCGTGGTCTGCGCGCTTCCGCTCACGCCTGCGGTCGAGGGCCTCGTCGAGCGCCACGTCCGGCGCGCCACGGTGCTCCCCGCCGCGGAAGGTGCGCCCATCGATCGCGGGATCCTGCACTACCGGGTGGCGTCCGAGCCCAAGGACGAGGGTGTCCTGCGCACCGTCGCGGAGCTCTTCACGGGCGACGCACGCCACGTGCTCGTCTACTGCCGGAGCGAGGACCGCGCCGCCGATCTGGGCGACTACCTGTCTCTGCACGGCTTCGCCGCGGGTGCGCCCGGCGACGAGAAGGCCCCGGTCTGGTTGGGCGTCGACGGGACCGACGCGCGCGCGCGTGCGCAGGCGGCGGATCAGGTGCTCACGGTGAGCGCCGATGTCCCGGCCGATCCCGATACGATGGACCGCCGCCACCACGGCGACCGGGGGGGGGTCGTGATCGTGCTGCCGCGCGAGCTCGCGCATCTCCGGGACGTGGCGACGAGAACGGGATACTCCGTGGAGCCGCTCCCCCTCCCCCAGCCGGCTCCCACCCGGGCGGACCTGGACGAGCTGCGCGAGCGCCTCGCTCGGGCTGTCGAGGATGCCGACGTCGCTCCCTACCTTCTCGCGCTGGAGCCGCTCTTCGAGCGGTACGACCCGGCGGAGGTCGCGGCGGCCGCCGTCGCGCTGCTCCGTACGAAGGAGCCGTCGGCCGCGGCGGCACCGGTCCCGACGTCACAACCTACGAGCCGGGCGGGGAGGGCGTGGGCGAAGCTCTTCCTCAGTGTCGGGGACCGGGAAGGCCTGCGGCCTGGAGATCTCCTCGGCGCGATTCTCGGCGAGACCGGCGTCTCGCGCGACAAGGTCGGCAAGATCGACATCCGTGACAGCTTCACGCTCGTCGAGGTCGATCACTCGGTCGCGCAGCAGACGATCCAGGCCCTCAACGGCACGACGATCCGGGGCCGGGCCGTCCGTGCGGACTACGATCGCGGGGGCAGAGCCGGCCCGGGAGGCCCCGGAGGCAGAGCCGGCCCGGGAGGCCCCGGGGGCAGGGCCGGCCCGGGCAGGAGCGGCAAGCCGGGCCGTAGGCCGTAGGCCGTAGGGACACCCCCACACACAATCACGCGCGCCGACCGATCCCCTTCGCGCAGCCCGCCGCAGCCACCACGACAAGGAGGCCGCGTCGCACGTGCGACGCGGCCTCCTCCGCTACGCGGGCCGGGAAGCCGCGGGAAGCCACGAGAAGCCCCGGCGGCTGCGCGGCGGATCGCGCTGCTACTTGATGGCGTCCTTCAGCCCCTTGCCGGCGCGGAAGCTGGGCGTCTTCGTCGCGGCGATGCGGATGGTCTGCCCGGTCCTCGGGTTGCGACCGGTACGGGCCTTGCGCTGCTTCGCCTCGAAGGTGCCGAAGCCAGTGATCTGTACCCGATCGTTGCGCTTGAGCGCGCGCGCGATCACGCCCCCGTCGGGGCTGAAGAGTGCATCCACGGCCCGCGACGCATCAGCTTTGGTCATCCCGGTGCGGTCGGCGAGTGCGTCCACGAGATCGGACTTGTTCATCTGGCTGCTCCTGTCACGGTAGGGTTGGTGGGCGCGGTGGGGCCGCCCTGGGTGCGGGCCTGGAGAGTCTCTCCGGGAGCCTCCGGACACATGAAAAGCCGCGTGAATCAAGTGTTCCCGGGTCCCGCGGGTCAGCATGGTTCCTACGGTAAGCGCCGCTTCACGGAGCGTCAAGGGAACAATTGCCGCACGATCCCGGCGCCCGGGGCCCCCCGAAGGGCCAGACGTGGCAAGGAAAAATCGCGACTCGACGAGAGCGAATGAGGGGCACGCGCGTGGAACTCGCGCCCCGGATCAGCGCATAGCATGCGCAAAGACACGCTGCGGGCGCAGACAGCGGCCGCCGGGACGACCCGGGATACCAGGTGCCACGTTCCCGCGGGCAGGACTCCTCTCCCTACGCGGCCCGCTCCTCGTCCTTCCGCTTCCGGATCAACGAGTAGATGAAGAAGGCCACCGCGGCCACCAGGGCGAGCTTCACGGCCAGGGCGACGAACCCGACCACCAACCCGAACAGCGGAAGGACCAGCGCCGTGAGGAGCTTGAGGATCACCACTCCCACCACTCCCGCGACTGCCAGCGTTGCGAACGTCCTCATGGTTCCCCTCCGGAATACGTGTGCTGCGCACGCCCTTCTCTACGCACCGCAAGCCCGGGAGTTTCAGCGTGTCGCGCCGGGCCGCAGCGGCAGCTGCCGGGGAGCCGGAGCGCGACCGCACGACCACCCCTGCGCTCCTCTTCGGAGCGCCTCACGGAGATCGCAGGAACGGGGGAAGGCGGCAGCCGCGGCGGGAGCGGGAGCCGAACCTACTTGTAGCGGTAGGTGACCCGGCCGCGGCTGAGATCGTACGGCGACAGCTCCACCTTCACGCGGTCACCTTCCAGGACCCGGATGTAGTGCTGCCGCATCTTGCCCGACAGGTACGCCAACACCTCGTGCCCGTTCTCCAGCTGGACGCGGAACGTGGCATTCGGAAGGACTTCGTTGACGGTACCTTCGATTTCGATCGCTTCTTTCGCCAAACAGGTCTTCGCTCGTCGCGAGGTGTCGGACCTCGAGCGCAAAGGACGCTCGCGCGCTCCATGCCGGCCGAGCGGCGCAACGGCGCCTCGGTGCTCACGGTATTCGTAGAACGGGACGTTAACCATGCCCATGGTGCCGGGCAACAGCGCGGCTCACCGTATCGGCGCCCGCGGAGCCCGCGAGGTGGCCACGGCGCGCAGGGCGTGCGAAGTTCCGGGCCTACGTCACGAACCACCACCCATGGAGAGAGGCCCATGCCCAACCGTACCGCGGAGTTCGCGACCAACCACGGAACGTTCACGGTCGAGCTGTTCGACGATCTGGCACCGAAGACCGCGGCGAACTTCGCCGAGCTCGCGGCTCGGGGATACTACGACGGCGTCATCTTCCACCGGGTGATCTCGGGGTTCATGATCCAGGGAGGCGATCCCACCGGCACCGGCCGAGGCGGGCCCGGCTACACGATCCCGGACGAGTTCGGCCCCGGCCTCGCGCACTCGGCGCCGGGTGTGCTCTCGATGGCCAATGCGGGACCCGACACGGGGGGCTCGCAGTTCTTCATCACGCTGGCCGCCACCCCGTGGCTCGACGGGAAGCACGCCATCTTCGGCAAGATCGTCTCGGGCTTCGACGTGGTGCAGGACATCGGAGGCGTGCCCACCGGGCCCGGGGACCGGCCCCGCCAGGACGTCGTGATGGAGAAGGTCACGATCTCCGGAGCTGCTTGAGCGCTGCCGCATCGAGGACCGCGGTCTCGCCGTGCCGGAGCACGTGCAGGTCCGTCTCCGGCAGCCCCTCCTTCCTCCAGGCGTCGCGCACCCGCACGGGCGGCTCCAGCGGGGGCTCGTCCGCGAGCCGAAAGGTGCCCCAGTGGGAGGCGACGAACGCGCCGCGCGCGCCGAGGTCGCGGAAGGCTCGCACCGCCTCCTCCGGGTTCATGTGCGAAGGCTCCATGAACCAGCGGGGCTCGTACGCTCCGATCGGAAGGATGGACGCGTCGAACGGGCCCAGCGACGCCCCGACCTCCCGGAAGGCCGGACCGTACCCGGAGTCGCCGCCGAAGTAGACGCGCGGCCTTCGGTCCCCCTCCCGGGAGGGGACCACCGCCCACGACGCCCAGAGACGCCGGTTCGTGCCTCCAGGGCTGCGGCGCGTCCAGTGCCTGGCAGGCAGGCAGACGGCCCGGTACCCGCCTCCCCCGAGCTCGGCCTCCTGCCACCAGTCGCACTCGCGCACGACGTGCACGCCCCGGTCGTCGAACCACCTCCTGAAGCCGAGCGGCGTGAGCCACAGCAGATCCTCACCGTGGCTCTCGCGCAGTGCCTCCACGGTCGGACGATCGAGGTGATCGAAATGGTCGTGCGAGAGGAGGACGGCATCGACGGGCGGCAGGTCCTCCAGCGCCGGCACCGGCGGCACGAAGCGTGCGGGGCCGACGCGGCGGAAGGGGGAGGCTCTCCGGCCCCACACCGGATCGGTGAGCAACGTGAGGCCCGGAAGCTGCACGATGAACGTGGAATGGCCCACCCAGGTGATCCTGAGCTCCCGCGGACCGGCGCGTGGACGGGCCAGATCCGGCTCCTCCGCAGGCAGCTCCGGAAGGCCCGGGTCCGGCGCCCTGGGCGTCACGAGCCTCCGCAGCATCCACCTCAGGACGCCCCGCGCTCCGGGAGCGCGAGAGAGCTCCGGCCACGGGTTTCGGAACCTCCCATCCGGGCCGTGGTGGGCGGCAATGCGGGGATCGGCCATCGTCGTGACTCGAGCAGCGGGAAGCAGGGTCGCCCACGCGACCCGCACGGCGCGTACCCGGGGCGAGCCAGTGCCGATCCCTCGCCCCGGATCCGCGAGCCCCCCGTCACGCGCCGGTGAGCGTGATCCGGCTCCGGTCCTCCAGCTCGAGCACGACCCACCGGTTGGTGGCGCCGCACAGCGGGCACACCGCGAACGTGGCGTCCAGAACCTCCATCTCCGACACCTGCTCGCAGTACTCGCACCTGGCCTGGATCGTCTTGAACGCCCCTTGGTTCAGATGGCTCCGGGCGAGACGCACCCCCATCACGATCCCCGGCCTGCCGGTCGCGGGACACCGGCCCGCGCTGCACTCCGCGCGGAAATCCAGGCACACGACCTCGGCGCCGTCCGGGAGATTCGCCTGACCGTCGCGGAGCGGGGCGTCGGTGAGGGCCAGGCGCACCTGATGGCCGCAGCCAGAGCAGTACGCAGTCTGCGTCTCCATGGGATTCACCTCGTGTCGCGGTCGGATTCCCGGAACGCCTCCAGATTCTCCTTCATCCGCTCGGTGGGCAGGTCGAAGAGCGGGCACATCGACCCCGTGCAGGTCTCTCCGTACTCCAGGCACACGATGTCCGAAGGATCGAGCTGCTCCGGACTGGGCCAGGGAGCGGACTCCCTCTTCACGAGCACCCGCACCGGCCGGTCGCACATCGCACAGTACGCCACTCGACTCTCCATCGGCCCCTCCTGTCTCGGGCTGCCCTACCACCACCCTGTCCTTCCGCGCGTCCCTCCTCGCCGGGCCCCTGGCTCCCCCTCGCTCAGATCACGCTCACGACGCGGACCTCCGGAGCCACGCGGTCGAGGATGCCCTTCCACTTCTCGCCTGCGATCCCGAAGAGTGCGTTCCCGGCCGCGTCCGCCGTCATGCAGGTCTCCGCCTCGACGCTCAGGCTCTCCAGCGGGGTCCTGACGGGCGAGGCGTCCCGCGGATCCATGAGATGGGAGTAGACCCTGCCGTCGTAGCGGAAGTACCGGAAGTACGTGCCCGACGTCGACACGGCCCGGTCGCTCACCTTCAGGACCTGCGCGACCTGCTCGACGTGGAACGGTGAGCGCACGCCGATCTCCCAGGGGTCCCCGTTCCCGTTCACGCCGATCGCCCTGAGATCCCCCCCGGCCTCCACGATCGCGTTGAAGATCCCCCGGTCCTGCAACGCCTGGATCGCGAGGTCCACGGCGTACCCCTTGGCGATCGCGCCCAGGTCGATGGCGGCGTCGGGATTCTCGAGGCGGACCCTGGGGACCGATCCGTTCAGGTCGAGGTCCAGGTCGCGGTAGAAGCCACGACCCGCGAGGCGGCGCACCTCGGCGGACGGAGGAGGGGTCTTCCGGTCCAACACGTCCCACAGCTCCGTGACCCTGGCGAGGCAGGGGTCGAACCATCCGTCCGACGCGCGCGCCCAGCGGAGCGAGGCAGCCAGCACGGCGGCGGTGTCCTCGCCCACCGGCACGGCGATGCCCCGTCCGGCGGTCAGGTTCGCCCGCCCCACCTCGGAGTCGTCGCGGAAGCGGCTCATGGTCCGGTCGACGCGGCGCAGCTCCGCGATCGCGGCGTCGATGCCCTTCTCCGCCCAGCCCTCGTGGTCGCTCCGGACCGCGATGTCGGCGATGGTCCCCATGACGGGAACGGTCCTGCGGATCAGCCGGTCGCGGCGGCGGCGCAGGGCGCGGGGCAGCGTCGCGACGGCGAGCGCACCGATGCCGAGCGTCAGGAACTCACGGCGGTCCGGATACTTCTTCCCAGAGCCGCTCATCGGGTCCTCCCTTGAGAGTCGTGTTTGTGATCGCCCAGCGGGCAGGAAGTGCAGTCCGCGGCTCCCGAACCCGAGCAGGTCCCGCAGCCCCTTCGGTCGGCCAGGCGGAAGCCCACGAAGACCGCGAAGAGCGCCGCCAGCGCCGCCACCCCCACGATCGCGTGCATCACAGGCTCGCCAGCCCCGCGAAGCCCATGAACGCCAGCGACAGGCTTCCCGCCAGGATGAGGACGAGCCCCATGTTCCGGGCGATCGAGGGCACGTCCGACAGGTCCACGTGCTCGCGGATCGAGGCCATGAGCACGAGCGCGAGCAGCAGGCCCAGACCGGCGCCCAGCGCGAACGACAGCCCGTCCGCGAAGCCGTAGCCGTAGCTCGTCTGGAACTCTGCCAGGCCCAGGATCGCGCAGTTGGTCGTGATGAGCGGCAGGTAGATGCCGAGCTCACGGTAGAGCGTCGGGCTGATCTTCTTGATGACCATCTCGACGATCTGCACGAGCGACGCGATCACCACGATGAACGCGATGAGCGCCAGGTAGGGAGCGTACGGCAGGACCCACTTGTTCAGCGTCGAGACGGCGAGCGACGTGAGCACGAGCACGAACGTGTCGGCCAGGCCCATGCGTACGGCCGTGGCGATCTTGTTCGACACGCCCAGGAATGCGCACAGGCCCAGGAACAGGACGAGGGTGAAGTTGTTCACCAACATCGAGGACACGAAGATGACGAACAGGTCTTTCATCAGACCGCTCCTCCCACCTCGGTGGTGACCCCGTGGGGCCAGCGCCGCGGACGCACGCTCACCTGCTTGCGTCCCCTCCACCAGCCCAGCCACAGGAGGATGCCACCGAGCGTGAAGAACCCGCCCGGAGGCAGCATCATGATGACCCAGGGCTCGAAGTGGGACCCGAACACGGGGATGCCGAACCAGCTCCCGTTGCCGAGCAGCTCACGCACCGTGCCCATGAGCATCATCGTGATGATGAAGCCGAGCCCGGTGCCGACCGCGTCCAGCGTGGAGCGCCACACCGTGTTCCTCTGCGAGAAGGCCTCCTGCCGCCCGAGGATGATGCAGTTGACCACGATGAGCGGCACGAAGGGCCCGAGCGACTTGTGGATGTCCGGCACTGCCGCGTGCGTGATGTAGTCCGCGATCGTGACGAACGTCGCGATGATGAGGATGTACGCGCTGAGGCGTACCTCCTTCGGGATCACGCTCTTGACCGCCGAGACCATGACGCTCGACCCCAGGAGCACGAAGAACGTCGCGACGCCCATCGTGAGCGCGTTCGCCACCGTGCCCGTCACGGCAAGCGTCGGGCACAGGCCCAGGATCTGGACCAGGACGGGATTCTCCTTCCAGACGCCCCGGAGCAGATCCTCCTGGGCCGTGGTCTGCCTCATGGCCTGCCTCCTCCCGCGGAGCTCGTGGCCGCCGCCTTAGGGGCACCCGCCGTCGAAGCCCCGCCGGCGCCGCCCGCCGCGCCGTTCGTGGCCGCGGTACCGGCGATCGTCGCCCAGTACGCGTCCACGGGCTTCTTCAGCTCGGCGAGCTTGTCGTCGATGATCTTGATGACCGCCCGCGACGAGATCGTCGATCCGGTGATCATCACCACCTCGTCGTGCTTGGGCGTGCCCTGGGTGGCCTTGATGCCCAAGATCGGCGCGCCCACGTCGATGAAGGCCTTGATGAACGCCGAGTCGGTCGCGATCCTGGCGCCCAGCCCGGGCGTCTCGTTGTTCTGCAGCACGGTCATGCCGACGACCTCGTTCGTGGCGGGGTCGTAGCCGAACAGGAGGTCGATGATGTCCTGGAAGCCAGGCTCCGCGCCTTCCATGGCGACGCCCGTCGGCTTGCCCGCCTCGTCGTAGCCCACGTAGACCTTCTGCAGGCCCGTCGTGTCCGCGGGAGTCGGAGTGAAGCTCCCCTTGTCCAGATAGACCGTCTGATACCGCGACGCGCCGCCCAGGACCTCCGTGATCCCCGCGGCGAGCACCTGCGCGTCGTGCGCGTCGATCGTGGGCTTGGTCCACTTGAACGCGACGACGATGGCGATCCCCGCGATGACGCTGGCGAGCGTGAGCGTCCCGATCAGCCGCAGCGCCGAGACGTTCACCTCCACGGGAGGCGGAGGGACGGCTCCGCTCGTCGCGGCCTCCGTCGCCTCCGGGTCGACCACGGGCAGCTTCTGCTCGCTCATGACGCCTTCACCGCCCTTCCGGTGCCGAAGACCCTGGGCTGGGTGGCGCGGTTGATGAAGGGCACGAACGCGTTCATGAAGAGGATCGCGTACATGACCCCCTCGGGCAGTCCGCCCCAGAGCCGGATGACGACGACCATCACGCCGATGCCCGCGCCGAAGATCCATGCCCCCGCCTTCGTGGTCGGCGAGGTCACCATGTCGGTCGCCATGTAGACCGCGCCCAGCACGAGCCCGCCGCTGAAGAGCATGAAGAAGCCGTCGGGATAGTGCGAGGGAGCCACGCCGTGGATGATCTCGGAGAGCACGAACACCGTGACGAAGATCGAGATCGGGATGCGCCAGTCGAGGTATTTCCGGAGCGCCAGGTAGGCACCGCACGCCAGGATCACGATCGCCGCCGTCTCCCCGAGCGAGCCTCCCGTCGACCCGATGACGAGATGCCCCAGTCCGGTGAGCTTCCCCTCGAACTTCCAGACACCCAGCGGCGTGGCGCCCGTCATCGCGGTCACCACGTGGGGCTTGGCGAACGGGAGCGCCAGGTTGTCGCCCCTGAGCGCCGACCAGGGGCTCTCCAGGTCAGGCCACGTCGTCATCGCGACCGGGAAGGCGGCCTGCAGAAAGGCCCGCCCCAACAGAGCTGGATTGAAGACGTTCTGGCCGAGGCCGCCGAAGATGAGCTTGCCGACGGCGATGGCGAAGACCCCGCCCAGCGCCGCCATCCACATCGGGATGCCGGCCGGAAGCGTCAGTCCAAGCAGGAGCCCGGTGATGAGCGCCGATCCGTCGCCGAGCGTGTTCGCCTTGGCGAAGACCCGCTCCGTGAAGAGACAGCCCGCGGTCGCCGCGCCGATGACCAGCAGGGCGCTGGGCCCGAAGAAGTAGAAGGACGCCAGGATCACGGGCACCAGGCTCCACACCACCGTCCACATGATGTGGGACGTGGACTCCGGCCCCTTGATGTGCGGCGAGGCGGTCAACTCGAAGCGCGGCGTCTCCATCATGCCACCTTCTCCGCCTCGGCCTTGTCCGACCCGGCCTTCTCCGCGGCTGCCGCGGCCGCGGCCTTCCTCTTGCGCAGCGCCGACTTGCCCAGCGCGAACATCTGCGCGAGCGGGATGTTGGAGGGGCACACGTACGAGCAGGAGCCGCACAGCATGCAGTCCTGCAGGTGGTAGGCCTCCATGTCCTCGTAGCGGCCCGCCTGGCCGAGCTTGCCGAGCATCGAGGGGTTCAGGAACACGGGGCAGGCCTCGAGGCACATGCCGCAGCTTATACACGGATAGGTGCGCCTGGGCTTGACCTCGGAGCTCGTGAGCACCACGACGCCTGTCGTCCCCTTCGTGATCGGGGTGCGCATGTCCGGTTGCGAGGATCCCATCATCGGACCGCCGAAGACGATCTCGGCCGCGTCGTCCGTGAGGCCACCGCAGTACTCCAGGACATCGCCGAGCTGGCTGCCGACCGGCACGATCAGGTTGGACGGTCGTGTCACACCGTGCCCCGTGACCGTGACCACGCGCTCGACGAGAGGCAGGCCGGTCTCGAAGATCTCGGCGATCGTGGCGATCGAGCCCACGTTCTGGACCACGGCGCCGACGTGCATGGGAAGCTTCCCGGACGGCACCTCCTGCCCGGTCACGACCTTGATGAGCATCTTCTCGGCGCCCTGCGGATACTTCACGGTCAAGGGCCGGACGGTCACGTCCAGATCGCGCGGCTTCGTGCGCTCGAGGGCCTCGATCGCGTCGGGCTTGTTTCTCTCGACACCGATCACTGCCCGCTTCACGCCCAGGCACTGCATCATGATGCGGATCCCGAAGTGCACGCGCTCCGGATACTCGACCATCGTGCGGTGGTCGGTCGTCAGATAGGGCTCGCATTCGGCGCCGTTCACCAGCAGCCAGTCGATCGGGAAGTCCTTGGGCGGAGCGAGCTTGACGTGCGTCGGAAACGCAGCCCCCCCCAACCCGACCACGCCCCCCCGCTGCACCTCGGCGCGCACCTGGTCGGGCGTGAGCCCCTCCCAGCGCGGCACGATGCGCGGACGGGGGATCTGGGGGCTGAACTGCTCGACGTCGATGAGCACCGTCTCGGCCATGGAGCCGTCGGGATGCGGCCACCAGTCGATGCCCGCCACCCTGCCCGCCGCCGACGCGTGCACCGGCACGGACATGTAGCCGTCCGCTTCGGCGATCAAGTCTCCGCGCTCGACTCGGTCGCCCTTGCGGACCAGGGCGCGCGCGGGCTTGCCCGCGTGCTGGCGGAGGGGGAGCGCGATGCGCTCCGGGAACGGCATGCGCCGGATGGGCACGTGCTCCGTCAGGTCCTTGGAGTCCGGCGGATGCACCCCGTGCCGGAAGGTCGGGAGCTTCACGTGGCTCTCCTCCCGGCGGGCGTCAGTTGAACGGCTCGGCCCGTGCGATCCACTTGTCCAGATCCTTCTCCTTCGGGTTCAGCGGCGTTCCAGGGTGGATGATGCCGGCCGTGCAGCGCTCGGCCGCCTGCACGAGTTGCGCGAACGTGCCTGCCTTCGGGTCCTTGACGTAGGCCTGCTTGTTCTCGTCGTAGGCGAACATCTTCGGGTTGAGGTTCGTGCACTCGTTGCACGACGTGCACCGTGGGGTCTCGATCCACGGATCCATCCCGAGCTCTTCTTCCTCTTCCTCCGCGGCCGCGGCCGGTGCGGGCGCCGGCGCCTCGAGCACCGCCGTCGCAGCGTCTCCTCCGTCGGCGGCAGGGGCGGGTGCGGCGGCCACTGCCGGCGCCGCCGCTCCCGGACCGAAGTCCAGCCCGCCGTCTACGGGGCCGATGGGCTGCAGCCCCGGCGTCGCCTCGGCGCGGACCAGCAGGTCCGCCACCGTCATCTTGCCGTCGCCGATCTTCAGCAGCCCCTCGGCCATGCGCCGTGCGATCGCCCTCGGATACGTCGCCCTCAGGTCCGTGAGCTTCGCCTCGTACTCCGCCTCGAGCGCCGAGAGCTTCTTCTGGAACTCCGCCTCGATCTCGGAGGCGAGCGCTTCGCGCGCCGCTTCGGGAATCGCGAGCCCGGCCAGTTCCTTGAGCTGGTGCCAGAACAGGAGGCGGTCCTCCGCGAGGGTCACCATCTCGTCGGAGACCTTCGTCCTCCGGAGCGTGCGATCGTCTTTCAGCGTCCAGATGAACGGCCGCCTGCCCGCACGCTCCTCCGGGCTCATGCCCACGAACTCGTGGAACGGGACCAGATCGTCCGCCTCCTCCGGCTTCGCTTCCGTGAAGTTCTTCCGGAAGCGCGCCTCGGTGGCCGCCCAGTCCGCCACGGTGAGCGGCACCTCGATCGTGGCTTCGGCGCCGGTCTCATCGACGTACTTCAGCTCGTACGTGGGCCAGACCTGGTCCAGCGCGGGGTTCCCGTCCAGGGACAAGCAGTCGGCGACGTCCGCGCCCGCGTCCGGATCGTAGGTCATGAGCGGGAACGCCCTGGCCTCGAGCGCCAGCTTCGCGGCCGTCGGTGCCCAGTCGTCCGCGAGCCCGTGCTCGACGGGACACGGCGTGTAGATGTTGAAGACGGCCGGGCGTCGGCTGTTGAGCCCCTTGATGACGCCCTGAATGAGGTGGGAAGCGGAGGCCTGCGAGGACTGGTGGACGAACACGCCTCTGTGGGCCATGGCGATGAAGGCCAGCTCCTTACGGACCTCCGACTTCCCGTGTACGGCTCTGCCCCAGGCGGACATGTCGGCCTCTTGCCCCGTATACCCGGAGGTGCAGGCCTGTCCGCCCGTGTTTGAGTAGACCTGGGTGTCCAGGACCAGTACCCGGATGGGCTTCCCGCTCGCCATGAGGCGGGACAGGTTCTGGAACCCGATGTCCAGCATCGCGCCGTCGCCCCCGATGCTCAGGATGGGCGGGCACAGGTGGAATTCCTCGTCGGTGAACTCCTTCCAGTCGAACCCTTCGGCGAAGGCGGCGAACGCCTTGGCATCGTAGGTACCGTCGACTACCTGCCGGGCCCTGCGCAGCGTGAGGAAGTGGTCCCCCATCTTGCGCATGTGACCCTCGAACACGCCGATCGCGACGGAGGGCGCGTCCTGGAACAGGTGGTTCACCCAGGGGAAGGGATAGGGATTGTACGGATAGGTGCTCCCCCACACCGAGGAGCAGCCCGTCGAGTTCGTGATGCCCAGGTTCACGCGACCGCGGCCGCTCGGACCCTGGACGTACAGCCACTTCAGCTGCTCGAGCTCCTCGCGGGAGCGCTGCAGCAGCGTCAGGCGCTCGACCTTCGCGGGCGCGAGCTTGAGACCGACCTCCCCGGAGCCGGCCCTGGCCACCGCCGCGAGGTCGGCGTCGGCCGCCAGGAGCTCGCGCTCCTGGCGCTCCATCTCGGCGACCAGTCCGTCGATCTCCCCGAGCAGCTTCTTCACGCGCGGCTGCATGAGGGCCTCGACCGTGGACGTCACCAGGTGCACGCCCGTCTTCTCGCCGCAGCCCATGCAGGCGCCGTCGCCTCCGGCCATCGAGCGATAGTTGCCCTTCTTGAGCAGGAGCGACGACAGCACGCCGATGCCTTCGTCGACGTTGCGGACGTTGATGTACTTGTCGTCGGTGTCGGGCAGCGCCTCCCAGAGCTTCCAGTTGCGGCGCATGCGGGCGACGATCTCGTCGTCCTGAGGCACGGTCCTGAGCGCGTGCTCCGGGCAGACGTCCACGCAGATGTTGCAGCCCTTGCACGCCTCGGGGTTCACCGTGATCGCGAGGAGGCCGCCGGAGTCCTTCTGCTTCGACTCGGGCAGATCGTAGAACGGGGCCGTCTTGGCGAGCGGGAACTCCGCGAGCGCGGGGTAGACGCGCGCCCACTCCTCGTCGACCTGGGCGCGCCGCTCGGCGTCCCAGCCCAGCTTGTCCACGACGTTCGTGTACGCGGAGGAGGCGACCTCGGCGAACGTCGTGAACGGCACGCCCTTCACGATCTTGCGGGCTTCCTTGGCCAGGTGCCGGGAGATCTGGCGCAGACGATCGTTCGGCTTATCCTCGACCGCCGTCGTGCGGATCGCCGTGTCCAGCAGATCCTCCACGGAGACCACCAGCCCCGGGATCGCGGAGTCCGGGCATTGCACCCAGCACTGGCTGCATCCCGTGCACTTCTCGGCGATGAAGTCCGGCACCTCGAAGCGGATCGTCGTCATGTCGCGGATCGTGCTCGTCACCGCCGGTATGGCCGAGATGGCCGTGTACGGATCCGAGATCACGTCCTGCCCGATCGAGCACAGCGCGCACACCTGCTCGAAGAAGCGGCCCTGGTTGCCCAGCCCGCCCTCGGCGTCCGGACTGCTCATGAGCGAAGGGAGGTACGACCCCGGGGCCGCCTTGACGTCGTCCTCCCCGACCTCGGCGTCCGTGGGCACGGCCCGCACCTCGTCGAAGCCGCGGCGGATGACCCGCATGTTGTCGTCCACGACGCGCTGGCCCAGCTTGCCGAACTTGGCCTTGATCTGCGCCTCGATGCCCGCGAAGAGGCCCTTCTCGTCCATCCCCTCCTGCTCGGCGAGCGGCGCACACCGGAAGAACGCGCCCATGAACGCCACGCCCTGCATGCGGTAGCGCAGCTCGGGATCCGACGCCTCGGCCGAAGCGATGGCGAACGCATCCAGGCAGTAGACCTTGATCTTCCTGTCCTGGACCGTCCTGCGTGCCTCCGCCGGAAGGGACTTCCAGACCTCCTCAGGATCCTCCTGGCTCTGGATGACGAAGACGCCTCCCTCGCCCAGACCCGCCAACGGGTCGGAATGGCGGAAGACGTTGCCGTCCGGTGAGAGCACGACGGTGACGTGCTTGAGCTCCGCGTTGAGCCGGATCGGCTCGTGGGCGAGCACGGCGTAGAACGTGGTGGGCTGGCCCTTCTTCTCGGAGCCGTACTTGGGGTTCGCCTTCACGTTCATCCCGAACAGCTCGAAGGCCGTGAGCGCGATGTTCTTGCCCATCGTGATCGCGCCCCACCCTCCGACGGAGTGGATGCGCAGCGCGGTGGCACCCTCGGGCAGCAGGTTGAAGTCCCCCGCCGGCTCGAGGGAGAGATCGGCGAGCTGCGGATAGGCCTCGAGAAGCTGCTCCTGCCAGATCTGGAGCTTGGGCAGCCGTGTGCCCTTCCGGATGAAGTCGATGCCGAGGTAGAACTGCCGTGTATGCTTCCCGTCCGGGAGCATGTTCTCCACCGCGGCGATGATGTCGCCGGGCTGGATGTCGCGGCTGCCGAAGCCGAAGCCGGCGGAGTAGAAGTCCGGCATGAGGGACGGCTCGACCGGGAGGACCTTCGGATACGGGAGCGCCCCGCTCCGGCTCTTCCCCTCGGACTGCCGCGCCTTCCAGTTCTCCATCGCCTGGGTCATGGCCGCGCGGATCTCGCGCAGCAGCGGCGCATCCACGGCCAGGGGCTGGTCCACGCGCTCGAAGACCGTGACCGCCTTCGCGCGCGACAGGAGGCGACTGACCAGGTCCGCCGGGAACGGTCGGAACATGCTCACGTTCAGCACGCCGACCTTGAGGTTGCGCGTGCTGCGCAGGTATTCCGCGACCACCTCCAGGTTCGGCACCACCGAGCCCTGGCCGGCGAGGATCCAGTCGGCATCGTCGGTCGCGTAACCCAGCGCCCGCGCGTACGAGCGCCCGGTGAGCTCCGCGAACTCGGCGAACGCCTGGTCGGCGAGCGCGGCCACGTGGTCGAAGTAGAACGGACGCTGGGCGGCCACACCCTGGGCGTACGAGTCCTGGTTCTGCACGGGCCCCAGCATCGCCGGATAGTCGACGTTGAACAGCTCCGGGATGCGCCGGCGCTGGGCGCCGAACGTGAGGCGCTGGGCCGGCGTCGGCGAATCGATGACGTCGGCCGGGCTGCCCAGGTACGCCTTGACGAGGCCGGGCTCGGCGAGCCTGGCGGTCTCGATGACATGGCTCGTGAGGAAGCCGTCCTGGGCGTTCAGGCCCGGGTTCAGCGACAGCTCGGCGATGCGGTGGGCGATGAGGCTGAAGTCGCCGGCCTCCTGCACGTTCTTCGCGAAGAGCTGGAAGAAGCCCGTGTCGTCCACCGCGTGGTAGTCGTCGTGCCCGGCGTGCACGTTCAGCGCGTGCTTCGTCATCGCGCGCGCGGCGATGTTGAGCACGTAGGTGAGGCGCTTGCCGGTGGCGGCGTACAGGGACTCGTGCATGTACGCGATGCCCTGGCCGCTCGAGAAATTCGTGGCCCGGAGACCCGTCATGCTCAAGCCGGCGGTGACGGCGGCGGCCGCGTGCTCTCCTTCGGGCTCGAAGAAGATCAGGCGCCGACCGTTCGCGTTCGTCTTCCCGGCGGCCATGGCCGCGGCCCACCCCTCGCCCATCTGCGTGGAGGGCGTGATCGGATAGGCTCCCGCGGCCTCGCTCGCGTTGGTCTCCGAGTGGACGACCGCGCCCGTGCCGTCGGTGGCCGTGAGAATGCCAGGATATCTGGGACCTGCGCCGGTCCCTTTCGGATCGCTCATGCGGCTTCACTCCCGGCGGGAACGAGGAGCTCGGGGAACTGCTGTCCCTCGACCCAGACGATGGCCCCGGTGGGGCATCCCTCGATCGCCTTGGGGTTCTCGAGCTCGATCTTGTCGTAGTCGATGGTCGCCAGCCCGCCCACCATGGAGACGAGCCCGGGCGCGGCGTCCGCGACGCAGCGCCCACAGGCGTTGCACGCCACGGAGCAGACAGCCTCGGCCGCCTGGCCGGACAGGAGGTTCTTGCACTGGACGAGCAGGTGTGCGCTCTGGGGCAGGATCACGAAGAGCCCCAGCGGGCAGGCGTCGACGCAATCCCCGCACGCGGTGCACTTGACGGGGTCCACCACCGGAAGGCCGGTCGCGCTCATGGTGATCGCGTCGAAGTCGCACGCCACGGCGCAGTCCGCGTAGCCGACGCAGCCCCAGGGGCAGGCCTTGCCCCCGCCGGTCACGGCGACCGCCGCGGCACAGCTCTCCACCCCGCGGTAGCGCCCCTTGTAGGGCGCGACGTCCCGGCCGCCGGCACACAGCAGCCGCGCCACCCGCCTGTCGGCCGAGCCCGTGTCCACGCCCACGTAGGCCGCGACGTCCGCCTTGGCGTCGTCGTTCATGACCGTGCACTGCGCAGGAATCACCTTGCCGGTGATGACGGCCTCCGCGAAGGCGCGGCAGCCCGCCTGCCCGCACGCGCCGCAGTCGTTGCCGGGGAGCAGCTCCCGCACCCCCTCGATGCGCGGGTCCTCCCACACCTTGAACTTGGCGTGCACGAGGGCGATGAATGCCCCGGAGACGATCGCGACGCCCCCCAGCACGGAGACCGACTCCAGGATATCGCGTGGACTGATCACGGAGCGTCCCCCCTACGAGCCCGCGACCTGCGTGAGGAGCCAGGCCGCCAACTGGTCGGCGGGCTGCACTTCGGCACTCTCCGCGACGAGGCTCTCGGCAAGCGCCGTCGGCGCGCTCGCGAGCGCCTGCAGGTGCGCGAGGTCCTCGATCCAGGCCGGGTTGCGCCTGCCACGGCCGACATCGGGCGCCTCGGGCATGTGGTCGACGCGGAGGCGCTTCCAGGACGCGGTGCCCGCGTCCGGATCGTGGACGAACCGGGCCTGATCGGGGCGCTCCTCGTCGAAGAGGAGCCCGATGCCCGGGTGCGGTGACGTGGCCAGAGCGCCCAAGGCGGCGGGGTCCGCAGCCTGCACCACGAACGTTCCCGGGGTGATGAGCCGCGCCAGCGGTGCGGGCGCCGTGGGCCCCTTCACCACGAGGATGATCTTCATCGCCCCGTCCAGGAACTCTGCCAGGCCGGCGGGCAGGAGGTCTTCCGCGCTCACCTCGACGACGAGGGGAGGAGCCATCTGGCGCTCCATGCGGTTCCATTTCCGGAACGGCAGCGAGCCCAGCAGCGCCACGTGCTCGTCGGGCTCGAAGCGCCCCGCGCGCGCGAGGTCGACGGCCCGGGCGGCGCCGAAGACGCGGCCGAGCTGCGTGAGCGCGTCCTTCACCGCGTCGCGGAGGTCGCCTCCGGGCACCACCGTCACCCGATGCAGGTCCGCGTCGTCCGAGAACTCCGCGAGCACGCTCTGCGCCTGGTCAAGGATCTCCAGGGCCTCGGGCGAGAGCTCCTCGCCCTCCCCCGCCAGCGCGGCGAACCGCTCGGGATCGATACGGCCGACGCCGAACGGCCCCAGCTCCGCGAGGGCCTTCTCGGCCCGGAACTCGCTGGCGCCGCGGCTGAGCGCCGTGAACGAGCGAATCTCCTCGAAGGCGACCGCCACCGCCGAGCGGAACGACTCCACCCGGCTCCGGAGCGCGTCCAGCGCGAGGACCGTCGGATCCTCGGCCACCTGGGTGCTCGGGGCTTCAGACGGCATAGCGCTCGAACTCCTCGTTCAAGAGGTCGATCTTCTGCCGCGCGGTGTGCTTGGGCAGCGCGCGCGTCTCCTCGTACCGGGGCCTGGACTCGTCCCGGAAGAACAGGCCCAGGCGGACCGCCGACATGTCCTCGGCGAGCTCGCGGGCGCGATGCAGGTCGGCCGGGTCGTGGCGGATCTGATGTGTGTAGATCTTCTCGAGCCCGTCGACGTGGATCCCTTCCGGATGGTCCAGGAGCTCCACCGCCTCCGGGTGCTTCACCATCTCCCCGTAGAGGTCGGGCGTGAAGTGCGGGCAGCGCTGCAGGACGCGCACGAAGGAGAGCCCGCGATGCTCGTACGCGGCCTTCAGCGTCGCGAACAGGTGAGCCGGGATCCACTCCGCCGTCTGGGCCACGAACGAGGCGTTGGTCACGCCCAGCGTGGTCTCCAGCGGGTTCATCGGGGGCAGGTAGCTGCCGTAGGGCTGCGTGTTGCTCTTGTAGCCCTTCGGCGTGGTGGGCGACGTCTGCTTCTTCGTCAGGCCGTAGATGTTGTTGTCGAGGAGCAGCGCCACCATGTCGAGGTTGTAGCGGATCGCGTGGATCCAGTGCCCGCCACCGATCGACACGCAGTCTCCGTCACCCATCACGACGAAGACGTCCAGGTCCGGCCGGGTGAGCTTCACGCCGGTGGCCACCGGGAGCGCACGGCCGTGGATCCCGTGGAAGCCGTATGTCTTCATGTAGTGCGGGAACCGGCTCGAGCAGCCGATCCCGGACACGAACACCGTCGTCTCGGGCTTGAGCTGCTTGTCGGCCATGAGGCGCTGCGCGGCCGTGAGCACGGAGTGGTCCCCGCATCCCGCGCACCAGCGGGCGATCGGCCCCTGGTAATCGTCCATCCCGAAGACGCGGTCGTCCTCCGCGAGAGAAGCCTGCAGCAGCGAACACGATTCGGCGATCATGCCGCACCTCCGCCCGGGATGTGCTCCCGGATGGCCTGAAGGATCTTGCCCGGCCGGAGTGGCTCTCCCAGCACCCGGGTCCAGCAGTCGACGTCCACGAGGGTGGCCGAGCGCAGCAGGATCGAGAGCTGCCCCCGCCGGCGGTTCTGCTCGTCGATGTACGGAGCATCGGCCCTGTCGGAGTAGTTGATCTCCACGGTCATCACCTTGCGGAACCGCGAGAAGATCTCCTTGAGGCCGGGCTGCAGTGGCGAGAGGAAGGTCAGGTGTGTCGACGACACGGAGAGCCCCTCGCGGCGCGCGCGCTCCACCGCCTCCTCGATCGCCCCCTTCGTGCTCCCCCAGCCCACGATCAGCAGGTCGCCCCCTTCGGGATCGCCGTTGATCTCCGGCGGCCGGAGGCTGTTCTGGAACACCGCGATCTTGCGGCTGCGCATGTCGTGGGAGCGCTGCACGGTCGAGCTGTCGTAGGCCACCTTGCTGCGCTCGTCGTGCGCCAGCCCGGTCAGCGTATGCTCGCCGCCGGCCTGACCGGGGATGAAGCGCCGCGACAGCCCCGTCCGCGGATCCCAGTCGTAGGGCGCCAGCCCCTTCGGGATCGGACGCTGGTCGGGAGGCGCGGGCTGCCACTCCACGGACAGCTCGGGCCTCGGGAACGGTGCGACGCCCGTCGCCAGGTTCGCGTCGGACAGGACGATGACGACCGTGCGCAGGGCCTCGGCGATGCGGCGCGCCGTGGTCATGATCGTGAAGCACTCCTCGATCGTGGCCGGCGCGAGCACCACGTGGGGCGCGTCGCCCGGCTGACCGTACGTGGCCGCCAGCAGGTCGGACTGCTCCACCTTGGTGGGCAGGCCCGTGCTGGGACCGCCACGCTGGACGTCCACCAGCACGAGCGGCACCTCGGTCATGACGGCCAGGCCGAGGAACTCGGTCTTGAGCGCGAGCCCGGGACCGGACGTGATCGTGAACGCGCACCGGCCGGCGTAGCCCGCTCCGATGGCCACGCCCGCCGCGGCGATCTCGTCCTCGGCCTGGTGCAGCACGCCTCCGAAGCGCTCGAAGACCTCGCCGAGCATGTGCGACACGCTCGTGGCCGGCGTGATCGGGTACATGGCCGCCAGCTCCAGCCCCGCCGCCACCGCGCCCAGCGCGATCGCGTCGTTGCCGTTCATGACGACCTTGGGCACCGTGTCCGACATCGTGGGGATGTCGTAGCGGAAGTCCAGGTTGGCCTCGGCCCAGGCCCAGCCGAGCTCCAGCAGCTCGACGTTCACCCGGGTGACCTCCTCGGACTTCTTGCGGAACGAGTACGCGATCTGCTCGCGGGCCTTCTCCAGGTCACGATCGAAGATCCAGCACAGCATCCCCAGCGCGAACATGTTCTTGCCGTGCCGGGCGTTGTCCACCACGGTGAGGCACTGCTCCTCCATGGGGACCTCGATGATGCGGTAGCTCCTGCCGGAGAGCTTCTTCATGGCGCTGTCCCACTCGGCCCGCACGTCCGGGTTCGGGTGGGTGGCCCACATGTTCTCGACGAGGATCGTCGCGTCGGGGGCGAGCGCGTCGAGATCGTGCCGCCCGAGCAGGGCCTGCTCGTTGAAGGCGACGACCAGATTGGTCTCGTCGCCCCAGTTGGTCACCTCGCGATCGCCCAGCCGGATGCGGATGCCCGAGGCACCGGCGGGGTTTCGGGGCGGAGGCTCGACTTCGGCCGGGATGATCTCCACGGTCCAGACGCCGTTGCCCATCTTGGCCGACACGGAACCGAAGATCTGCCCGCACTTCTGGGCCCCTTCGCCGGAGTCGGAGACGATTTCGACCGAAAGGTCGGACACACGCCGCACGCGAGCTTCCTGCCCCGTCGACGCGCGCGCGTCGGCGGTCGCCAGCTTCATCGCCATTCCTTCCCTCCAGAGGGAGAGGGTCGGTTGTCTCCCCAGCCTGATCGGCCGGGTGGCCCAGGGGGAAGCTACCTGAGGAGGTAGAGAGGGGGTGTCGGGAGGAAAAGGCGCGGGGCGGTGGGGATTCTGTGGAACTTGGAGTCGGGAGAATCCCTACGGTCAGGCGACAGGGATGAAACGCGCTCCTGCGCTCGTGCTCACGGCCGCTCGACGTCCACGATGCCGACGTCCATGTACTGCCCTCCAACGGTGTTGCGTACGTGCACGGCGAGGGTGTGGGTACCCGGCGTGAGCGCACGCCTCGCCGCCTCGCTCATCGGCAGCACCTCGTACGCCTGGTCGAACCCCGGCAGGGAGTCGGCCAGCACGCCGTCGACGTAGATCTCCGCGTCCTCGTCGTGCCATACGAAGAGCTCGGGATCCTTCAGCCTGCCGCCCGCGAGCACGAACGTGCGCCGCATCCACAGATCCCGGGAGGTCCACGGCGTGCGTACCCGCGTCCCCGCCTCGCGCGTCCTTCCGAACCCTCCGAGCCCCTCCCGCCACGACGCGTCGTCGAAGCCGGGCTTCGTCCATCCCGGGCCGGGGCTCGCGGTGGTGTAGCGCCAGAGCTGGCCCTCCGACCGGGACGTCGCCACCACGCCGCGCACGATGGGAAGGGGACCGTACAGGCGCTCGGCGGCCGCGCGCGCCGCCGCCACGGGCAGCTTCAGGATCGCCCGGTCCCAGGTCATGATGCCGTTGACCTCGACCTCCACGTCCGTGAGCTGGGTGTAGACGGCCGCCGCCAGTCCCTCGCCCTCCAGGAAGTGGAGCTGGCGCAGCAGCCCGAGGTAGGCCCGGCCCAGGGCCGCCGTGTCCGTGAACGTCCGATAGCCCCAGTTGTTCTGGGCGACCCAGGTGTGGCCCGCGAGCGGAAGGCCCAGCCCGCCGAACTCGCCGAGCACCCGGGCGCGGCGCCCGTCGTTCGCGGGAATCGCGGGGCCGGGATAGGAGTGCTCGTCGATCACGGCCCCCGCGCCCCGGTCCGTCCAGCCGCTGGCTTCGTCCACCAGGCGCGTGGGGTCGTACGACTTCAGCCACCTCACGATGCGCCGGGTGTCGAACTGGCCCCAGCCCTCGTTGAACGGCACCCACATCACGATCGACGGATGGTTGCGGAGCGCGTGCACGATCCGGTGCAGCTCGGACTCGAACTCCTTCCGGGCGGCAGGCGTGCGGTTCTCGCCGCTGGGCATGTCCTGCCAGACGAGCAGCCCGAGCCGGTCGGCCCAGTAGTACCAGCGGGCAGGCTCCACCTTGACGTGCTTGCGGACCATGTTGAACCCGAGGCGGCGCATCGTCTCGATGTCCGAGCGGATCGCGGCGTCCGTGGGTGCGGTGTAGAGCCCTCCCGGCCACCACCCCTGGTCCAGGGGCCCGAACTCGAAGAGGGGTCGGTTGTTCAGGAAGAGCCGGAGCACCCCCGTGCTGTCGCGCTCCACGGAGATCTTGCGCATCCCGAAGTAGCTCGACACCGAGTCCCCGCCCGCCAGGTCCACCTTCAGCGCGTACAGGAAGGGGTCCGAGGGAGACCAGAGCCGAGCGTGCGGCACGGCCAGCGTGATCGGCTCGCCGACGACGCCGTCGGCCTCCGACACCCTGCGCCCCTCCGAGAGCACCTCCGCGTGCACCCGCGCCCCGTCACCCGCTCCCGCCGCGCTCACCCGCAGCACGACCCGCGAGGAATCCACGTCGGGGCGGATATCCAGCGAGCGGACGTACGCCGCCGGAACGGGCTCGAGCCACACGGTCTGCCAGATGCCGGTGACCGCCGTGTACCAGATCCCGTGGGGATGGAGCACCTGCTTGCCGCGCGGCTGCTCGCCCGCATCCGTGGGGTCCCACACCGACACGACCAGGTTCTGCACGGGGCCCGGTGACAGGTCGTCGGTGATGTCGAACGTGAAGGGATCGTACCCGCCCCGGTGCTCCCCCACGCGATGCCCGTTCACGTACACGACCGCGTCCCAGTCCACCGCGCCGAAGTGGAGCAGGAGGCGCCCGCCCGAAGGAGCCTGGACGCGGAAGGTACGGTGGTACCAGAGGCGCTGGGCAGGGGTCACCGCCTTCCGCACCCGGCTGAGCTGGGACTCGATGGGGAACGGGACCAGGATGCGACCGTCCCACCTGTGGGGCTCCGGTGCCGCGCTGTCGCGCACGGCGTAGTCCCACCAGCCATTCAGATTGCGCCAGGCGGAGCGCACCATCTGGGGGCGGGGGTAGTCGGGAAGGACGTGCGCCGTGTCGACGTCCGCCGCCCACCGCGTCAGCAGGTGGGGCCTGGCGGCCTGAGCCGCGACGGGCCCCCGCACGAGCGCGATCGCGACCAGCGCCAGCAGGCCTGCACGCACCTGCCCGGCCATCCCGTCGGCAGTCACAGGGCCTCGCGGGTCGGACCCATCTCAGATCGCCTCGACACCGAGGATCTCCCGCACCCGGGAGCGGAGCCCCTCCACCGTGAAGGGCTTGGCGATGAAGTTGACCTCGGCGACACGCACGCCCTGCAGGAGCACCTCGTCCTCCGTGTACGCCGACATGAAGAGGAGACGGATCGACGGGTAGAGCTCCGAGAGCCTTTCGCCGAGCTCGCGTCCGCCCATGCCCGGCATGACCACGTCCGTGAGCAGGAGATGGATGTGTCCGCGCCGCTCCTCGGCCACCCGCAACGCCTCGTCACCGCCGCCTGCCTCGAGCACGTCGTAGCCGCCCCGTCGCAGGACCTTGCTGGCGACTTGAAGCACGGAGGGGTCGTCGTCCACAACCAGGATCGTCTCCCCACCAGGCATGGTCTTCTCCGCCATCTGCCGCTCGTGAGCGCCGGCCGGCCGCTGCGCGAGCGCTGACAACAACTCGCCCTCCGCCGGCCCGAAGCCGGCACCTCCATCCTCGTCCATCCTCGACAAGCTCAGGATATGCCTCGACAGGTCCGCCGAGCGGCAGACCTCTGGCGGTCGTACATGTTTGCCTCGCTTCGCGCCGAGGGCCCGCGAGAGAGCCGGGCCCGTCTCCATCACTGGCACATCGCTCGGTTCCGGCGCAAGATCGGAGTGCTGGACGGCGACCGCAAGGCTATCAAATTGGTACGCCTGCTCCCGGCCGCAGGTCTGTCTCCCACGTTCATTCCCCGAACCGCCCCGAGCCATGAGCGGACCCCAGTTCATCTACCACATGCACCGGCTCTCCAAGATCGTGCCCCCGAAGCGGCAGATCCTCAACGAGATCAGCCTCGCCTTCTACCCGGGGGCCAAGATCGGCGTGGTAGGACCGAACGGCGCCGGCAAGAGTTCCCTCCTGCGCATCATGGCCGGCCTGGACAAGGACTTCCTCGGCGAGGCGTGGGCCGCGAGAGGGACGCGCGTCGGCTACCTGCCACAGGAGCCCGAGCTCGACGCCACCCTGGACGTGCGGGGGAACGTCGAGCTCGCGGTGGCGGGGATCCGGGCGCTCCTGAGGGACTTCGAGGAGGTGAGCGCGAGGTTCTCCGAGGTATCGAGCGACGAGGAGATGAACGCGCTCATGGAGGAGCAGGCCCGCCTGCAGGACCGCATCGACGCTGCAGGCGCGTGGGAGCTCGACCGGCATCTCGAGATCGCGATGGACGCCCTCCGCCTCCCCCCGCCCGAAGCGGACGTGGCGACGCTCTCGGGAGGCGAGCGCCGGCGCGTGGCGCTCTGCCGGGTCCTCCTGGAGCAGGCCGACCTCCTCCTCCTCGACGAGCCGACCAACCACCTCGACCCCGAGTCCGTGGCCTGGCTGGAGCATCACCTGGCTGCGCTGCCCGGCACGGTCGTCGCCGTCACGCACGACCGCTACTTCCTCGACAACGTGGCGGGGTGGATCCTGGAGCTCGACCGCGGCGAGGGCATCCCGTGGAAGGGCAACTACTCCTCCTGGCTCGAGCAGAAGGAGGAGCGCCTGCGGGTGGAGGAGAAGCAGGAGTCAGCCCGCCGGAAGACGCTGCAGCACGAGCTCGAGTGGGTCCGCATGGCGCCGCGCGCCCGCCACGCCAAGGGAAGGGCGCGTCTGAGCGCGTACGAGGAGCTGCTGGCCAGCGACGAGCGCGAGCGCATCCGCACCGCGGAGATCCTCATCCCGAAGGGACCTCGTCTCGGGGACGTCGTGATCCGGGCCGACGGCGTGTCCAAGGCTTTCGGGGACACCGTGCTCATGGACGACGTGTCCTTCGACGTGCCGCGCGGAGCGGTGGTCGGCGTCATCGGCGGGAACGGAGCGGGCAAGACGACCCTCTTCAGGATGATCGTCGGGGCGGAGAAGCCCGACCGGGGCACGATCGCAGTGGGCGAGACGGTCCAGCTGGCCTACGTGGACCAGTCGCGGGCCTCGCTCAGGTCCGACAAGACGGTGTTCGAGGAGGTGAGCGATGGGCAGGACATCCTCCACTTCGGTCGTGCCGAGGTGAACGCCCGGGCCTACCTGTCATGGTTCAACCTGAGAGGACCGGAGCAGCAGAAGAAGGTGGGAGCGCTCTCGGGTGGTGAGCGCAACCGCCTCCACCTGGCCAAGCTGCTCAAGGCCGGGGGGAACGTGCTGCTCCTGGACGAGCCCACGAACGACTTGGACGTCGACATGCTGCGCGCCCTGGAAGATGCGATCCTCGACTTCGCCGGCTGCGTGATGGTCGTGTCGCACGACCGCTGGTTCCTGGACCGGATCGCGACCCACATCCTGGCGTTCGAGGGGGAGAGCCGGACCGCCTGGTTCGAGGGCAACTACCAGGAGTACGAGGAGGACCGCCGTCGCCGCCTCGGAGCGGATGCGGAGCTGCCCCATCGGCTGAAGTACCGGAAGCTGGTGCGCTGATCCCGCGGTGAGCGAGCGGCCACCTTATGTTGGTGCCGAATCCTCCCGTTCCCGGACCGTCCGTGACCTACCCAGACCACGATCCTCCCGTCGAGCGGCTCAGCCCCGAGGCGGACCGCGAGCGGCTTCTCGCGGAGGCGCTGGCGCAGGCATCCGCGAAGGACGAGGCATTCCGGCGGCCCGGATCCGGACCGCACCGCACGGGCTGGAAGATGCTGCTCGCCCTCGTCCTGCTGGCCGCAGCGGCCGTACTGGCCGTGTCTCCGCCGTCCTGGCTCTCCCCCTCGCCCCTCCCCGTGCTGCGCCACGCAGACGTCGCGCGGGGCACGCTCGCCGTGCTCGATCTCGAGGCTCGGCAGATCGACGCGTTCCGGCTGACCCACGGGCACCTTCCGTACTCCCTGGACGAACTGCCCCGCCCGATGCCGGGCGTCACCTTCGTCCGCTCGAACGACCGCGTGTACCAGCTGGTCGCGGTCCTGGACGACGGGTCGCGCGTGGTGTACGACTCCGCCGACCCGGCGCCCGACTTCAGGGCTGTGGCGGCGGCCTGGACGGAGAGCCGTCGGCGATGAGCCGGGGCGCAGGAGCACCCACGCGCTCGTGCGCGGCACGGGCCGCCGAGGGCCTTCTGGCTTTGGCGGTCCTGGCGCTCGTCGCCGCGGCCGCATACCCGAGCCTCCGCCGGGCCGTCTTCGAGCACCGCGTGCGGGCCGCCATCCGCGAGATGGACGCGATCCGGGCCTCAGCCCGGCAGGTCCACCTTCGCACGGGCGCGTGGCCGCAGAGCGCGCCGCCCGGAGAGATGCCCGCCGCGCTGCGGGGGGCGCTTCCTCCGGGGGTGGCGTTCACGGGCCCGCACTACCGGCTGGAGTGGGACCTCTTTGCCGGCGTGAGAGAAGGCGACGACGCGCGGTCCGAGGGCCGCACGGCGGACGGTGTGGCCCCCGGGCCGCCGGTGCTGGACACCCTGGCGGGCATCACCCTGCAGTCCACGGAGCGTCCGCTCCTCGCCGCCCTCCTCCATCACTACGGGCCCCTCGTCTCCTTCGCCCGAGACAGCACGTGGACTCTCGTCGTCGGTGCCGCGGAGCGGCCGGACCCTCGCGAAGAGCCGGCCCCGCGGGCGGCGCCCGCGGGGCAGACGCCGTGACGAAGGGACGGCGGGTCACGAAACGCTTGGGCTGCGGCGGCGCCCGGACCTAGATTTGTAGTCCACACCACGGTTCCGCACCTTCAGGGTCCCCCCCGGCTTCCACCGACCGCGTTATGACAGACCCGGACCCCAAACCCGGCGACGGCCGGGAGGTCGTTGCTCGCCCGGGCGATCTCCGCAAGGAGATGAGCGAGGAGGACGAGCGCGCACGCGCGCTGGTGGCCGTGCTGCGGGACCAGGCCGAGCGCGTCGAAGCGGCGAGGGCCGCAGAGGAACGCACGCGCAAGCGCACCCGCATCCGTCGGGGTGTGCTCACGGTCGTGTGGGCGGCGATGGCGTACGTCTGGCTCGCGTCGCCCTCCTGGCTCGCGGTCAAGCCTCCACCCGTGCCCACCGTCGCCGACGAGGCGCGGTCGCTGCGGGTCGACATGTTCCTGCAGTCGCAGAAGATCCTGGCGTACCAGAAGCAGCACGGGCGCCTTCCCTACGTGCTCGCCGAAGCGGGGCCGGTCTTCCCCGGGATGCGATACCACCGAAAGGACAGCCGCTTCTACGAGCTGTTCGGGACGTCCGCGCGGGTCCGGCTCGAATACGACTCCGAGACCTCGCCTCTCGCGTTCGTGGGCCCGGCGGCGGGCGTGCTGGAGGGTAAGAGCCCCAGGATCCGCCGATGAGGCTGTTCCCCTTCCTGCGCCGCCTCCCCCGCCGGGGCCTGCTCGTCGCGAAGGGACGCTCGGGCTTCACCATGGTGGAGCTGCTCACGGTCACCGCGATCATGGGCACCCTGGCCCGCATGGCCACGCCCAACCTCCACGCGGTCCTGCTCAAGGCCGAGGCCGCGTCCGTGGCGGGCGACTTCGAGACGGTTCGCGTGGCCGTGCAGAACTACTACGCCGATCACCTCCAGTGGCCGCCGGACGCCTCCACCGGCCGCGTCCCGGAAGGGCTCGCGAGGTATCTGCCCGACAACTTCAGCTTCGTCCGCGAGGGCTACGAGCTGGACTGGGAGAACTGGGTCCTGCCCGACGGCCTTCCCCAGCATCCGGACACCGGAGTCCTCATCGGGATCTCGATCGTGACGAAGGACCGGGCACTCGGCGAGGCGGTGGTGAACCTCCTCGGGGCCCGCATGGCCCACTACACGCTCGGCGATCGCTACACGTTCGTGATCGAGAGCATGTGACCGGGAGCGAGCGGGGCGACGGGGAGGATCCGCCCCGCTCCTCGGGCTGTCGCGAGGAGCTCCGGTGGATCCTCCCCGTCGCCTTCAGCCTCCGCTTCTCAGGGAATCCAGCCGTGCCCGTGCGGGCCCGAACCCCGGCGCGAGCTGCACCGCCTTCTGGTACGCCTGGATCGCCGCCTGCCGGTCCCCTCGCTGCTCGTGGATCCGGCCCATCAGGAAGTAGCTCGGCGCCGACTGCGGGTTGAACTCCACGGAGAGATCCAGGAGGCGCAGGGCGCCCGCCGGGTTGCCCGGGGCGAGGCGCTCCGCCAGGTCGATCAACGGCCGGTCGCTGAAGTCGTACGCCGCCGTGCCGTAATAGCGCGCACGCAGCTCCCGGTATCGGGCGACGGCCGAGTCCATGCCCTGCGTCCGGATCGCTTCCGCGAGGATCTGGTCGAGGGGCTCCGGTCGCCGCCGGCCCCGGTGGCACGTCATGCAGGTCACGCTCACGCGCGGGGTGCCCCTCCGGGGCAGCTTCGGCAGGATGGTGCGGTTGATCGTCTCGACCATGCGGAGCATGACGCGGGCGTCGCGCTTCATCCACTTCTTGTCGGACGGGAAGTCGAGCCTTCGTGGGTCACCCTTCTGGCGGGCGTGACAGCCGGAGCACCCCACCCCGAGCGCCTCCGTGAAGCCGTGCATCGTCTCGAGGAGGCGGCGACGGCTGATGTTCTTGGGAAGGACCCGGAGGTTCGTGAACTTCGCAGGGACCTGGGCCTGCGAGCGCGCCGGCACGGCCAGGCACACGGCGGCCAGCAGGAGGAGGGCTCCCCGGAAGCCCGCGGGGCGTCCGGAGGAGCGAAGGGCCGGGAGGGTCATGACGTTGGCTCCATCGCTGGGGTCTGCCGCGCAGGGCGCTCGGGGACCACCATCGCCGGCCGGGATGCCCGCTCGGCGCCGGATCCCCTGTGCGCCCGACGCCGGGGAGCTTACTGTCACCGGGAGCGATGGGGCCAGCCCCGAGCCGCTCCTCCGTGATCACCGCGCCGATTCCATGATCCACATCCAACCCAGACCGGACGTAGACGCCGCCACCGCGGCCCAGCTCGGGAAGGAGCACTTCGGGGTGCTCGCGGAGGCGTCTCCACTCCCCGGTGAGCGCGACCGGAACTTCCTGCTCGAGGGCAGAGACGGGACTCGACGGGTCCTCAAGGTCTCCTCGCCCGGAGATCGGGACGACGCTCTGGAGTTCCAGGGCGAGCTCCTGTCGTGGCTCGCGCCGCGCATGGGCTCTCTTCCGCTTCCGAGGATCCTGCCCGCGCCGGACGGCCGTCCGCTCGTCCGGACCTCCGCGCCGTCGGGCGAGCCCTGGCGCCTGCTTCTCCTCGAGTATCTCCCGGGCACGGTCTTCGCGCGCGCACGGCCCCGCGACGACGCGCTGCTCGGCGACGTGGGCGGCCGGCTCGGTGAGCTGGACGCCCTGCTGGCGCGCTATCCGGGGACCGTCCCCGCGCGTCCGGACTTCGACTGGGCGCTCGCCCGGGCGGGCGACGTGATCGCGAGCGGGCTCGAGCTCGTGACCGATCCGGACCGCCGTGAGCGCCTGAGTGCCGCACTGGCCTCCTTCCACGAGGTCACGCCGAAGGCGGCCGCGCTGCCGGTGCAGCCGATCCACGGCGACGTCAACGACCACAACGTGCTGGTCTCCCCTCCCCTGGAGGGACCGCGGCGCGTGTCCGGGATCCTCGACTTCGGCGACGTGCACGCCGCCCCCGCCGCCTTCGACCTGGCGGTGGCGCTCGCGTACATGATGCTGGACGCGCCGGACCCCACCGCGGCCGCCGCCCGCGTCGTGGCGGGCTACCACCAGGCCCGTCCGCTCAGCGAGGAGGAGATCGACATCCTCGTCCCGCTGGCGCGCGCGCGCCTCGCCGCGAGCGTCTCCATCACGGCCGCCCGGCGGGCGGCCCGAGGAGACGTCGACGACTATCTCATGGTGTCGGAAGCCCCGGCGTGGGCGGCCCTGGAGGTGCTCGGTCACGTCCACGAGCGCATCGCGACGGGGCTGTTGCGCGAGGCTTGCGGATACCCGCCCAGCGGGCGGGAGCGCGGGCTCGAGCGATGGCTCTCGCGCTGCACGCCGCAGCCGGTTCTGGCTCCCGTTCCGGCGGGCGGAACGGTGACCGTCCTCGACCTGAGCGTGGGCAGCCCGTTGCTGACCGGGCGCGATACCGACGACACCGCGGCCTTCGCCGGCCGGATCTCCGACGCGCTGGAGGAAGCCGGCGCGAGCGTGGGCGTCGGCCGGTACGACGAGCCGAGGGGCTTCTACCTGACCGAAGCCTTCGACACGCCGGGCGGAGAGATGCCCGAGCGCCGCACGGTGCACCTCGGCGTCGACCTGTTCGTCCCGGCGGGCGCCGAGGTGCGCGCTCCGTTGCCGGCGACGGTCCACAGCGTGCGCGACAACGCGGCCCGCCTGGACTACGGCCCCACCGTCATCCTCGAGCACCGGGGGCCGGACGGACCGTTCTGGACCCTGTATGGACACCTGGAGCGGGCTTCGGTGCTCGGCCTCCACCCGGGAGCGTCGCTGCGGGCGGGCGAGGGCTTCGCACGCGTCGGGCCGGCGCCCGAGAACGGGGATTGGCCCGAGCATCTCCACTTCCAGATCATCGCCGACCTGCTCGACCGCGACGGCGAGTTTCCGGGCGTCGCCGCTCCGCGCGAGCGAGCCGTGTGGCGCTCCCTCTGCCCGGACCCGAACCTCCTCCTGCGCTTGTCGGTCGACGTGCGCTGGCACGACCCGGAGCATCTGCGGGAGCGGAGGAGCCGCGCCCTCGCGCCCAACCTGAGCCTCTCGTACGAGCGCCCCATCCACGCGGTGCGCGGCCGCGGCGTCCACCTCTTCGACGTGTTGGGGCGCGCCTACCTGGACTGTGTGAACAACGTGGCGCACGTCGGCCACGAGCACCCGCACGTCGTGCGCGCGGGCCAACGGCAGATGGCCGTCCTCAACACGAACACACGCTACCTGCACGAGGAGGCCGTGGCGTACGCCGAGCGACTCGCGGCGCTGTTCCCCGACCGGCTGCGCATCTGCTTCTTCGTCAACTCCGGCAGCGAGGCGAACGAGCTCGCCCTGCGCCTCGCCCACGCGCATACGGGTGGCACGGGCATCGTCGCCCTCGAGGGCGCCTACCACGGACATACGGGCACCCTCGTGGGCGTGAGCCACTACAAGTTCTCCGGACCGGGCGGCGAGGGAGCGCCGGCGTGGGTACGGGCCGTTCCGCTGCCGGACACCTACCGCGGCCCCCACCGCCGAGACGATCCGGAGGCAGGGCCGCGCTACGCCGAGCACGTGCGACGGGCGTTCGACCAGCTCGCCGGCGCCGGGCACGCGCCCTCGGCGTTCTTGTGCGAGAGCCTGCCGTCGTGCGCGGGCCAGATCGAGCTGCCCGCCGGCTACCTCAGGGAGGCGTACGGTCACGCGCGCCGAGCGGGCGCCGTGTGCGTCGCCGACGAGGTGCAGGTCGGCTTCGGCCGGGTGGGAAGCCACGCATGGGGGTTCGAGACGCAGGGGGTCGTCCCCGACATCGTCACGCTCGGCAAGCCCATGGGGAACGGCCACCCGATCGGGGCCGTCGTGACGACTCCGGAGATCGCGGAGTCGTTCGCGAACGGGATGGAGTTCTTCAGCACGTTCGGCGGCAACCCCGTGTCGGCCGCCGTCGGCCAGGCGGTGCTGGACGTGCTCGCCAGCGAGCGCCTGCAGGAGCAAGCCGCACGGGTGGGAGGCGACCTGCGCGCCGCCCTGTGCGCGCTCGGGGAGCGCCATCGGGCCGTGGGCGACGTGCGGGGGCTCGGCCTGTTCCTCGGGGTCGAGCTGGTCCGTGACCGTGACCGGCGTACGCCCGCGCCGGGAGTCGCTCGCTACGTGGTCGAGCGCATGAAGGACAAGGGGATCCTGCTCAGCACGGACGGGCCCGACCACGACGTGCTCAAGATCAAGCCGCCCCTGCCGTTCTCCTCCACGGACGCCGAGCGGCTGGTCGCGGCTCTCGATTCGGTCCTGGGCGAGGACTTCGTCACCGCTTCGTGCCCCGGATGACCCCTGCGGCCCAGGCCGCGAACGCGTCGCACAGCTCCTCGATCACATCCGCGTCCGTGCGTCCCGACCGCCTGAGGACGTGGAACCCGTGGTCGGCTCCCTCCACGACGTGCAGGGCCGGCTCGGGACGGAGCCGCCGCACGAGAGGCTCGAGCAGCGACGGATCGGCCAGCCTGTCCCGGCTGCCCTGAAGGAAGAGCATGGGCAGCCCGACGTGGTCGAGGTGGGCCCCTCGCGCGCTCGCGGGCCGGCCTGCCGCGTGCAGGGGAAAGCCGAAGAACGCGATGCCGCGCACTCCAGGGAGCCCCCCCTCGGCGGCCGCCATGGAGGTCATGCGTCCCCCCATCGACTTGCCACCGGCCAGGAGTGGGAGGAGCGGGGCGCGACGCGACGCCTCGTGCACGGCCGAGCGCACCGCCTCCACGAGAACCGGAGGCCGGTCGGGCGCGCGGGAGCCGCGCTCCATGTAGGGAAATTCGTAGCGCAACGTGGCGACGCCCCTACGCGCCAGCCCTTCCGCCACCGCCTCCATGAACGGGTGGTGCATGCCGGCCCCCGCCCCGTGGGCGAAGGCGTAGAGGCACCTGGCGTCGTCCGGGAGGCGCAGCAGAGCGGCAGGGTGCTTCACGCGCCTCCTCCCTCTATCTTGGCGGAACGGAGGCCGGGGCTTCCCACCCGGGGGCGACGGCGTCCTGGAGCCCTGTCACAGGAGGTGGCGTCGTGAGCGAGCCGGACGTATCGCCGCGCAAGGTATCCGGAGGGGGCCGCACGATCCTCATCCTCGACGACGACGACGATGTGCGCGCGTCGGTCCGCAAGATCCTGAGCCTGTATGACTTCGACGTCCTGGAGGCCAGCGACGCGCGGAAGGCCATGGAGGTCCTGGACACGTACCCGCATCCGATCCACCTGCTCCTGTGCGACCTCGTGCTGCCCGGCCTGGGCGGGCGCGAGGCGGCCAATGCGCTGCTCGCGCGCCGGCCGGGCCTCAGGATCCTCTACACGTCCGGCTACTCGACGCACGGCTCCTTCCGCCGCGCGGTGGAGGCGGCGGGCGAGCCGTTCCTCGGCAAGCCGTTCGAGGTCCCGGAGCTCCTGAAGGCGATCGAGCAGGCGCTGGCCTGACGGGCCGAGCGCCCTCAGTGGCCGAAGCCTACCTTGATGCCCAGGTTGATGATCGGCCAGATCTTCAGGTAGGTGGCCTTGTTCTGGATGTCGGTCTGTTCCTGCTGGAGGCTGGTCTGGAATTGCGGATCGCTCGTGACGCTGGGATCTCCCGAGGCCGTCAGCGAGACCTTGGGCTCCCCGATGAACGCCGCGCCGAGGTCCAGGAACAGCCCCACCCCCGACGACGTCTCCTTCCCGAACCCGATCAGCACGTAGGGCGCCGACTTCTTGGCGTTGAACGTGCCGTGCAGGTTGAGCTGCTGCTGCGTGGTGTACTGCGTGTTCCCGATCGTGATCGTCTTCGAGGCCGCCACGGTGGCGCCTACGACGGGGTTGTCCGGCTTGAAGAGCATGCCCGCACCGATGTGCATGGGCCCGGCGACGTACAGGTCCAGCCCGATGTTGTACCAGGTCTTGGGCATCGTCAGGGTGTAGTCGACACCTTTGATGTTCATGGTCGGCTTGAGCGGGAGCACGCCGATCCCCCCTCGGATGGCGAGCCGGCTCGTGAGGCCCAACGCGGCCTCCACTCCTGCACCCAGCGTGCCGACGCGCGCGCCGACGCCGAAGCTCTGGGCCGCGGCCGCTCCCGGCGCCGCGAGGAGGCACACCGCGGCCAGGGTGAGGATGCGCTTCTTCATGGGGGGGATTCTCCGTTGAACTCGATGGTACGGTATCGACCAGGGCTCCGGGCTCGGAACCCGCCGTCGAGGCGGCCTCTAGTATAGAGCCTCGACGCACCGACGGAAAAGGATGTTTCCGGGGTCGCGGCCACGTGCAGGGGTGCTCCGGCCGAGAGGGGCCTCCGGATACCGGCAGCCCCTCTCGACGGGAACGCTCGGGTCGCTCCTCACCCTGCGGCGGGGAACGCCTCGGCGAGGAACCGCAGGCGCTCGAACCGCTCCCGGATCGCCCTGCGCGTGCCGTCGAGGTCCACCTGATCGGCCCCGAACCGACGCTGCCGCGCGAAGTAGCCCTCGGGATCCGACCAGTCCGGGTCCTCGTTGATGCGGTAGCGCACGCCGTCGAAGACCTCGTAGAGCGGAAAGAGCCCCGACGAGACCGCCAGGCGCACGAGGTCCACCGTGTCGGCCGGCTCGGACTTCCAGCCCGTCGGGCACGGCGAGTGCATCAGGAGGAAGCGCATCCCGTGCAGCGACAGCGCCGTGCGGACCTTGCGCCTGAAGTCCACGGGATGGGCGATCGAGAGCGTGGCGGCGTACGGAATGCGGTGCGCCGCCATGACGCCCACGATGTCCTTCTTCGCCTCCGGCTTGCCCCGCGGCGTCGTGGTCGTGCGCGCCCCGGTCGGGGTCGCCGAGGAGCGCTGCCCACCGGTGTTCCCGTAGATCTCGTTGTCGTAGCAGACGTAGAGGATGTCCTCGTTGCGCTCGGCCGCACCCGAGAGGGATGCCATCCCGATGTCGTAGGTCCCCCCGTCCCCTGCCCAGCACACGACGTGCTCCAGCTCGCCGTTCAGGTCCCGCACCGCGGCGATTCCGGATGCGACCGCCGAGGCCGAAGCGAACGTGCTGTTCACGGTGGGCACCCCGTAGCTCGTCGTCGGGAAGGCACCCGCCGTGACCGCGGCGCAGCTCGCCGGGATCACGAGCTGGCAGGTCTCCCCGGCCTCGGCCAGGGCGCGCCCGAGCATGACCAGCCCGACGCTCATCCCGCACCCGCCACAGTTCGTGTTCCCGGCGCGCAGGAGCCAACCCTCGCCCCGGGGAACCTCCGGAACCGTCCGGAAGGAGCGGCTGCCGACCTTCTCCTCGATGACCGTGCTCATACGGCTGCCTCCTCCTCGGCTCGGACTCCAACCCACACGGGCGGCCCCGCGCTCGGCCGGCTCCCCAGGTCGTTCAGCACCTCGTCCACCAGCTCCGGCGTCACGTCCCCCCCTCCGATCCCCATCAGGTAGTCCTGGACGATCAGGTCGTCCCGGTGCCCCTGGAACGCCGCCCGCGTGTCCTGCCACCATACGCCACCCATGCCAGCGGCATAGTCGCGATCGAGGACGCCCACGCGCGACGCCGACCGGCACGCCTCGCGCAGCGCCTCCTCGGGGAACGGACGGAACATGCGCATCTTCACGAGCCCGACCTTCTCGCCGGCTGCGCGCCGGCGGCGCACCACTTCGCGCGCGGTCGTCGCGATCGTTGCGGAGGCGACCAACAGGAGGTCCGCGTCCTCGACCTCGTACGTCTCGACCGCGGCGCCGGGGTCGCGCCCGAAGCCGTCCCGGAACGCGGCGCGGCACTCCTCGTAGACCTCGGCCACGCGGCCCATCGCCTCGTGCACCTCCAGGCGCTGCGCCGTCGTGACGTCGGGCCAGATCAGGCCCCCCATCGTCCGGGGGTCGTCCACCTTCAAGCGGTGGGGCAGACGCATCTCGGGCAGATAGCGGTCCACCTTCTCCTGGTCGGGGAGATCGGTCTCGCCCTGGGTGTGGGAGACGATGAACGCATCCAGGCACACCATCACCGGCAGGAGCACCCGCGGATCCTCGGCGAGCCGGAATGCGAGCAGCGTGGAGTCCACGACCTCCTGGTTGTCGGAGCAGTAGAGCTGGATCCAGGGGAAGTCCCGCAGCATGAGGGTGTCGCCCTGGTCGGCCCAGATGTTCCACGGAGGCCCGAGCGTACGGTTCACCGCCACCATCACGATCGGGAGGCGGTAGAAGCCGGCGACCGCCACGTTCTCGGCCATGTAGGCGAGCCCGTTCGCCGAGCTGGCCGTGAACGCGCGCGCGCCGGCGAGGGCGCCGCCCATGGCCACGGCCATCGCGGAGTGCTCGCTCTCCACGGGCACGACGCGGCCCTTGGTGAACGGGAAGGCGGCGACGTACTCCACGATCTCCGTCTGTGGTGTGATGGGATAGATCCCGCACACGACGCCGCGGGCTGCGCGGTTCGCCTCCCCGCCCGCCGCCAGCGCGTATCCGGCCGCGTGGTTGCCCGTCACGATCTCGATCGGCATGGCTCGGCGCCCCCTCCTACAGGTGACTCATGAAGAGCACGTTGCGCGGGCACTCCGCGACGCAGATGCCGCACCCCTTGCAGTACTCGTAGTCGAAGACCATCTGCCCGTCCCGCCGCTCCAGCACCCCCTCCGGGCAGTACGTGACGCAGATGTCGCACTCGTTGCAGACGCCGCACGACAGGCACCGGCTCGCCTCGGCCGCGTCGGCCAGCCCGCGATGCACCTCGTCGAACGTCGTGCGCCGCCGACCGATCGGGAGCATGCTGCCCGCGCTGGCCCTGCGGCCCTCGAACAGGTTCAGCTTGAGCCTGTCGTGCCGGATGACCTCATCGTGCCACACGTCCACGTCCGGACGGACGCGAATGCCCTGGTCGAGCGCCTCGCCGGAGAACAGGGCGTGGATGCGCTGCGCGGCGCGCCGGCCGCTTCCGATGGCGCCCGCCACGGTCCCCTCGCCGGTGGCCAGATCCCCCAGCGCGTAGACGGGGCTCGCGAACGGCCCCGCGAGCCGCTCGCCCTCCAAGACGTCCGTCCCGTCGGGGAACAGCGAGAGATCGGCAGACTGTCCGATCGCCAGGAGCAAGCGCGTGAACGGGACGTCGAAGTCCGAGTCCGGAACCTCCACGGGGCGCCGCCGTCCCGACGCGTCGGGGTCCCCGAGCTCCATGCGACGGCACCGGAGCGTGAAGCATCGGCTGTCGCCGTTGGCCTGCGCCGAGCCGTACGCCGCGGTCGGCTGGGTGAGGAAGTCGATCGCGACGCCCTCCTCGATCGCCTCGCGCACCTCCTCGGGGATCGCCGGCATCTCGGCGCGGCTCCTCCGGTACAGGACCCGCACCGAGGCCGCCCCGCCCCGCAGCGCGGCCCGCGCCGCGTCCATCGCGGTGTTGCCTCCGCCTACGACGACGACGTCCTCGCCGTCCAGGCGGCCGCCGCCCCGGTGCACCTCCTCGAGGAAGTCGATCCCCTGCGCGACGGTTCCCTCCTCCGCCGGCTCCTCCAGACCAAGCCCCCGGAGGGTCTGCAGGCCGGTGGCCACGAGCACCGCGTCGTGGCTCCGGGCCACGTCCAGCAGGCGGGTCCGGTCGATGGGCAGCTCGGTGATCACCTCGACGCCGAGGTCGAGAATCCGGTCGATCTCGCGCTGCACGGCCGCCCCGGGCAGGCGGAACTCCGGAATGCCGCTGCGCAGCAGGCCGCCGATCTCGGCCGCGGACTCGTAGACCGTCACCGGGTAGCCGAGGAGCGCGAGGTGATAGGCCGCCGACAGCCCGGCCGGACCGGAGCCCACGATGCCCACGCGCTCCGGCCTGGGCGCCGCGGGCTCGAGCGTCACCGAGCCATGGTCGCCCGCGAAGCGCTCGAGCTGACGCACGTTGACCGCCCCGTCGAGCTGGACGCGGTTGCAGCCGTCCATGCACGGTGCCGGACACACCCGACCGCACACCGAGGGGAACGGAGTCGTGTGCAGCAGGACCCGCAGGGCGTCGTCGACGCGCTCCTCGGCCAACGCGTGCAGGAAGCCCTGGACGTCGTTGCCCGCAGGACACACGTCGTTGCACGGCGGGACGTACTGCTGACGTCTCGGCTGCTCGGTCGCCCACTGGCCGGTGTGGACCTCCGGGCGCGCGCCGCCGTCGCCGCGCACGAAGCTGGGGCCGCGCCGTGCCATCCCGGGGCGGGCACGCCCGTTCGTCGAGGGCGCGGCCACGCCGACCGTCTCGCGCAGGGCGACCGCCGCGTGGGCGTCTTTCGCGGACTCGATGTTGCCTCCGACGAAGCCCATGTGCTCGAGCGCCGCGATCATCTCCGCGAGCGGGATCTCCAGCATGCGGGCCACCGCGCCGGCGAGGGCCGTGTTGACGATCGGGACGCTCCGGCTCCCCAGCCCGTGCCCGCGCGCGATGGCCGTGGCGTCCACGGTGGCGAGCCGGTTGTACGGGAACGTCGCGGCGAGCGCGTCCGGAGGCTCGGGTGTGTTGAGGAGGATCCAGCCGCCGGGCTTCAGCCCAGCCGCGACGCCCGGCCCCACCAGGGTGGGATCCAGGACGACGACGTGGTCCGGCTCGTAGATGAGGTTCCGGTTCCTGATCGGCTCGTCGTCGAAGCGGCAGAATGCCTGGATCGGGGCACCCGAGCGCTCGGCCGCATACAGCCCGAACGCCTGGACCGATCGGCCCCGCAGGAAGCGGGAGGTGGCGATGAGCTTCGCCAGCGTGACGCCGCCCTGGCCCCCTCGTCCGTGGATCCGAATCTCGACCATGCTCCATCCTCCCTCGGGCAGGAGGATCGGCCGCAAGGTGCGACCGGCAGGGCCCGGGCGTCTATGTGGGACGACTCGCTAAAGATGACCCCGCCGCCGCTCCAGGGGGAAGCCCCCCCGGAGCGGCACGGCGGAACGAGTGCTCAGAGACCTTTCAGCACTTCGCGAAGGATGCCGAGCGCCTCACCGGCCTCCGCCTCCGTGAACACCAACGGGGGGCGGAAGCGGATCGAGCGTGCTCCGCACGCGAGCACGGCGAGGCCCCTGTCCCAGCACTCCTGGCGCACGCGCGTCCGCACGTCCCCGTCGGGAAGGTCGAGCGCCAGGAGGAGCCCCCTGCCGCGCACGTTGCCCACGACGGGGAAGTCGGCCGCGAGCTTCTCGAGCCCCTCCTTCATGAAGGCACCCACCCGGGAGGCGTTCTCCACGAGGCCGTCCTCGTGGATGATCTGCAGATAGCGCGCAGCGCGCACCATGTCGGCGAGGTTGCCGCCCCAAGTGGAGTTCAGCCTGCTGGACACGTGGAAGACGTTCTTCTCGACGTCGTCGATCCGCCGCGTGCTCATGATCCCGCACACCTGCGTCTTCTTGCCGAAGGCCAGGATGTCGGGCGTGACGCCCATCTGCTCGTAGGCCCACATCGTTCCGGTCGCACCGACGCCCGTCTGCACCTCGTCGAAGATGAGGAGCGCCTCGTAGCGGTCGGCGTACTCACGCAGGCGCGTGAAGAACTCGGGGCGGAAGTGGTGGTCTCCGCCCTCGCCCTGGATCGGCTCGATCAGGATCGCGGCGATCCCGTGCGGGTCGGCCGCGAAGGCCGCCTCGATCTCCTGGCACGCCTTCGCCTCCCTCGCCGAGACGACCTTCTCGTCCATCGGGAAGTCGATGTACGGGCTCGAGATGCGGGGCCACGGGAACTTCGGGAAGTCGCGCGTCTTGACCGGGTCGGTGTTCGTCACGGAGAGCGTGTAGCCGCTGCGCCCGTGGAAGGCGTCCACGAAGTGGAGGATCTTGTCCGCTCCGCCCTCGACGCCCGCCGCGCGGTTCTTCTGCGCCTTCCAGTCGAAGGCCGCCTTCATCGCGTTCTCGACGGCGAGCGAGCCCCCGGCGACGAAGAAGAGGTAGCGGAAGTCGTCGGGCACCGCGAGCTCGCGGAACGTCTTCACGAACGCCGCGAACTGGCGCGAGTAGATGTCGCTGTTGGCCGGGTTGGCCAGCGTCGCGGTCATGAGCGACTTGCGGAACCCCTCGTCCTGCATCTTCGGGTGGTTGTGGCCCACCGGCAGCGTGGCGAAGTACCCGTAGCAGTCGAGGTACTCCCTGCCCTCCAGCGCGTCGACGATCACGCAGCCGTGTGACTTCTCCAGGTCGATGACGACGTGGAAGCCGTCGACGAGGATGTTCTCCTTGAGGATCGGGAAGACCTGATCGGCGTTGACCTTGATCTCGGACATGGTGCTCTCCAGGGCTCGGGACGGATCCGGATGCGAGGGGGAGCCCGGAGTGGAGGAGGCACGTGGGCCTCCGAGCCGGTGGGCAGGTCGGCGGCCGGGCTCAGTCTCCCTGGAGATTGGGGGGCGCGAACAGGCTCGGGCGCGCGTCGACGGGAAGCGGGACGTTCATGCGGGAAATCTAGCAGGTCCGGGGATCGCGCCGAAGGAGCCAGGAGTCTGTCGGAGTCATACGGTGGGCGGCGCTCTTGCTCCGGGGCGAGGAGAGGCCCCATCGTGTCGGGAGCCCTCCGCCGCGTCCGGGTTGCGCCCCGGGGACGATGACTACCCTTCTGATCTGGCTCGGCTTCTTCGCCCTGGTGCTCTCCCTCCTGGCACTGGATCTGGGCGTGTTCAACCGGCGCGCACACGCCCCGACTCTTCTGGAGGCGCTGGCCTGGAGCGTCCTCTGGATCGGCCTGGCGTTGGCGTTCAACGGCCTCGTCTACTTCCTGTACGAGCACAACTGGATCGGCGCGGGTCTCGCGTTCCCGGTCGACGTGAGCGGGCGCCAGGCGGCACTCGAGTTCTTCACGGGCTATCTGCTCGAGAAGTCTCTCAGCTTCGACAACATCTTCGTCATCGCCCTGATCTTCTCGTACTTCGAGGTGCCGCTGGCCTACCAGCACCGGGTGCTGTTCTGGGGGATCCTGGGCGCGCTCGTGATGCGCGGCATCATGATCGGGGCGGGCGCCGGCCTGGTCGGACGGTTCTCCTGGGTGAGCTACGTCTTCGGCGGGCTTCTCCTCTTCACGGCCGCCCGCATGCTGGTCGCACGCCACGACAACCTCGAGCCGGACAGGAGCCCGCTGGTTCGTCTGGCGCGCAAGCTCCTTCCGGTGAACGACGACCTGTCGAGCGGACGGTTCACCGTGCGGGAGGCCGGCCGCCGGACCGCCACGCCGCTCCTCCTGGTCCTCCTGCTGGTGGAGAGCACCGACGCCCTCTTCGCCGTCGATTCCATCCCCGCAGTGCTCGCGGTGACGGCCGACCCGTTCCTCGTCTATACGTCGAACGTCTTCGCGATCCTGGGCCTCCGGAGCCTCTACTTCGCGCTGGCGCCCCTGCTGGGCAGACTCCGGTTCCTCCGCCCGAGCCTCGTCTTCATCCTCGCGTTCGTCGGCGCCAAGATGCTGCTGGTCCACGTGAGCCCGATCCCGGTGGGCGCTTCGTTGGCGGTGATCGCCGCGATCCTGAGCGTCGGCGTGATCGCGTCGTTCCTGGTTCCCGAGCGGGACACCACGCCGCTGCGGTCGCCGCTCCACGACGAGCTCGAGCGTCTCGAGCACGTGTCCTTCGAGGTCGCGGTGCGGGCCGTCACGCTGCTCGTGGGCAGCACGCTGCTCGTCTTCGGCGGGGCGCTGCTCTTCCTCCCGGGTCCCGGACTCCTCACGATGCTCGTGGGTCTGGCCGTACTGGCCACCCAGTGGGCATGGGCGCGCCAGCTGCTGCAGCGGGCCCGGAAGAGGCGGACCTAGGAGCCGGTGACCTGCTCCAGGATCTGGCGGAACGCCGCGAGGGGGAGCGCCCCCTGCACGAGCTTGCCGTCGATGAAGAAGCTCGGCGTCGAGCGCACGCCCGAGCGCGCGGCGAGTGCGTTCGCCGCCTTCACGAGGTCCTGGGCACGCTGGCTCGTGTAGCAGGCGTTCCAGGCGTCGGCGTCGGCGCCGGCGGCCACGGCGTATCCACGCAGGAGCTTCTCGGGATCACCCGCGTCCTTCCACGCGTCCTGGTTGCGGAACAGCGACGCGCTCATCTTCCAGAACGCGCCTTCCCCCTGCTCCGCGGCGCACGTCGCGGCCCTCATCGCCTCGCCGGCGTTGGGGAAGATGCCCAGCACGAACGGGACGAAGCGCCAGCGCACCTTCCCGGTCTCCACGAACTGCGTGGCGAGCGCGGGGAACGTCTCCTCCTCGAAGCGTGCGCAGTACGGGCACCCGAAGTCCGCGAACTCGACCACCGTCACGCGGGCACCCGGCTTCGCGATCTCGTGGTAGAGCCGCGTCAGGGGCACGTCGGGCACGGCGGCGGCCGCGGTGTCCAGCGGCTCGGGTGGAGCACCCGGGGCGGCCGGCTCGGCCGCATGCCGCGGCGCCATGACCAGGACGACGAAGAGGGCTGCGGGAATCCCCAGGCGCACCGCCGGATGGAGGGTCACAGGGCGCCCCCGGACAGGAGTTGCTGCACGTCGTGGCGCAGGATCCCCTCGCCGAACGCCCCGGTCACCATCTTGACGACCTTGCCGTGCTGGTCCACGAGGAAGGATTGCGGCAGCATGTCGATGCCGCCATAGAGCCGCATGACTCCGGGCGTGGCCATCGCCACCGGATACGTGACGCCACTCTCGCGCACGAACTGCTGCACGGCTCCCTTGCCGCCCTGGTCCGTCGACAGCCCGACGACCACGAAGCCGCGATCGCGGTACTCCTGGTAGACGGCCTGCAGGCCGGGGATCTCCATCCGGCACGGCGGGCACCACGTAGCCCAGAAGTTCACCAGGACGACATGCCCGCGCAGGCGCGCGAGGTCGACCTTCCCACCGGAAAGGGTGGACACGGAGAACGAGGGAGCGGCCTGACCGTCGGCGACCGGCTGCGGCGCTGCGGCCGGTGTCAGATGGAAGAGGAGCGCGCCCGCCGCGAGCGCCCACAGGGCGATCTCGGCCCGGTTGAACCACCGCTTCTGCTTCGGAGTCATATATAAGTATATATACGTTTTAATGTCACACCAGAGGGTGCGTCGTCCCGGCGTCCCGTGTAGTGTCCCAGGGCGCGGCCACAGGCTCCCGGCGCAGTTGCGCCGGGCCGCCCCGTTCGATCGCGCGACCGCGGTCCCCGAGCACACTCCCCGAGCCCCGAAGCCTCCCATGGAATACACGACCCTCGGCAGCACCGGCGTCACCGTCTCGCGCATCTGCCTCGGCTGCATGAGTTACGGCAGCAGCGAGTGGCGCCGTTGGGTCCTCGACGAGCAGGAAGCACGTCCCTTCTACCGCCGCGCGATCGAGGCGGGCATCAACTTCTTCGACACGGCCGACATGTACTCGCGCGGCGTCAGCGAGGAGGTCACGGGCCGGGCGCTCCGCGAGTACGGACAGCGAGAGGACCTGGTCATCGCGACCAAGGTCTTCTGGCCGATCGCCGAGGGCCTGAACCGCGGCGGGCTCTCCCGCAAGCACATCGTGGAGGCCTGCGAGGCGAGCCTGAGGCGCCTCGGCATCGAAGCGATCGACCTCTACCAGATCCACCGCTTCGACCCGGCCACGCCGATGGAGGAGACGCTCGCGGCGCTGGATCATCTGGTGCGCTCCGGCAAGGTCCGCTACATCGGCGCGAGCTCGGGCTGGGCCTGGCAGATGGCCCGGGCGCTCGGGATCTCCGACCGCAACGGGTGGGCGCGCTTCGCCACGATGCAGAACCACTACAACCTGATCTACCGCGAGGAGGAGCGTGAGATGATCCCGCTCTGCCGCGAGGAGGGCATCGGGATCATCCCCTGGTCGCCGCTCGCGCGCGGGATGCTGGCCGGAGGACGCACGTCGATGGAGGACCGCTCCTCGACGGTGCGCGCGGAGACCGACACGTACGGCCACGAGCTGTACGGCGGTCCCGGAGACTGGGAGATCGTCCAGGCCGTGCAGGCGGTCGCGAAGGAGCGGGGCGTCACGCCCGCCGAAGTCTCCCTCGCGTGGCTCCTCTCGCGCCCGGGCCTCACCGCACCCATCGTGGGCGCGACGAAGATGGAGCACCTCGACACCGCGATCCGGGCCGTGGAGCTCGCGCTCGAGCCCGCGGAGGTCGAGCGGCTCGAGGCGCCGTACAGGCCCCACGAGGTGCAGGGGCACCGCTGAGTCCGTCGAGTTCGCGGAGGGATCCATGAGACCGATGCGTCACCATCCCGTCCCGGCGCGGGCCCGGCCCGCGCTCGCGCTCCTCCTCTGCCTCGCGACCGCCGCGTGGGCCCCCGCGGCTTCGGCGCAGCAGCCCGTCAGCTACACGCTCTCGGCCCCCGACGCGGCCGCACACGTCGCGAGCGTGCGGGCGATCGTGCCGACCGGCGGTCACGCGAGCGTCGAGATGATGATGCCGATCTGGACGCCGGGCTACTACGTGGTCATGGACTACGCGAAGAACGTGCACGACTTCACGGCGCACACGCCGGGGGGCGCCGCCCTGAAGGTCACGAGGCCGATGCCGGACCGCTGGCGCATCGAGACGAGCGGCAGCCCGACCGTCGTGATCACGTACCGGGTCACGGCCGATCGCGGGTTCGTCGCGTCGGACTACGTGGGCACCGACATGTGGACGCTGAACGGCGCCCCTACCTTCATGATGCTCGTCGGCGACCAGCGCGGGCCGTACGAGGTTCGGCTCGACGACCTCCCGCCGGGCTGGAGCGCCACGAGCTCGATGGACCCGGCACCGGATGGCGCGAAGAGCCACTGGATCGCGGCGACGTACGACGAGCTGGTGGATTCGCCCATCGTCGCGGGTCGGCTCTCCGTGAAGACGTTCACCGTGGACGGCAAGCCGCACTACCTCGTCGACGTCGGGCAGGTGGGCGACTTCGACGCCGCGCGGGCCGCCGCCGACCTGAAGAAGATCGTGGAGCAGGACTACCTGTTCTGGGGCTTCCTGCCGTACAAGCGCTACGTGTTCGAGAACGTCTTCCGCCGGGGCGGCGGGGGGCTGGAGCACAAGAGCTCCACGATGCTCACGTCGTGGGCATCGGCGACGTCCAGCCCGGCGCAGTACGTGCGCTGGCTGGACTTCGTGAGCCACGAGTACTTCCACGCCTTCAACGTCAAGCGTCTGCGCCCGGTCGAGCTGGGGCCGTTCGACTACGAGAGCGCGCCGCGCACGCCCAGCCTCTGGGAGGCCGAGGGCCTCACCACGTACTTCGCGGACATCTTCGTCGCGCGGGCCGGGCTGTGCACGACGCAGGACTTCCTGGCGGACCTCTCCAGCTCGATCCGGGCCGTCCAGACCTCGCCTGGACGGCTCGTGCAGACGCTCGACCAGGCCTCCCTGGACGTGTGGGGCGAGGGGGGCTCGGGGATCGGGCAGAACCGTGACAGCACCGTGAGCTACTACGACAAGGGGGTCGCGGTCGGGTTCCTCCTGGACGCCCGGATCCGGCACGACACGGACGGCAGGAAGGGCCTCGGGGACGTCATGCGCCTCGCCTACGAACGCTACAGCGGAGCGCGCGGCTACACGCCCGAGCAGTTCCAGAGGACCGCCGACGAGGTGGCCGGAAGGAGCCTGGGCGGGTTCTTCCACCGGGTGCTGGCCACCACGGAGGAGCTGGACTACCAGGAGGCGCTCCACTGGTTCGGCCTCCGCTTCGCGCCGACCACAGGAGCGGGCGCGGCCAAGCCGTGGACGTTGGAGGTGCGGCCGGACGCGACGCCCGCCGAGCGGGCCCACCTCCGGGCGCTCCTCACGGACCGTCCGCGGTAGCCCCGACAGGACGTCGGCACCGTCAGCGGGCCTGAGGGGAGCGGGCGGGCGCCCCACGGCGCCGTCGCGCGGCCGACCCGCGCCGTCGACTCGGTACGTATTCGTTACAAACGCGTGACCGGATCGCGACGTGCCCGTGCTCTACTTCCCTCGCTATGGGCGAAGGCACAGGGACCCTGACCGTCATCGAGACGGAGCGGGCGCCTGCGCCGCCGGTGCGACCTCCCGCCCGCATCCATGGCGGCAGTCTGGGCGACCGAATCTACTCCGGTCTCCTCATTGCGTCCGCACTCGCCGTTCCGGCGCTCCTCCTCCTCATCTTCGCGGTGGTCACCAAGGCGTCGTGGCTCGCCTTGAGGACGTTCGGGTTCGGCTTCCTCACGTCGACGGCGTGGGACCCCGTCAAGGAGCAATTCGGCGCGGCGCCCGCCTTGTACGGGACGCTCGTCTCCTCGCTGCTCGCGCTCCTGCTCGCGACCCCCCTGGCGCTCGGCGTGGCGATCTTCCTCTCGGAGTTCGCCCCCGCGTGGCTGCGCCGTCCGGTCGCGTTCCTGGTGGATCTCCTGGCGGCGGTCCCGAGCGTCGTGTACGGGCTGTGGGGGATCTTCGTGCTGATCCCCTTCCTGCGCTCTCCCGTGATGCCGTTCCTGCGCGACACCCTGCACCTCGGTGCCACCCCGTTCTTCCGGGGGCCGGGCTACGGCCCGAGCATGCTGGCCGCCGGGGTGATCCTCGCGATCATGGTCCTGCCTTACATCTCGGCGGTGTCGCGCGAGGTGATGATGGCCGTGCCACGCTCGCAGCGCGAGGCCGCGCTCGCCCTGGGAGCCACGCGCTGGGAGATGATCCGCGGTGCCGTGATCCCCTTCGCCAGGTCCGGGATCTTCGGGGGGATCATCCTCGGCCTGGGACGCGCGCTCGGCGAGACGATGGCGGTGACGATGGTGATCGGGAACAAGCCGCAGATCGCCGCGTCGCTCTTCAAGCCCGGCTACACCATGGCCTCCCTGATCGCGAACGAGTTCACCGAGGCCACCGGGGACCTGCATCTGTCGGCGCTCATGGCCGTGGGCTTCGTGCTCTTCCTGGTGACGTTGCTCGTGAACGCGGGGGCCCGCTGGCTGGTGTGGCGCACGTCCCGGGAGGCCGGCCTGTGAACCCGTTCCGGACGTCCGCGAGGCGGAGGGCGACCAACGCGTTCATGCTCGGACTGGCGTGGGCGGCGGCGTTCCTGGCCACGCTGCCCCTCCTTCTCATCCTCTTCGACCTGATCTCGAAGGGGATGTCGTCGCTCAACGTGGCGTTCTTCACGCACCTGCCCGCCCCCCCGGGCGAGAAGGGCGGCGGGGCCGCGAACGCGATCGTAGGCACCCTGATCCTGGTGTTCGGCGCGGGCACCGTCGGCGTGCCCATCGGGATCGGGGCGGGCATCTATCTGGCGGAGCGCAAGGGGGCGCCTCTGGCGGTGATCGTGCGGTTCCTGGCCGACGTCCTCAACGGCCTCCCGTCCATCGTCATGGGGATCTTCGCCTGGGAGCTGGTGGTCGTGCCCATGCATCACTTCTCGGCGCTTTCCGGCGCCATCGCGCTCGGCGTGATGATGATCCCCATCGTGACGCGCACGACCGAGGAGATGGTGCGGGTCGTGCCGGTCACGCTGAGAGAGGCCGCGCTCGCGCTGGGCTACACCCGCTGGCGCACGGCGCTGAGGGTGGTCCTGCCCACCTCGATCGCGGGGATCCTCACGGGCGTGCTCGTGGCCGTGGCGCGCATCGCGGGCGAGACGGCGCCCCTCCTGTTCACCGCGCTCGGCAACGACTTCTGGTCCGTGTCACTGAACAAGCCGATCGGCGCGCTCCCGCTCGAGATCTACAACTACGCCACGGGCCCCTACGACGACTGGCACAGGCAGGCCTGGGCGGCCTCGCTGGTGCTGATCGGAATGGTCCTGCTGATCAGCCTGCTGGCGCGGTTCGTCACCCGGAGCGGGTTCTCCCGTGGCGTCGAGTAGCACCGTGCCGGTGACGGTGGGTGCGCGCCCGCCGGCCGGGGGTGGCAACGCCGCAGCCGCACGCATGGAGGTGCGCTCGCTCGACGCGCATTTCGGCGAAGTCCACGCCGTGAAGGGTGTCTCGATGCGCATCCCGGACCGGAGCGTGACGGCGATCGTCGGGCCCTCCGGGTGCGGGAAGTCGACGTTCCTGCGCACGCTCAACCGTCTGCACGAGACCGTCCCGACGGCGCGCGTCGAGGGACAAGTGCTCCTGGACGGAAACGACATCTATGCGCCGGGAGTCGACCCCGTCTCGGTGCGGCGCCACGTGGGCATGGTCTTCCAGCGCCCGACGGCGTTCCCGACGATGTCGATCCGCGGCAACGTGGCCGCGGGCCTCGGCGTCCTGCGCGCCGCGGGGGAGCGCTTCGACGACGACGAGCGCGTGGAGACGGCGCTGCGCCGTGCGGCGCTCTGGGACGAGGTCAAGGACCGGCTGAGCGGGAGCGCGTTGGACCTCTCCGGGGGCCAGCAGCAACGCCTGTGCATCGCGCGGGCGCTCGCCATGGAGCCCACCGTGCTGCTCCTCGACGAGCCGACCGCTTCGCTGGACCCGATCAGCACCGAGAAGGTCGAGGACCTGCTGCACCAGCTCCGACTCGAGATCACCGTCGTGGCCGTGACGCACAACATGCAGCAGGCGGCCCGCATCTCGGCGCAGACGGCCTTCTTCCTGCACGGGGAGATGGTGGAGCTGGCGCCCACCGCGGAGCTGTTCACCCGGCCGCGTGACCCGCGCACCGAGGCGTACATCACGGGGCGGTTCGGGTGAGGAAGCCACCGACGATCCGTCACCGCGCCGTGACGCGACTATCATGCTCCGGTTACCGGAGCGCGGTAGGCTCCGGCCGCGGGGGCGGCTCGAGGTTGTGAACGAACATCACGATGGAGGTACCACGATGAAGCGATCGATTCTGGCCGCCGCCACCATCATGCTCGTAGCCTGCGGCGGGAAGGAGCCGTCCTCCGGGGCGCGGGCGGCGAGCGAGCCGGCGGCCTCCTCGCCCGCCCTGTCCCTGACGGCCGCGGGAGCGACGTTCCCGTATCCGATCTACGACCGCTGGTTCAAGGAATACGCCCGGCAGACCGGAGTGAAGATCAACTACCAGGCCATCGGCTCGGGCGGCGGGATCCGCCAGGTGATCGAGGGCACGGTCGACTTCGGCGCGTCCGACGCGCCCATGAGCGACGCCGAGATGTCGAAGGTCCCCGTGCACGTGCTGCACTTCCCCACGGTGATCGGCGCCGTGGCGGTGACGTACGACGTGCCGGGCGTGCCCGACTCGGCGTCGCTCCGCTTCACACCCGACGTGCTGGCCGACGTGTTCCTCGGCCGGATCACGAAGTGGAACGACCCCCGCATCGCCGCGCTCAACCCGGGCGTGAAGCTCCCCGCCACCGACATCCTCGTCGTGCACCGCTCCGACGGCAGCGGCACGACCTTCATCTTCACGGACTACCTGTCCCAGGTGTCCGAGGCATGGAAGAATGGCCCGGGAAATGACAAGTCCGTGAGCTGGCCGGTCGGGATCGGCGGCAAGGGCAATCCCGGCGTCGCAGGGCTGGTCAAGCAGACGCCGGGCGCCATCGGATACGTCGAGCTCGCGTACGCCGAGGAGAACCACCTGCCGGTCGTCGAGCTGCGCAACCGGGCGGGCCGCTACGTCAAGCCGTCGCTGGAAGGCGCGACCGCGGCCGCCGCCGGCGTGGCCGAGCACCTCGCCACCGACACGGACTTCCGCGTCTCGATCGTGAACGCGCCCGGAGCGGACGCCTATCCGATCTCCTCGTTCACGTGGCTGCTCGTCTACGAGAACATGAAGGACGCCGCCAAGGCGAAGGCGGTCGTCGCGTTCATCCACTGGGCGCTCACCCAGGGCGAGAGGGAGGTGGCGGCGCTCCAGTACGCTCCCCTGCCACCCGACATGGTCGCGCTCGAGGAGAAGCAGCTCCAGAGGGTCAGCTGGCCCGGCAGCATGTGACGGCCACGGCGCTCGCGTCCCGCGCGCTCCGATGCGGGACGCGAGCCTGCGCCCTCGGCTCCCCCCAAGCAGTTACGCGCACGTTACGCTTCGGTTCGTCCAGCCGTTACCCGTCGGTAAGACACTAGGCCGGTCCATTGAGCCACACTACGGACGGAGGCGAACCGCTTTGAAGACCAACGACAGACGGCTGGCCCTGCTCGGCGCCGCCCTTCTCCTGGCGGCGTCGGTGCGCCCCGCGTCGGCACAGCAGACGCAGATCAGCGGCTTGATATTCGCGCAGTATTCGTACCAGATGGCCGCTGACACCGCCGGCGTGCACGAGAACGGGTTCGACGTCACGCGCGCCTACCTGAACTTCATCACGAAGTTCAGCCACGGCATCTCCACGCGCATCACGGGCGACGTCTATCGCGACGCGAACGGCTCGCTCAACTACCGCCTGAAGTACGCCTTCCTGACCTGGAAGCCCTCGGCCACCAGCCCCGTCGACTTCAGGTTGGGCCAGACCACGACGCCGTGGATCGACTGGGAGGAAGGGTTGTGGGGGTATCGCATGCAGGGGCCCACGGTCTTCGACGTGAACCACTACCTGACCTCCGGCGACCTCGGCCTGGGGATGGACGGCGCCTGGGCGAAGAACAAGTTCGACATGCAGCTCTGGTTCGGGAACGGTGAGGGCTACGCCTCGCCGGAGACGAACCAGTACAAGCAGTACGCGGCACGCCTCTCGTGGCGGCTCGTGCCCTCCGACGACGGCGGCACCCGGGGCGGGCTGCGCCTGACCGGGTACGCACAGTCCGACGAGGCCACGAACGGCGGCGCCCGCACCGTCTACGCCTACGGGCTGTCCTACAAGTCCAAGGAGTATCTGCTGGCGGCCATCGGCGGGCACGCGATCGAGGGTACTGCCAACACGCCCGCCAACATCTTCTCGTTCTACGGGACGTTGAACCCGAAGGGCTCCAAGTGGGGCGTGATCGCGCGCGTCGACCTCGTCAACCCCAACACCCGCGTGTCGAACGACAGCAACACGCGTTTCATCGGGGGCGTCTCGTACGCACTGTCGCCCAACGTGCTGCTCCTGCTCGACGTGGACAACGTGAGCTACCAGGGCACGATGACTCCGGCCCAGCAGGCCCAGCACTCCGCGCTGTCCCTCCACACCCAGTTCACCTTCTAGGCCCCCGCCCGGGCGGGCACCGGGAACCACGAGGGGGGGGGGGTCCGCTGGTCCGCCCCCCCACTTGCGTCCGGGCCTACGGCGTCCCCACGTGTAGACCGCCGGCGAACCCTAGGGCGTCAACGCCGTGCACGTT
>JBJKSF010000169.1:0-2509 GCA_046704285.1 Longimicrobiales bacterium | reverse complement strand
CACTGTAGCGACAGGGTGGGCCCGGACCACCTGGCAGCACTGCCACACCCCGTGCTAGTGCTCCCGGGGTTGGGGCTCCACCACTGGACCGCCCCGCGCGGGCCCCACGCCGGAGCTTCGGAGGGAGCTGGCCCGGAGGCCGGGCCGGCGTGGGCCGCCGCGCGCACACCGCTCGCCATCGTGCTGGCGCTGGCGTCGTGCGACCTGGCGCTCTTCGCGCCGGTCCGCCTGGCGGCAGCAGCCGAGGTGGCACGCCTCGCGAGCGTACCCGACCGCACGCTGCGCACGCACGAGGTGAGGGATGCCGTCGTGTTCTCGACGGTGCCCTACGCCAGGCCGTGCGACCCGCACGCGCCGTTCCCCTCCGTGCCGTTCGTACGCTGGTGGCCCCTCAACCGCCCCGACTTCGGCGGCAATGTGGTCTACGCCAACCACCTGAGCACGGCGCGCGACCGGGCCCTGGTACGCGCGTACTTCCCGGGCCGGACGGGGTGGATCTTGCACTGGACCCGGGACTGCAAGCTCGATCTCGTGCCGTTGGCATCGGCGCGGGCGGCGGCCCTGCCTGACGGCATCATGGTCTTCGGCTCGAGGGGCGTGGTGCGCTACAACGGTGCGGACCCTTCGGGAACCCTACCCGGACGCCGAGTTCGGTGAGGAAAGTCGAGCCGCGCCTGGGCGGAAGGCACACTGTGTGCGCGTCCGGACTGAGACCTTCCCTGCAGTGGTGCGCGAGCGGGGCGGGTCCGAGTGTGCAGGCTCGGAGAGGATCTCTGCATGGAGTATCTGTCACGTGCGGAGGGTCTCGCCCGCTCGTTCCCTGGCCTACCCACGCCCCGGAGCCTCGCGGAAGAGGCGAGCGCCTGCGGCCTCCGCATCGTCGAGGTCCAGGTCTCGCGCTCGGGGCGTGCCGCCGGCGCGCGCCGGATCCTGCAGGCGCTGGCGGAGGGCGGGGGGAGGGCGGGCCACGCGCTGTTCGGTGCGCGCTGGCCGCTGGCCGTGGCGCACGTGTTCGTGCTGGAGCGGGGCGGGAAGCGGGCTTGATCCGGCGACTCGAAGCCGGCCGGCTCGCGGAGTCGATCGACCGGCCCTCCCTTGCGGGACGGGTACCGCTTGCGTCAGCATGCGTACGGCGCGCCGCAGGCGCTCTGCCCTCACGTGTGGCTGCCGTGCCTGTGCGCCTCTGCTCCGGGACATCCATGGACGATCGATTCCCCGAAGGCGACGTGATCCGGACGGCGGGCCGGAAGGCATGAGCTCCGACACGTGGGCCCGGTACACCGCCTACCTGCGGACTCCTCCTCAGCAGGTGCTCGAGTGGCACGACCGCGAGACACCCGCGCACGGCTGGCTCGTCATCAACTCGTTGCGCGGGGGCGCCGCCGGAGGGGGGACGCGCCTGCACGGGGGCGTCACGCGTGAGGAGGTGACGTACCTCGCCAAGGCGATGGAGCTCAAGTTCGCGTACTCCGGCCCGCCGATCGGCGGCGGGAAGTCGGGCATCGCCTTCGATCCGACCGATCCGCGGCGACGCGACGTGCTCCGGCGCTGGTATGCCGCGATCCACCCCGTTCTCGCGTCGTGCTACGGCACGGGTGGGGACCTCAACGTCGACGAGGAGCGGGACGCCGTGCCGTTGTGTGCCGAGCTCGACATCCTGCATCCCCAGCAGGGCGTCGTGCGGGGTCACCTCGGCCAGTCGGGCGCCGACCTGGGGCGCTCCCTGACGGCGCTGCGCGAGGGGCTGGCCGAGGAGGCCGGCGGATCCTTGGGCGTCGACGGGATGGACCTCAACGTGTCCGACCTGATCACCGGCTGGGGCGTCGCGTGCGCCGCGCGCCGGCTCTACGAGCGGCGCGGCGAGACGCTGGAGGGGGCGCGCTGCATCGTCGAGGGGTTCGGCAACGTGGGTGCCGCCACCGCGCTGTACCTGAGCCGCCTGGGCGCCAGGATCGTCGGCATCGTCGACGCCGAGCACGGGCTGACGAGCCCGGAGGGACTGGACGAGGCGGCCGTCACCGACCTGCTCCGCCGCCGCGAGCGGCGCCTCATCCCCCCGCATCCCCAGCGCGTGTCCGGAGCCGAGAGGGAGCTCGCCTACCGTGGCGAGGCGGACGTCTTCGTGCCGGCCGCCGTCTCCGGCTCCGTGGACTCCAGGCGCCTGGCCCAGCTCGCCAGGCACGGCGTGCGTCGCATCGTGAGCGGCGCGAACCAGCCCATCGCCGAGGCGAGGCTGGGGGATACGGAGAACATGCGCGCCGCCGACGGGGAGTTCGAGGTGATCCCCGACGTGGTCGCCAGCCAGGGCGCCGCACGTGCGTTCTACCACCTCATGGCGAACCCGGACCGCTGCACGGCGGAAGACGTCTTCCGGTCGGTGCAGGAATCGGTGGGGGCGGGGGTGGACGCGGTGATGGACCGGGTGGGGAAGGACCGGTGCGGGCTCATGGCGGCCGCGCTCGACATCGCCATGGAGCGGGCGGAGGAGTAAGGAGGGACACTTGGCAGG
>JBJKSF010000168.1:0-11188 GCA_046704285.1 Longimicrobiales bacterium | reverse complement strand
CCATGCGTGCACCTACGTAGGCCGCCGCGCCGAAATGCGTAGGTCGGCGGCAGCGAGCGGGAGCCTCGTCGGGCCCGGGAACAGGGCCCGCGGACGTCTGCCTATCTGGTGCCCGCCCGCGTCCTGCCACCCGGGGGCGGCGAATGCTCGCCGAGCAGCACCCCGTCGACGCGCTTGCCGTACATGGACATGGGCGAGTCGTGGTAGAGCTTGCGGGTATGCTCGACCGTGCCCTCGAAGCGCGGGTCCTGTGGGCGTTCGTGGCTGTCCATGAAATACGCGACGTCCCACGCCTCCTGGTCGCTCAGCGTGCCACCGAGTCCGAGCGGCATGTTCGCTTCGATGAAGTCCGCGGCATTGTTGAGGTTCGCCATCCCCGCGCCCCAGTTGAACGACTCCGGTCCCCAGAGGGGTGGGAAGACCTGAGCGCCGCCGGCGCGCTGTCCTCGACCGTCGGCGCCGTGGCAGAGCGCGCAGTGCTCGGCGAAGACCTTGGCGCCGCGGACGTAGTCGAGGGCCTCCGCGGGCTTCGGCAGCTTGGGGTAGCCACGTCCCGAGATCGGCTCGTTGACGTGCGCACCGGTGCTGAGCCAGAAGGCATAGCTCTCGAGCGCCACGAGGACCGGGTCGCCCAGCGGTGGGGCCTTCCCGTTCATGCTGAACCGGAAGCAACCCTGCATCCGCTCCTCGAACGTATTGACGTGCTTGTTCTTGCTGCGGTAGGCAGGGAAGTTGACGTACGCGGCCCAGAGCGGTGCCGAGTTCGCGAGCCGTCCGGCATCGACGTGGCAGTTGGCGCAGCTGAGCACGTTGCCCGAGTACTGTGGCGCATACCTGGCCGTCTCGTTGAAGATCTCCCGGCCGCGTCGCACCTCCTGACCGAACTGATCGTTCGGGATCGCGGAATCGGGCGGCGGCGTGAACGTGGCCGTGGGCACGACCGACGGGGCCGGCTTCGCGACGGGCCCGGCGGCCGGACGCGTGCTCCAGTACGTGATGGCCGCGCCGGCCACGGCGGCCAGTACGGCCACAGCGAGGGTCGTGGACGTGGAGGTCTTCATGGCCGGCTCCCCCTGGAAGGCACGAGCGCGGGTGGCTGGAGCGCGTAGTACGCCGCGACGGCGGCGACGTCGGCTGGGGACATGCGTTTTGCGAGGGTCGACATCAGGTCCAGCGGGCCCGGCGGACGCGTGCCCCGCTGCCACGCGTCGAGCTGGTTCCTCAGATAGAGGGCGGGTTGCCCCGCGAGCGGGGGAAAGGCTGCCCCGACGCCAACGCCATGCGGTCCGTGGCAGCGGTTGCAGGCGGGGAGACCGTCGGACCACCGCCCCCGCGTAGCGAGCACTTCGCCCGCTCGGAGCGTCGCCGAGTCCGCGTGCTCCGCGAGCGTATCCGGTGTAGGACTCGGCCCGACCGGAAGGCTGCTCAGATAGGTCGCCAGCGCCTCGCGCTCCGCCGGCGAGAGTGCCTTCGCCACCGGCTGCATGACGGCGCTCACTCGCGCGCCGCCTGCCAGAGCTGCGAGCTGCGCTGCGACGTAGGGAGCGCTCTGCCCTGCGATGCGAGGGGAGACCCCGTCCGGGTTGCCCAGCAACCGGGGTCCGTGGCAGCTCACGCACGCAGGTGCCCCGTGGCCGTTTCCGTTGCGCGTGATCCCGGCGGCGCGCCCGTCCGGTGAGGTCGTCTGTGCCATCGCGCGGATGGGCAGCACCACAAAGGCGATGGCCACGAGACCCGACAGGCGGCGGTGATGCGCGTTGCGTTCGAGCACGTCTCCTCCCGTTGCGAACCGTCCGGAGGTGCGATCCGAGCTAATGGGCCGGTGCCGGCTTGAACCCGTAGCGTTCGAAGATCCGGAGCGCGGTGGCGGAACTCAGGAAGTCCAGCCACGCGCGTGCCGCCGCCGGATGCCTGGCGCCCTTCACCATGGCTGCGGCGTACACGGCGGTGGTGTTCAGCTCGGCCGGGATGTCCACGTGCGAGATCGGGTGTCCGGCCTTCTCCTGGAAGATGGCCTCCGACTTCCACGTGATGCCGGCGTCCGCCCTTCCCTGCATCAGGTAGAGCGGTGTCTGCCGGTGATGGATATGGGTCAGGATCGTGCTGCCGTCCTCGACCTTGGTCTTGTACACCATGCGCTCGAGTGAATCGCCGCCCGCCTTGCGCAGGGTGCGCTGTATCTGTCGGGCGATTCCCTCCCACGCCGGGTTCGGCATGGCGAGCCGGACGCCGGGCTTGCCCAGATCGGCGACCGTCTCGATGTGCGCGGGGTTGCCCTTCGGAACCATGATCGTGAGATCGTTGGTCACGTAGCGCGTCGCGGGCCCGACGAGCTCGCCGGCGGCGATCTGCGCGTCCACGCGCTCGAGGCCCGCTGCGTAGACGTCGGGTGCGATCGTCCACGTCATGTTCCCGACGGTCACGGTGTTGCCTGCCTCCATGATCTTGGTCAGGAGACCGGGGGGGATCGTGACGTAGTAGAGCTTTCCGCGCAGGTCGGGGTGCTCGGCCTCGAAGGCCTGGACGAGCGGCGCCATCGCGAAGAAGTAGTTCCCCCCCACGAAGATCACGAGCTGCGGGTTGTCGAGGCTGCCGTGGAAGTCCGGCAGGTCCTCCACCTGGGGGACCGTGAACTCGAGCCCCTTGTCCAGGGCCGGGTCGTTCTCGCCCTTCGACCACGGAGGATAGAGCGCCTCACTCGAGGCCGGGCGCGCCGCCGGCTTCCCGACGGCGCGCCCCTGGGGCTGGGGCCCACAGCCCGCGCCCAGCATCACCATCATCGAGGCGAGAACCTGCCTGTAGTGGTGTCGCATGATCGCTCCTCGGGCCGCTACATCCTGAGCAGGGCGTATCCTTCGTCCTGCAGCATGATCAGCGTGGACATCGCCGACAGCGCGACCTGGATGTGCGGGTTCACCTCGGCCGGCGTGAAGCCCATGTCGCCGAGCGCATTGCCGCACACCAGGATCTTGACGCCTGCCTTCCTCAGGGCGTCGATGACCTCGAGGTTCGGGTTGGGATGACCGAACTTGGCCGCGAAGCTCCTCGCATCGAGCGCGATCGGCGTCGCGGGCCCGTGGATGATCACGGCGAACTTCAGGTGATCGAGGGGCACGCCCGCGGCCGCGAAGACGTTGACGGTGCGCGCGATGTGGTCGAGGCCTGGATTCATCTTCTGCGCGTCACCTGTCCTGGTCACGTCGAAGAGCGCCTTGTAGGTGGCCGCGGCGCGGGGCCGGAGCGTGGCTTCGGGCCAGACGTGCACCGGGCCGATCCCCTTGATGGCGGGCGTGGTCCAGAAGCCCGGGGCCTGCTGTGCGGAGACGGTGGAGGCGAAAGCCAGGAGCGCGGCGAGCGGGAGGAGCGGGATGCGCAGCTTCATCGTGGTGTCCCCGTGGGCGGCCTGTGACCGCAGAAGGTAGATATTAAAACATTGTAATACAGTTATATAAAAATAATACCGATTTTGATCGCGAGCCAGGGGTGGGGCTATCGATGGAGAATTGACACATCAACATCGGTTGATGTAGACTTCCCCCATGACGACCACCACCGTCCAGAACGCGGCCCTGCTCCAGCGCTTTCAGGCCGTGGCCGAGGAGACGCGCCTTCGGATCGTCCAACTGCTGGCAGACGGCGAGCGTTGCGTATGCGAGCTGCAGGCGGAGCTGGGCGCGGCGCAGTCGCGCCTGTCCTTCCATCTGAAGAAGCTGAAGGACGCGGGTGTCGTGTCGGACCGGCGCGACGGGCGATGGGTGCACTACTCCCTGGTTCCGGAGGCACTCGAGGAGATGCGGGCCTTTCTCGGCGAAGTGAAGCCGGAAGATCGGTGGGGAAGCAAGGGGCGTACGGACGGTATGTGCTGTGGTTGAGGCGAGTTTTTTTTGACGAAATGCATCAATGACCATTGATATGGAGCCGACGATGGGCCGGGACCTGAAGGAGACGGTGCGACAGAAGTACGGCGAGGCGGCGCTCCGGGCGCAGTCGGGGACGAAGGGCACGTGCTGCGGGACGTCGTGCGGGTGCGGGGACGCGAAGCCGGACGGAGGCTTCGCCGACCCGATCACGCGGGACCTCTACGACTCCGTGACCGCGTCCTCGCTTCCCGAGCAGGCCGTCCTGGCCTCCCTGGGGTGCGGCAACCCGACGGCACTCGCGGAGCTGGCCGAGGGCGAGGTCGTCCTGGACCTGGGGAGCGGAGGTGGCATCGACGTGCTGCTCAGCGCTCGCCGCGTGGGGCCCACGGGCAAGGCCTACGGGCTCGACATGACCGACGAGATGCTGGAGCTGGCGCGGAGGAACGCTTCGGAGGCCGGTGCCACGAACGTCGAGTTCCTACGGGGCGACATCGAGGCGATTCCGCTGCCCGACGACAGCGTCGACGTGATCATCAGCAATTGCGTGATCAACCTCTCCGGGGACAAGCGCCAGGTACTGCGCGAGGCCTTCCGCGTGCTCAAGCCGGGCGGCCGCTTCGCCGTCTCGGACGTGATCGTGCGCGGGGAGATCCCTCCGGCCGCGCGCAGGAGCATGGAGCTCTGGGTCGGCTGCGTCGCCGGAGCCCTGGAGGAGCGTGAGTTCGAGAGCCTGCTCCGTGAGGTCGGCTTCGAGGACCCGAGCCTGGAGCCCACCCGGGTCTACGATCCCGAGGACGCACGCTCGTTCCTGGAGGAGGCGGGCCTCGATGTCGACGCCATGGCGTCGGCCGTGGAGGGGCACATCCTGTCTGCGTTCGTGCGGGCGAGGAAGCCGGTGGTGGTATGAGCGTGGAGACGAAGCGGCTGTCGTTCCTCGATCGCTACCTCACCCTGTGGATCTTCGCGGCGATGGCCGTGGGCGTGGGGATCGGCTACGTCTGGCCCGACGCCATCCGCACGCTGAGCGAGCGCACGCAGGTGGGGACGACGTCGCTGCCCATCGCGATCGGGCTCATCCTCATGATGTACCCGCCCCTGGCCAAGGTGCGTTACGAGGGGCTGCGGGACGTCTTCCGGGACGGCAAGATCCTCATGCTGTCGCTCGTCCAGAACTGGATCGTGGGGCCGGTTCTGATGTTCGTCCTGGCCGTGACGTTTCTCAGAGGCTACCCGGAGTACATGATCGGGCTGATCCTCATCGGCCTGGCACGCTGCATCGCGATGGTGATCGTCTGGAACGACCTGGCCGAGGGCGATCCGGAGTACGCCGCGGGCCTCGTCGCGTTCAACTCGGTCTTCCAGGTCCTCTTCTTCGGCCTCTATGCGTGGTTCTTCATCACCGTCGTGCCACGATGGCTCGGACTCGAGGGGGCGGTGGTCAACATCACGATGGGCGAGATCACCCGGAGCGTCTTCATCTATCTGGGGATCCCGTTCCTGGCGGGCATGGCCACGCGCTTCGTGGGCGTGAAGCTGAAGGGCAAGGCATGGTATCACGCCCGGTTCGTGCCCCGCATCGGGCCACTCACCCTGGTGGCGCTTCTCTTCACGATCGTGGTGATGTTCTCGATCCAGGGCAAGGCGATCCTCGATCAGCCCGTGGGCGTGGTCCGGGTCGCCCTTCCGCTGCTCGTCTACTTCGTCGTGATGTTCGCGGCGACGTTCTTCATGAGCCGGCGCGTCGGGGCGGATTACCGGAAGACCACGACGCTCTCGTTCACGGCCGCCTCCAACAACTTCGAGCTCGCCATCGCGGTCGCCGTCGCGACGTTCGGGATCGGGCATGGCGAGGCGTTCGCCGCCGTCATCGGTCCTCTGGTCGAGGTTCCGGTGCTCATCGGCCTGGTCAACGTGGCGTTGCGTTGGCGGGCGAGGTACTTCCCGGACGACGAGGCGGAGCTGGCGGGCATCTCGAACTGTGCGGTGCCGGCGGGCATCGGCGGCATCCCGGCGCGGAGCGGCGACGGATGAGCGGTCCCCCACGGCGCTTCCGCGTGCTCTTCCTGTGCACCCACAACAGCGCGCGCAGCCAGATCGCCGAAGCCGTGCTGCGCGCGAGGGCGGGGGACCGCTTCACGGTGGCCAGTGCCGGCTCGCATCCGGCGGACCGGGTGCACCCTATGGCGCTGGACGTGATCGAGTCTCTGGGCGGCAACGCCGCGGAGCACCGGACCAAGGGCTTCGAAGACGTGCTGCCGGAAGAGTGGGACCTCGTGATCACCGTGTGCGACCAGGCCCGGGAAGCGTGCCCGGCGCTCCCGGACCGAACGGTGACGGCGCACTGGAGCATGGTGGACCCGTCGGCGGTCGAGGGTACGCCGGCCGAGCGGCGGGCGGCCTTCGAGCAGGCATACAGGAGCCTGGCGATCCGGATCAACCTCCTCCTCTCCCTGGGACCGGAGAAGATCGAGCGGCTCGCCCTGCGCTCTCGCGTGAAGGAGACGGAATCCCCCCTCGAGCTGGCCGCCGCGGCGTCGGCGCCCGAGGCCGTGGTCGCGCTCCTCTCGGACATCCACGGCAACCTGCCCGCCCTGCAGTCGGTCCTGTTGGACATCGACGAGCGGGGCGACGCGACCGCGGTCTACCACCTGGGCGACCTGGTGGGCTACGGCCCGTGGCCCGACGAGGTAGTGGAGCTTCTGGACGAGCGCGGCATCCACGGCGTGTCGGGCAACTACGATTCCACGGTCGCCACCGATTACAGGCACTGCGGGTGCAAGTACGAGGACCCGAAGCAGGAGGCGCTGAGCCACATCAGCTTCGCGTGGACGAAGCAGCACACCACGCCGGCCACGAAGCGGCGCCTCGGGGCGCTTCCGTTCCGGTTGGACGTGCGGCCGCTGGGAGGCCACGCCGGGGGCCCGCGGATCATCCTCGTTCACGGGAATCCGACCCTCAACACGTTCTACTGGACGGACGACCGGGACGACGCGTTCTGCCTCAAGATGGCGGACCAGGCGGGGGCGCGCCCCGGCGACGTCATCGCCTTCGGGCACACGCACAGGCCCTGGTACCGCGTCGTGGAGGGCGTCCACTTCGTGAACACGGGCTCGGTGGGCAGGCCGAAGGACGGGGACCCCCGGGCCGGCTACGTGCGGATCCGGCTGACGGAGGGGGCCTTCGACGTGGAGCACGTGCGCGTGGAGTACGATCTGGACCGCGCCATGCGAGGGATCCGGGAGAGCGAGCTGCCCTCCGAGTTCGCGGAGCACCTGAGAACCGGAGGATCGGCATCATGATTCGATCGCGGGCGGAGACTTCGCTCGGGTCGCCGCACGGCCCCGTCGTGGCTCTTGCGGCCAGGCAGCGGCGGTCGGCCTAGACGACCGGGTCGATGACGGCGAAGCCGGCCCGCCGTCGCTCCGATCTCCCGGTGTCTTCGGGCTGGCGCCCTCGTGCGCGATACGATGCGTGCCCGCGGTCGCCCGTCAGGTTAGCTTGAACGCCCATGAGACCGCTGGAACTATACTGGCTCAAGGTGGCGCTCGTCGTGGGCTTCGTGGCGCTCGTGCTCCTTCTGCTGTTCATGGGCGGTATGGCCAAGGACATCAGTCACCTGTACGACACCCTCGCGAAGCTCGTGAGCTCCTGAGCTAGAGGCCCCCCTTCCGCGATTTCCGGGCACTCGTGTTCATCCTCTATCTGCTCGCGAGCGTCGTCGCGCTCGCTCAGGTCGGCCCTCTCAAGATCCCTGCGCCCACCGGCCTCGTGGACGACTTCGCCCACGTGCTGCCGGCGCAGACCGTGGGCGTGCTCACGCAGCTGGCGCAGGCCGTTCGCGCGAGCTCGCCGGGCGAGGTCGCCATCGTCACGCTGCCCGACCTCGAGGGCCACCCCGTGAGTCAGGTGAGCCTCGAGATCGGACGTCAGTGGAAGGTCGGGAAGTCCGGACAGCCCGGTGACCCGAACCGCAACGCCGGCGTCGTGATCCTGATCGTGCCCAAGGAGACCAACTCGAGCGGCCGCGGCGAGTGTCGCATCGAGGTGGGGAAGGGGGCCGAGGGATTTCTCACCGACGGTGATGCGGGCGACATCTGCCGCGAGGCGGTCGCGCGCTACTTCAGCCGCGGCGACTACGCCGATGGGACCTCGCTCGTGGCGATGCGCGTCGCTCAGGCGTTCGCCGGGGCGTACCACTTCTCCCTCGACTCGGCACTCACGGCCGCAGTGTCGGCCCAGAGCCAGCCGTCCGGTGGGGGGCCGTCGGGCGGGATTCCGCCCATCGTATATCTGTTCGCGCTGCTCTTCATCCTCAGCATGCTGGGTGGACGGCGGCGCGGCTGCTTCCCGTGGATCTTCCTGGTCCCGTGGGGCACGGGGGGCGGTGGCTGGGGTGGAGGTGGTTTCGGTGGCGGCTTCGGTGGCGGAGGCTTCGGCGGGTTCGGCGGCGGCGGCGGGTTCGCCGGCGGCGGTGGGGGCTCATCCTGGTGATCCTATGGCGAAGATGACGCTGGACGCATTGGTGGCGCAGCTCCGGGCGGTGTTCGGCGACGAGCTGCGGACCGTGGTGCTCTACGGATCCGCGGCGGGGGGCGAGCACATTCCCAAGCACTCCGACCACAACGTGCTGGTGATCGTCGAGCGGCTGGACGGCGGCCACCTGCGCACCCTGTCCGCCACGGCGCGGGCGTGGGCGGAGGCGGGCAACCCCCCGCCGCACGTCTTCACGGACGAGGAGTGGCGCGAATCGAGCGACGTGTTCCCCATGGAATACAGCGACATGCTCGCCCAGCACCGCGTGCTCCATGGGCCGTCGCCGTTCGACGGCATCCAGGTGAGCCGCGATGCCCTGCGGCTCCAGCTGGAGCACGAGGCGCGGGGAAAGCTGCTGGCGCTGCGCCAGGGCATGCTCGCCGCGGCGGGCGATCGCAAGGCGGAGCTCGAGCTCCTGGCCAGGAGCTCGAGCACGATCATGGTGATCTTCCGCGCGGTGGAGCGGCTGCGCGGCGAGACGCCTGCGCGCGACAACGTGGCACTCAGCCGCTCGGTAGCGGGTGCGGTCGGGGTCGATTCGGCCCCGTTCGAGCGCGTGGTGCGGCACGTGCGTGGTGAGACACGCCTCGCCGCTGCCGACGCACCCGCGGTGCTGGACGGGTATCTGGTGGGTATGGAGGCGGTGGTACGATATCTGGATGGCTTCGTGGACGGAGGCGCAACTCCAGGAGCGAGGAACGACCGATGAAACGTCGCTGGCCCGTGGCAGCGGTGACCGCCTTGGCCGTGCTCTGCAGCGGGTGCGGGTACAATCGCATCCAGACGCTGGACGAGCAGGCCGCGGCCGCGCAGAGTCAGATCGAGGTGCAGCTGCAGCGCCGCGCCGACCTCATCCCCAATCTCGTGGCCACGGTGAAGGGCTACGCCCAGCACGAGGAAGAGGTGTTCACCACGGTGGCCGAGGCTCGCTCGCGCCTGCTCAACGCGGTGCAGAGCAAGGACCCAGAGCAGATGGCGAATGCCGATCAGAGGATGACCGGCGCGCTCGGGCGGCTGCTGGCGATCTCGGAGAGTTACCCGAACCTGAAGGCCGACGAGAGCTTCCTCCGCCTGCAGGACGAGCTGACGGGAACGGAGAACCGGGTCGCCGTGGCACGCAGCGACTACAACGACGCGGTCCGGTCGTACAATGCCTACATCCGCCAGTTCCCGGCCGTGCTCACCGCGAAAGTGATCCACGCCAAGCCGCGGAAGTACTTCCAGGCCACCGAGCAGGCCACCGCCGTGCCGAAGGTGGACTTCTCGGACCCGGCGGGTACGAGCAAGGGCGGGACGCCGCGCAACCCGCAGTGATCGCGCAGCACGTCCGACGATTCGGTGCGGAGCAGCCGACACGGGAGGATGCCGCGCTGCGTCGGCTGCCGCGACGCGGATCCACGTCGCCGTTCAGGCCCGTTCACCCCTAGAGGCCGGGGACCTCGCGGCGGATAAGCCTTCTCCGCCTCGGTGGATTCATGCGCCTGTCATGTTTCGGGAACCCCTGATATTATCCGGCGCTGTTACAGGAATGCGACTCTGGCGGGGAGAGGACGATGAAGCATGCCAGTTGGTATCGATGGGGATGTAGCCTGGGCCTGGCTGTCGCCATGGCGGCCGGGCCGGCCGCGGCGCAGACGGTCCCGGCGCGGATGCTCGAGGGTCTGGTGTGGCGCAACATCGGTCCGCTGCGCGGCGGCCGCGCGGCCGCGGTGACCGGCGCCGTAGGGCCGGGCGAGACGGGGGTCTTCTACGCCGGCTCGCCGCAAGGGGGCGTGTGGAAGACCGACAACGCGGGCATCACGTGGCACCAGATCTTCGAGCACGTCAAGAGCGTCTCGTCCATCGGGTCGATCGAGGTGGCACCGTCGAACCCGAACATCATCTACGTCGGCACGGGCGACTTCCTCGTCAACGAGGGCGACGGAGTCTACAAGTCGACGGACGCGGGCAAGACGTGGGAGCACATGGGGCTCGACTCCACGAGCCAGATCCCCTCGGTCATCGTGGACCCGACGAACCCGAACATCGTGCTCATCGGGGCACAGGGCGAGATGTTCACGAAGGGCGGCGAGCGCGGTGTCTACCGCAGCACGGACGGCGGGCGGACGTGGACGCGCACGCTGTTCGTCAACGACTCGACGGGCATCTCGAGGCTCGCGAGCGCGTACGACGATCCGAGCGTGATCTTCGCGACGACCGACAGCCACTACGCCCGGCCGGGCGCCGGGCGGTTCTTCGGGGGGTTCGGGAGGAAGGGTCCGACGGACACGAAGCTGTACAAGTCGACGGACGAGGGCGTGACGTGGCACCAGATCACGGGCGGCGGGCTGCCGTACCTGTTCGGGCGCACGGACGTGGCGGTGGCGATGCACACGAACGGGCAGCGCGTGTTCCTGATCACGAACACGGGGCTGTACCGCTCGGACGACGGCGGCACGACGTGGCGGCAGATGGACTCGACGGACGTGCGCATCCGCAACGGGCAGGGCGGCTACAACTGCGGCGTGTACGTGAACTCGGACAACCCGGACATCGTCTACACGCTCAACACGTCGAGCTACGTGTCGACGAACGGGGGCAAGACGTTCACGGGGTGGCGTGGCGCTCCGGGCGGTGACGACCCGCAGCAGCTGTGGGTCGATCCGACGAACGGCAAGCGCATCCTGATGGGCATGGACCAGGGGATGACGATCACGCTGGACGGGGGCAAGAGCTGGAGCCCGTGGTACAACCAGTCGACGGAGCAGGTCTACCACATCTCGACGGACAACTCGTGGCCGTACTGGGTGTACGCG
>JBJKSF010000167.1:0-4080 GCA_046704285.1 Longimicrobiales bacterium | reverse complement strand
CCGAGCGGTCCCGATACGTCGGCGACGAGAACGACAGGTCGATGCTCGGCGGGTGCGGCGGGAGCACCGCCCTGGCAAGCGGGAACTCGCGCCCCGCCGCGCGGACGTCCTCGATGTAGACCGGCGGCGCCCTCTCGAAGGTGACGTCGAGCGAGGGGATGTATCGGTACAGGCCGGTCCCGGTGCCGAACCAGAGATCCCCGCTCGAGTCCTGGAGGGAGGCGTGCGCGCTTCCTTCGAGGTCGACGAGCCCGGCGCCGGAGCCGTAGTACCGGATCTTCCCGTCGCGCAACCGGTCCAGCCCCAGGTTCGTGAAGAACCATACGTCGCCGCGCCGGTCGGGCTGCACCTGCCACACGAAGTTGTTGGCGAGTCCCGTGGCCGTGGTGAGGCGCGTGGTGCGGCCTCCCACCACGCGCAACACGCCGTCCCCGTTCGTTGCCAGCCAGATCGCGCCGTCAGCGCTGCGGGCCATGTCCCACACGATCTGGTCGGTCAGCCCCTGCGCCTTGCCCAGGTGCACGACGTTCCGGCCGTCCCAGATGGCCACTCCTCCCGTCGTGAGCCCCATCCAGAGGCGGCCGCGCGCGTCCTCGACCATGCTGTAGACCCCCACGCGGGCCAGGGTCGAGTCCTTGAGCATGGTGAGGCGTCCGCCGGACCACCGGGCGACCCCCCGGTCCGTCCCGACCCACACGCCTCCGGAGTCGGCGAGCAGGCTCCAGACCGTGTCCGGCAACCCCTGGCGCACCCCGTAGAGGCGCGTCCCCGAGGACCGTACCCACGCCAGGCCCGCCCCCAGGGTTCCGATGAGCAGCCCCCCTCCCGGAGCGTTCGCCATCGGAAACGCGGGGACTCCGTCGGCCGGGCGTGGAAGCTCGAACGGATGGAACCGCCGGCCGTCCCAGATTGCGGGGCCCCCCTCGGTCGTCACCCAGATCCGGCCGCGCCGGTCCTGGAGGATGTAGCTGGCGAACCGGTTGGGGAGCCCGGACGCGGTCGTGTAGAACTCGAACGGACCCGGCACCAGCTCGCTCAGGCCCGCCTCGGTGCCGAACCAGACGTCCCCCTCGGCGTCGACGAGGACGCGGTCGACGCGGTCGTCGACGAGCCCGTTGGCGCGGGTGAGGCGCTCGACGCCGCCGTCCCGGAAACGCAGCGCTCCCTTGTACGTCGCGATCCAGATCGTGCCGTCGGGCCCCTGGGCCACGTCGCGTGCCGCGACCGAGCCGATCCGGTCGACGGGCCCCGCGAGACGCCGGACACGGCCGTTCTCGCTCAGGTACACGCCGGCCCGGTCCGCGACCACCAGGCCGAGGCTCGTCCGGCCCAGGATCGTCACCGGCGCGCCGCCCGGGACGCCCACGCGGTCCGCGACGAACCGGTCGCCCACCATGCGGGCGGACCCGGCCGACGTGCTCACCCACAGCGTTCCGTGAGCGCCGTCCACCACCCGGAGGACGTCCGAGGACGGCAGCCCGTTCGCGGCAGTGTAGGTCCGCACTACTCTGCGCCGGCGCAGGAGGGCGAGGCCCCCGTCCGTGCCCGCCCACACGGAGCCGTCCGGCTCGGCGCGCAGGGAGGAGACGTTGTCGCTCGGGAGCCCGTTCCGCGTCCCGAGGCACGCGATCTCGCGGTGCGCGACGAAGCACACCCCACCGCCCATCGTTGCCACCACTACCTCGCCGGCGGAGTCGAGGGCCAGGTCCGTGATCGTGTTGGAGGAGAGGCCCTGGGCGGCCGTCAGCGTGGTGAACGCGGTCCCGTCGAAGCGGGCCAACCCGCCGAAGGAGCCCAGCCACAGGAACCCACGTCGGTCCTGGAGGAGCGCCTCGATCTGCACCTGGGGCAGGCCGTTCTGGTGCCCGTAGCTGTGGAAGTTCAGGAGCTGGCCGCGCGCCGGGGCCGGAGCCAACGCCGCCGCGCACACGGCCGCGACCGGCAGGAAGCGTCGGGCGCGGGCAACCGCACGGCGGCACGCGTCGCGCCCGAGCGGAGCATAAATCCCGCGCGTCATGACGCGGCGGAGTCCGGCCTGTGCAGGCCGAACGCGCGGATCTTGCGGTGCAGCGTGCGTGGAGAGAGCCCGAGCAGGTCCGCGGCCCGACCTTGGTGCCAGCCGGTGCGCTCGAGCGCCTCCGCGACCGCGATCCTCTCGAGGCGCTCCAGGCTCAGGCACGGCAGAGTCCGCGTCGTGCCCGCGACGCCTGTCGCCGGCGAGCTTCCTCCGACGATCGACGCGCCCAGGTCCCGCGCGCGGAGCGTGCGGTCGACGGACAGCAGCGCCGCCCGCTCGATCACGTTCCGCAGCTCCCGGACGTTGCCGGGCCAGTCGTAGCGCTCGAGGGCCTCTTCGGCGTCGGGCGCCACGGCGAACGCCCCTCCCCCACCGGGCCGGAGCCCGTCCAGGAAGTGACGCGCCAGGATGAGGATGTCGCCCGGCCGCTCCCGCAGGGGCGGAAGCTCCACGGTGACCGCGTTGATGCGGTAGTACAGGTCCCCCCGGAACGAGCCCTGGTCCACGAGCGCCTGCAGCGGCCGGTTCGTGGCCGACACGAGGCGGAAGTCGACCGGGAGCTCCTTGACGCCCCCCACCCTCCGGAAGCGCTTGGTCTCGAGGGCGCGCAGGAGCTTGGCCTGCAGCGCGGGATCCAGGTCCCCGATCTCGTCCAGGAAGAGCGTCCCGCCCTCCGCCAGCTCCACGAGCCCGATCTTCCGCGTCGCCGCGCCCGTGAACGCCCCCTTCTCGTGTCCGAAGAGCTCGGACTCGGCCAGCGCCTCCGAGACGGCGGCACAGTTGAGCGCGACCAGCGGCTCGTCGTGCCGGCCCGACAGGCGGTGGAGCTCCCGGGCGATCAGCTCCTTGCCGGTGCCGGACTCGCCCACGACCAGGACCGCGACGTCCGAGCGAGCGACGCGGCCCACGAGCTCCAGGGCTCCCTTCATGCGCGCGTCCTGCGTCACGATGCGCACGTCGTCGGCCGTCCGGCTGACGACAGCCTCCAGGCGCTCGCTCCTCGCCTGCGCGCGGCGGGCCCGCGCCGCCGCCCACACGACGGCCGTCAGGCGCCCCGCTTCCACGGGCTTCTCCACGAAGTCGTACGCGCCGAGCTTCATCGCCCGGGTAGCGGTGGCCACCGTCCCGCGTCCGGATACGAAGACCACCTGGGGTCGCGACGGATCGCCGGCGACAGCCTCGAGCACCTCGAGGCCGTCCAGGCCAGGCATGCTGAGGTCGAGGAGCGCCACGTCGAACATCTGCTCTCGCAGCGCCTTGAGGGCCGAACGGCCGTCCGGCACCAGGGTCAGCCGGTGGCGGGTCCCGTCCGAGCGCGTCAGGATGTGCTCGACGAGCACCCTCTGGTCCTCGTCGTCGTCCGCGACGAGGACGGAGATGACAGGCTCCGGCCGATCTTCCATGGCTCCAAGACTCTGTGTGCCGGCGCGCTGCCGCAAGCACCAAGGCGCCGCCCCACGGCTCGCCTGCCGGCGGCCGCGGGCACCACGCCGAAAAGAATTGGCCCTGCGGGCAGAGCCCGCAGGGCCAGAGGGGCCACCCTGAGTTGGGGGGGGCGTGGCACCCTCGAAAGGTCGGCTGCGGGACCCCGGCTTGGGGGGGGCTTCAACCGTGTCGTTCCAAGGCTCGTCCAGACTCGCCGGAACGGGGTCCCGCAGCTCGTCGTCCTCGTTCGCCCCCCAGGAAAGCAAGGCGGGTGCCACGCCGTGGCCATTCACGTAACATGTTGACAATAAACATGTTATGGCGTAGATGAACGGCTCGCGAGTGCTCCGGAGGGACGGTCACGATGTCCGAATCGGACAGGGAGGCCGGACAGGATGGCCGATGCGGGCCCGGCGATCGGCGTCAGGGACGCGGCGGCGCGCGAAGAGCCCCCGGGGAGGCCCCCGGAGGCCCGCTGTCGGCGCGCCGCCCGCAGTGACCCGGGTGGGCATCGAACCCACGACCTACGGATTAAAAGGTCATGGGTCCATCGCCGAGAACGCTTGCTACACAAGCACTTGCCGGCGTGGCCCCAAGGCGCTGTGGGACGTGCTGTGGGAGCCGCACGCGAGGCGGAA
>JBJKSF010000166.1:0-25699 GCA_046704285.1 Longimicrobiales bacterium | reverse complement strand
GGGGGGGGGGGGGGGGGGGGGGGGGGGGGGGGGGGGGGGGGGGGGGGGGGGGGGGGGGGTGGGGGGGGGGGGGGCGGGGGTGGGGGGGGGGGGGGGGGGGGGGGTGGTGGGGCGGGGGGGGGGGGGGGGGGGGGGGGGGCGGGGCGCCGGCCCCCCCCCCCCCCCCCCCCCCCCCCCCCCCCCCCCCCCCCCGCCCTCCGACCCGCGGCCCTGCCCCGCACCCTCCGGGCCGGTCGCGTCCCGCCCCGCCATCGTGGCGTCCCTCTCCGCGCACTACCCTGCGGGATGCCGACCACGCCGATCCGCGACTGGACCCCGGAGGACCGCCCTCGCGAGCGCCTGCGCTCGCTCGGCGCCCGCAGTCTGTCCTCCCGCGAGCTGGTCGCGCTCCTGGTGGGCAGCGGCGGCCGGCTCGGCTCGGCCTTCGAGGTCGCCGATCGGCTCTTCGCGGAGGCGGAGGGCGCACTCCGCCGCATGGGCGCGATGGACGTTCGCCGGCTGGAGCGCGTGGCGGGGGTCGGATCCGCGACCGCCGCCCGCGTGCTCGCGGCGCTGGAGCTCGGCCGGCGTGCCGCGGTGGAGGGCGCGGAGGGGGACGAACCGGTGCGCGGACCCGCCGACGTCTACCTGCGCATGGGGCCGCGTCTGCGCGACCTGCCCCAGGAGGAGTTCCACGCGCTGCTGCTCAACACGCGCCACCGCGTGCTCCGGGAGGTGGCCGTCACGCGGGGGATCCTGGACGCCTCGCTCATCCACCCGAGAGAGGTCTTCCGAGCGGCCGTCGCCGAGAGCGCCGCGGGCGTGATCCTCGTCCACAACCATCCCTCGGGGGACCCGACGCCCTCCGCCGAGGACCGTGCCGTCACCCGGCAGCTCGCCGAGGCGGGCCGGGCGCTCGGCATTCCGGTCCTCGATCACATCATCGTCGGAGACGGGGGCTACACGTCGCTGGCGCAACAGGGGGAAACATTTGACTTGAATTCCAAAAAAACGCGTTGACCCTCGCCGGGAGAGGCGCGTATCTTCGAAAAGTGCCCGATGGCGCAAACGTCCCGTCCTACTTGCCGAAGGAGCCCGCATGGTTCGCTCGGCCACGGCCCTGGCGGCCGTCCTGATTCTCCCAGGTTTCCTACTCGCCCAGCAGGCGCCGCCCGGCAGCCACAAGGTGGTTCGGGGCGACAATCTCTGGGATCTGGCGGAGCACTTCTACAAGGATCCGTGGCAGTGGCGGCGGATCTGGCAGGCGAACAAGGACAAGATCAAGGATCCCAACCTGATCTTCCCGGGCCAGCTGTTCGAGATCCCCGGGGCTCATGGCAAGGTGACCGAGGTCGAGGTCGAGCCGGGGCCCGCGAAGGCGTCTCCCGCCGCAGAGCCGGCCCCCTCGCAGGGCGAGCCGGCTCCCACGCCCGGTGAGCCGGCCGCCGCCGGGCCCGAGGGCACGGTCTTCCGCCGCGGGAGCACCCAAGGGGCCACCAGGGCGCGCTTCCTGGACGAAGAGCTCCCCTCCGTCACCCGGTCCGACGTGTACGCCGCGCCCTGGCTGATTCGTGGCGACAGCGTGCCGGCCCACGTGGGAACGGTGGTCGCCCACGTCGGGCCCGCCACCCCCTCGGACATGCTCGTGCCCTACGACCACGTGGAGCTCGACATGCAGGGCGTGACGCCGCACGTGGGGGAGCGGTTCCTCACGTACCGCGTCACCCGCACGATTCCCGAGGTGGGCCGCGTCGTCTCGCCCACGGGAACGATCACGGTCTCGGAGATCCTCGGAGGCCGCGTCACGGGGACGGTGACGGACGTGTATGGCCGCCTCGCCACGGGAGACCTCGTGGGACCCCTGCCTTCCTACGACCTCGAGCCGAGTCAGCGCACCGGGGCCGTGGCGGACGGGCCCTCGGCGATGGTGATGGGGCTGGCCGATCCGGCGCAGCTCGCGGGAATGGGGGAGATCGTGTTCCTGGACCTGGGAGCCGCCGACGGGATCGGGGTGGGCGACGAGTTCGACGTGCGGGACTGGCACGAGGGCGGACATCGCCTCCTGGGGCGCCTCCGGGTGGTCGGCGTCAAGGAGCACACGTCGTCCGCGCGCGTGGTCTATCTCCTGGACGACGTGTTCCACCAGGGCGTCGTGGTGCGCTTGGCCCGGAAGATGAACAGACGATAGACTCAGGGCGCCGGGGCCCCGGCGAGCCCGCCTCGCTCCGGCCTCCAGGGGACGTCGCTCCGCACGGGCCGGGGCACCCTCGGGTGCTCCGGCCCTTTCTTCGAGGAGGCTCCAGTGAAGGATGGACGTAAGGTGCTCGTGACCGGCGGCGCCGGCTTCATCGCGAGCCACGTGGCGGATGCGTACCTCGCGCGCGGCGACCGCGTGTGGGTCGTGGACGACCTCTCCTCGGGACGGCGGGAACGGGTGCCGGCGGGGGCGGAGTTCGTGGAGATGGACGTCGCCGACCCCTCCCTCCTCGCCCTGTTCCGGGAGGTTCGCTTCGACCTCGTGAACCACCACGCGGCGCAGATCGACGTCCGGGTCTCCGTGGCGGACCCGGTCCGCGATGCGCGCACCAACGTCCTGGGGCTCCTCAACGTCCTGGAGGCCGCCCGCGCGACGGACGTGCGCCGCGTGGTCTTCGTGAGCAGCGGCGGCGTCGTGTACGGCGAGCCCGAGGAGATCCCGACGCCCGAGACGGCGCCCAAGCTCCCGCTCTCGCCCTACGGGGTCACGAAGCTGGCCGGGGAGTTCTACCTGAACTACTATCGCCGCGTGCAGGGCATGGAGTGCGTGGCCCTGCGCTACTCCAACGTGTTCGGTCCGCGCCAGGACCCCCACGGTGAGGCGGGTGTAGTGGCGATCTTCTCCAGCCGCCTGTTGGCTGGTGAGCCCCTCACCATCTTCGGCGACGGAGAGCAGACCCGGGACTACGTGTTCGTGCGAGACGTCGTGTCCGCCAACCTGACGGTGTCCGATCTGGCCCTGGAAGGGGCCGGGGGATTGGACGCTTTCGCCTTCAACGTGGGAACGGGAGTGCGCACGAGCGTGCTCCGTCTCGCCGAAGTGCTCGAAGCCGTCGCGGGCCGCCGCACCGGACGATCGCATCTTCCCGAGCGTCCCGGCGAGCTGCACGACAACGCCCTGGAGTGTGCGCGGCTGCGCGCACGCGGCTGGGCGCCCCGCTTCTCCCTGGAGGAAGGCCTCCGGGAGACCTACGAGTTCATTCGATCCCAACGGGCGGAGACCCCCGCATGATCGTGACCGCGCTCCTCCTGGCCCAGCCCTCGGCCCCCCATACCATCGTGGGCCTGCTGGCGGAGGCCACGCTTCCGACCAAGGTCATCCTCGCCCTGCTCGCCGTGTTCTCCCTGGCGTCGTGGTGGCTCATCCTCCACAAGTGGCGCCAGTTCCGCTGGGTGCGCCGCCAGGGGGACCGCTTCCTCGAGAAGATGGAGCGGGCCCAGGGCCTCGAGGACGCGTACAAGGCGATCCTCGCGCTCCCGGAATCCCCGTACGGCCGGGTCTTCCGCCAGGGGGTGAACTTCTTCACGGAGCTCCGGCCGGGAGCGCTCCGCGGGGCGGCGGTCGACGGCCTCACGCTCACCCAGCTCGAGGCGCTGCGCATGGTGCTGGAGACGGAGGAGGCCGAGGAGCGGGACGATCTGGCCCAGGGGCTCCAGTGGCTGGCCGTGATCGCGACCGTCTCGCCACTCCTGGGCCTGCTGGGCACGGTGGTGGGCATCATGGACACGTTCTTCGCCATCGCCCAGTCGGGGGCGGCCAACCTCAGTGCGGTGGCCCCCGGAGTGGGTGAGGCGCTCATCACGACCGTCGCGGGACTCTCCGTGGCCATCCCCGCCGTGATCGGGTACAACTACTTCGTCGGACGCCTGAACCTGGTGAGCGGGGAGCTCGAGGGCTTCTCGAGCGAGTTCATCGGGACCCTCGCGCGCGAGGGACATGTATGAGCCGTTTCGGGCGGAGGCGCGGACGAAGGCGCGGCGACCTCTCGCTCAATGCGGACATCAACATCGTGAACCTGGTCGACGTCGCGTTCACGCTGCTCGTGATCTTCATCATCGCGGCTCCGGTCTTGCAGGGTGGTGTGGAGGTGTCGGTGCCCAAGGCCGAGGTGCAGCCGCTCACGACCGCGGTGAACCCGTTCTTCGTGACGGTGACCGCCAAGGGGACCGTGTACGTCGAGAAGAAGGCGACGACCGCGGCGGAGTTCGAGAAGAGCTTCCCGCAGCTCGCGAAGGCGGGGCACTTGAAGAAGGTCTACATCCGGGCCGACTCGATGGCGTACTGGGGGCCGCTGCTCAAGGTGATCGCCACCGTGGCCCGCTCGGGCGTGAGCTTCGCCATGGTCGGTGAGCCGTATTCGGGGAGCTGATCGTGATGGGAAGGCGGCCTGGCCGTCGAGATCCGCTGTCGATGGCAGGGTCCGTGGCGATCCACGGCCTCGTGGTCGGTTTCGCGTGGTGGAGCACGCTGAGCGCCCGGCCGCCGGCCGAGTTCGTCACGTACAAGATCGACCTGGTGTCCCCTCCGCCGACGGTGAAGGCGCCCGAGAAGACGCCCGCGGAGAAGAGGCTCGTGGTCGAGCGGCCCGAGGCGCAGCCCGAGCCCGCCAAGAAGAAGCCCGCGCCCGTGCTCGAGCCGAAGAAGCCGAAGCCCGAGCCGAAGAAGCCGAAGCCCACGCCGACGGCCGCCGTGCCGGGAAAGAAGAACAAGGCCGCGGCGGGGCCCGTCGTGGTCAAGGGCAAGAAGGCGGAGTCCGGCGAGGACATCCGGGTGAAGATGGAGGGGCTCCGGCGCGATTATCCGCAGTACTACAACAACATCATCGTCCAGATGGCGCGCTGCTTCCGCTGGGACGGCGGGGGCGCCTGGTTGGCGGTGATCGAGTTCGTGATCCACAGGGACGGCAAGGTGACCGACATCAAGGTGGCCCAGCCGTCCGGCAATCCCATCTTCGACATCGACGCGATGGGCGCCGCCGAGTGCGCGGGCGAGGGACGGCTCGGGCCGCTCCCGAAGGACCTGCCCTACGACCGGCTGCCCGTGCGCTTCCGTTTCACACCGAGCACCGGCGGGGGCAACTCCCCCGGCGCGTACCAGGAGCCCGAGAACCGGTGAAGAACCTTTCCGTGGCGTCGAGGCGTGGGGTGATGGGGTGGGGAGGGTCCGCGCTCCTGGCGCTGCTCCTCGCCGCCGCCCCGCTGCCCCTGGCCGCCCAGCAGCGCGATACGTTCCCGGGCGTGACGCTCGGGATGGTGTACGAGTCGTCCTACCATCCCGCCCTCGGGGTGCAGCCGTTCACGGGACGCTTCGGCGGCTCGGCCGCCGCCGCGTCGGTCGAGGCCATCATCGACCGTGACCTGCGCTACTCGGATCGCTTCCAGATGCTGGACTCGTTGCCGCCCGACCTCGTGGGCGGGAGCACGGACTACTCGCTGTGGGACAAGCTGGGAGCGACGTGGCTCGTGACGGGCCAGGTGGAGGGCGCCGACAACGGCTACGTGGCGCGCATCGAGCTTCACGACGTCGTGTACCGCAGGGTGAGGGACCGCGGGCAGTTCCAGCTACCGGAGCCGGACTCGGCGGGCTTCCGCATGGCGGTGCACCGCATCTCGGACCAGATCGTCCGGTGGGCGACCGGGGACCCGGGCATGGCCGCGAGCAGGATCGCCTTCAGCATGGCCAGCTCCGACAGCACCGACGACCTGTACCTCATCGACTCCGACGGCGAGAACCTCCGCCAGCTCACGCACCTCGGCACGATCGCCATGTCCCCGGCGTGGTCCCCGGACGGAGCGAAGATCGCGTTCACGACCCTCCATCCGGGCGACCGGGGCATCTACCAGATGGATCTCGCGACCGGCAGGATCGAGAAGTTCAACCCCCTGCCCGGAGGCCAGTACGTGACGCCGGCGTATGCGCCGGACGGTCGGACGCTGGCGTTCGGGGTGCTCGGCACCGGGGCCGACGGCCTGTACACGTACAACGTCGCGCGCCGCTGCTGCCTGAAGCGCCTCACCCACGGCCCCTGGAAGGACCTGTCGCCGACCTACTCGCCCGACGGGAGCCAGATCGCGTTCAACACCGACCGCTTCGGGACGACGATCCCGCAGATCATGGTCATGCCGGCCGACGGCGGCGAGGCGGAGACGGTCTCGCCGCTGGCCTACGGCACGGGCGGCGGCTACACGGAGCCCCAGTGGTCTCCGAGGGGGGACCTCCTGGCGTTCCAGGGCCAGATCAGCGGAGGCAACTTCCAGATCCTCGTCGCCGACATGAAGACCAAGGGACGGCGACTGCGCCAGCTCACGTGGCAGGGAAACAACGCGGACCCCACCTGGGCGCCCGACGGCCGGCACATCGCCTTCACCGGACAGCGGAACGGCGTGTCCGGGCTCTTCGTCGTGGACGTGGCTACCGGGAAGACCCGCCTCGTGCTGGCGGGGAGCACCATCTCGGTGCCGGACTGGTCCCCGGCGCTGGGCTCGCCGTGACCCCGGGCCGTGCCGGCACGGTGGGCTCACGAAGCCGTCACCGCCGGGCCGCGCGGCGTACGTTGCGTCGGGAGGCGTTTTGGGGTATATGGCAGGAGGCCTTTCCCCGGCGTGCAGGGTCGTTAGGTTCGTGGCGTCGTCGGAGTGGCCCGATCCGGCGACCTGGATAAAGAAACCGCAACTGGACCTTCAACCTTGGAGCTCGGATGATCCTCCGCCGTTTCGTGGTTCCGGTTCTCGCCGCGAGCCTCCTGGTGGCCGCGTGCAAGAAGCAAGTCCCACCGCCACCGCCCCCCAAAGGCCCGACGGCCGCAGAGATCGCGCAGCAGCGCGCCGACTCGATCGCCAAGGCACGCGCGGCTGAGGAGGCCGCCGCCGCGGCGGAGGCCAAGAAGGAGGCTGCGGCCGCGCACGCGCAGGCGGTCGCCGAGGCGAAGCAGACGTTGTCGGAGATGGTCCACTTCGACTTCGACAAGGCCACCATCCGCCCGGACGCGGAGGCGATCCTGAAGCAGAAGGTCGCCGTGCTGCAGGCCAGCCCGGACGTGCACCTGCGCATCGACGGCTACTGCGACGAGCGCGGCTCGACCGAGTACAACATAGCGCTGGGCGAGCGGCGTGCCGAGGCGGTGAAGGACTTCCTGACCGGCTACGGGCTGGACTCCACCCGCTTCACCGTCTACTCGTACGGCAAGGCGGATCCCATCAACCCCGCCCACGACGAGGCGGCCTGGGCGATGAACCGCCGCGACCAGTTCGTGATCACGGCCGGGGCGGACGCGATCAACCCGCCGAACGGCTGAGATCGTCATCTGAGCCGCGTCCCCTCCGGCGCTCCACGCGCCGGAGGGGACGCGCATCCGTGGCTATGGCGATGCTCGGAAGGGGGGCCCGTGCGGCCCGTGTGGTGACCGTGGCGGTCGCGGCGCTTCTGGTGAGCGGGTGCGCCACCAAGAGGGACGTACGCGACCTGAACTCGGCGATCCAGGACCTGGCCCTGCGGGAGGACTCGCTCCTCGCGCAGCTCAGGTCGGAGTCCGCCGTCACGAGGGACACTCTGCGGGGGCAGTCGAGCCAGATCGTGGACTTCCGCGGAGCCATCTCGTACCAGCTCAAGGCGATCTCCCAGCGCCTCGACCAGCTCGCCGCGCTGGTGGGACAGAACCAGCGCGACCTGGCTGCCGTGCGTGACCAGCTCGCCAACAGGTCCGTGGGAGCCCCGGGCGGTGCGGTCGCGCCGACCAACGATTCCTCGACGTCCGTGCTGCCGGGAGTGAGCGCGGCTCCGGGGAGCACGGCGACCACCGGGGCCGAGGCCGAGGCGCTCTACAACACCTCGGTGCGGAAGTACCACCAGGGCCTCCTGGCCACGGCGCGAGCCGGGTTCCAGGACTTCCTGGGTGCGTATCCCAACCATCCGCTCGCCCCGGAGGTCCACTTCGACCTGGGTGACGTCCTCGAGCAGCAGGGCGACACCACCAAGGCGCTCGCCCAGTTCCGGCTCATCCTGTCGAACTTTCCCACGGCCTCCAAGGCCGGCGACGCCATGTACCGGATCGCGCTGATCGAGCTCGCGCGCAAGCAGATCCGGGACGCCAGGACCACGCTCCAGCGGATCGTGAACACCTATCCGGGGACGGCGGTGGCCGGGCTGGCCAAGGCGAAGCTCGCCGCGATCCGGTGAGATCGGAGCGGTGAGCGGTGCGCTGTCCCCAGTGTGACGCCACGGAGAACCGCGTCGTCGACACGCGGGCCAGCAGGGGTGGGCGCGCCGTCCGTCGCCGTCGCGAGTGCACGGTGTGCGGCTTCCGCTTCACTACCTACGAGTACGTCGAGGAGCAGCCCGTCCAGGTCCTGAAGCGCTCGGGGGCCGTGGAGGATTTCGACCGTACGAAGCTCCTGGCGAGCGTGAAGGTGGCCTGCGCCAAGCGCCCGGTCTCCGCGTCGGAGATGGAGGCGCTCGTCGACGACATCGAGGACATCCTGTCGCGGGGCGCGAACCTGGAGATCCCGAGCGCGACTCTCGGGGAGATGGTCATGGACCGGCTCAATCCGTTGGACCGCGTGGCATTCGTGCGTTATGCCTCCGTGTACCGGAACTTCCAGGACGTGGGTGAGTTCCAAGAGTTCGTCGACGAGATGGCCGCTCGGCAGGAACGGGAGACGCTTCGCCGCAATCAGGTGGAGCTCCCCTTCTGACGACCGGAGCCCCGACGCAGCGATCCCCCGAAGGAAGGTCCTCCTGAGCTATGTCCGCTCGGAATCCGCGCGGCGAGATGCCGTTCCTGGACCACCTCGAGGAGCTCAGGTGGCGGATCCTGTGGTCTCTTCTCGCGGTGGCGATCGGTACGGTCGTCGGGCTCGCCCTGTGCTACCGCTTCAACGTCCTCGGCCTCCTGGTGGCGCCGGTCCGGTGGGGAAGCAGCGATCCCGATCTCCGCCTGGTCTTCCTGTCGCCGACGGCACCCTTCTTCATCACGCTCAAGCTCGCCCTGGTGGTGGGCTTCTTGCTGGCGTCGCCCATCGTCTTCTACCAGGCGTGGGCATTCCTGGCCCCCGCGCTCGAGCCGCACGAGAAGAAGGCGATCGTGCCGGCACTGTACTTCGGCCTCGTGCTCTTCGCCTGCGGCGTGGCCGTGGCGTACAACGCGCTGCCGTACACGCTCAGGTTCTTCGACAGCTTCCAGCAGCAATCGCTCGAGGCGAACCTGGAGGTGGGCAACACGCTGGCCTTCATCACCAAGATGCTGCTCGCGTTCGGCTTCCTGTTCGAGCTCCCGGTCGTCATCATGATCCTGACGTCGGTCGGGCTGGCGACGCCCCGGTTCCTGAGGGAGAAGCGCCGCCACGCGATCGTCGCCATCACGGTGCTGGCCGCCTTGGTGACACCGGGGGACGCGGTGACCTTGACGCTGGCACTGATGTTGCCGCTCCTCCTCCTCTACGAGCTCAGCATCCTGCTGTCCGTGTGGGTCTACCGGCGCAGGCAACGGAGAGCCGGCGAGGAGCCGCGTCCCTCCGGCAGGCCTCCGGCGGGCGCGGTCCCTCTCGAGCAGGAGTCGCCCGTCGGCGCGGACGCGGGGGAGAAGACGTGAGCACGGAGGCGAGGCGCGACGCATGAGGCGGCTGCGGGCAGCGTGGGGAGGGCTGGCGCTCGTGACGCTGGCTGTCCTGACGGCACGGCCGCGCCCCGTGGCGGCGCAGGAGCAGCAGACGCGGCAGCAGCAAACGGACTCGGCGAAGGCGCGCGCCGAGCGGCTCCTGAGGCGTCTGGCCCGCTCGGCGGGCTCGGACAGCCTGCTCTACGTCCAGGACTCCCTCGCCAAGGCCGAGCTCGCGGCGCACCGTCCCGCCGGAGGTGCCACGGGCGGCGATTCCACGCTCGCGGCGCTCTCCAGGATGCGGGGCTACGTCCTCACGCAGTACAAGGGGACGGAAGCCTCGTACGACGCCAAGGACCGCGTGCTCGTCCTGCAGGGCGGCGGCACCAAGGACCCGACGAGCGTGACCCGTGAGGGCACGGAGGTCCAGGCGGATTCCTCGATCGTGTACCACGAAGGCACGGGCCTGGTCGTGCCACGGGGAAGCCCGGTGGTCACGCCGCCCGAGGGCCAGGGAAGCCCGCTCAAGTCCCGCTCGCTCGTCTTCGACACCAAGAAGGGCTACGGTACCGCCCGCGACGCCAGGACGACCTATGCGCAGGGTGGTGGCGGGGCGAACTGGATCGTGGCGGGCGACATGCCGTTCGCGGCGCCGGACTCCACGTTCATCTCCCCGGCCTCGTTCACGTCCTGCGACATCAATCCGCCGCACTACCACTTCGCGACGAGCAAGATCAAGATCATCGCGGGCAAGGTGCTCGTCGCCCGTCCCGTCAAGCTCTACTTCGCGGACGTGCCCGTGGCATGGCTGCCCTTCATCGCCCAGAGTCTGTCGCGCGGGCGCGCGAGCGGGATCCTGACGCCGCTGTTCAGCCTGAACGACATCGTGCGCACTTCGTCGAGCTACCACCGCCGCATCAGCAACATCGGATACTACTGGGCGATGAGCCAGTACACGGACGCGAGCGCGGCGCTGGACTGGTTCAGCGGGAAGTGGCTGGCGCTCACCGGGGACTTCCGCTACAAGGTCACGCGCCAGTTCCTCAACGGAAACCTGGACCTGCGGCGCTACTGGCTGGACAACGGCGGAAGGCAGCTGGCGCTCAGCACGAGCAACTCCTGGCAGCCGGACGAGAACACGCAGGTCCGGCTCTCGGGCTCGTATGCGTCCAGCGCGAGCTTCGTGGAGCAGAACACGTTCGACCCGCAGGAGGTGACACGCTCCATCTCCTCACAGGGGGGCATCAACCGGCGCTTCAGCTGGGGGACGCTGTCGCTGGCCGCGAACCGCCAGCAGTACCTCTCGAACAACAGCACGGACCTCACGCTGCCGAGCCTCAACCTGAGCCTCTCGCCGATCACGCTGTTCGCGGCCGCTCCCAGCGAAGCCCATTTCTGGAACAACATGACGTGGTCGGGCAGCGCCACCGCGAGCCGGGAGACGTTCACGTACGTCCAGCCCGACACGTTCTCGATCTCGCAGGCGAGCACGGAGAACCGACAGGCGAGCGCGTCGAGCAACCTGAGCATGGGCAACCTGACGTTCAGCCAGTCGGCGAACCTCCAGGAGAACACCACGCTCGGAGTCCCGAACGCGTACATCAGGGACCCTAACGCACCGGTCGATTCGCTGCTCCGCGGTGCGCCCTCGCGCGACGTCACGAACGCGACGCTCAACTGGAGCGGCTCGCTCGGGTACCAGCAGCACCTCATCGGCTCGACGACCCTCACGCCGAGCCTGTCGTTCTCCGGGCAGATGATCCGCTCCGATACGTCCAGCCTGGCACAGGGCTTCGTCTCCGCGCCGATCCGGCTCAACCTCGGGGCGTCGCTCAGCACGAACCTGTACGGATTCTATCCCGGATTCGGCGGCTACACCGCCATCCGCCACAAGCTGTCTCCGTCGTTCTCGTTCGCCTACAGCCCGGCGGTGACACCCACGCCGCTGCAGGCCGACGTGTTCGGCCAGCTGGCGAGGAGTCCGCTCAAGACCCTCTCCGTCACGCTGCAGCAGACGTTCGAGGCGAAGGGCAAGCCGCCGGCGAAGGACACGACGGCGAAGAACGCCACGGACAGCGCCGCGGCCGGCGGACCTGCGAACCCGCCGCGGGCGCCGATCACCACGCTGCTCGCGATCTCGACCAGCGTCGTGAACTACGACTTCGTGCGGGCCGACTCGCTCGGCTTCTTCCTGGGCGGGTTCAGCACCACGCAGCTGCAGAACCAGATCTCGTCGGACTTCCTGCGCGGCCTGAGCATCTCCTTCACGCACGACCTCTTCAAGGACCAGACCAACGCGCAGGGGCGGCTCGTGAGCCGGACGTTCAGCCCGCACCTGTCGCAGATGAACCTCTCGTTCGCCCTCGGGTCGCAGTCGCGGGTCTTCCGGTGGCTCGGCGCGCTGATCGGTGGGCAGAGCTCGGACACGACCCAGGCGGCGGAGCCCGCCTCCGATACGACGACGATCGGGTCGGGGGCGCTCACCAGCCAGTCCTCGGTCATCCCCACACAGACCAGGGCCCGTCTCCCGCTCACGGGCGGAGCCACGGGCGGATGGCGCGCGCAGATCTCCTACGCGCTCCAGCGTCCGCGCGGCCAGCCCAGCCTGAACAGCCAGATGCTGCAGCTCTCGTTGAGCATGAAGCCCACCGCGAACTGGGACCTGCGGTGGCAGACGTCGTACGACGTGCAGCACGGGCGCTTCGACGACCACACGGTCTCGCTCACGCGCGACCTGCACCGGTGGCAGGCGAACTTCGACTTCTTCCAGACCGCGACGGGCAACTGGACCTTCCGATTCCAGGTCTCGCTGATCGACAACCGCGACCTGAAGTTCAACTACGCCCAGAACAGCACCGACTTCCCGCAGCAATGAGCCGCGCCAGACCTGGGCGTGTAACATCCCTTGTGTGTCTATCCGCACCGGCGCCTGTCTCCCCAGGGAGACAGGCCGGCGCTCGTCGGGCCGCGAAACGGGGGACGATCGTGCACGCTCACGTGCGGCACGACCCATGCTCGGAGGTCGGACGGAGGGATCCGACACGTGGCTCCGACGCGGGAGGAACGATGAGGGGCGGAGTGGTGGGTGCGCTGTTCGTGGCGTCGCTGGCGTCGGCGTGCAGCTCCGCCGACTTCGTCGTGGGCGTGAGCCAGCCCGCGCCTCCCGAGAACCTGAGCGCGAGCTACTACGGCGGTGCGGTGACGCTCACCTGGGACCTGTCTCCCGACTGGAACGGGGAGACCTTTCGCGTCTACTCGAAGCGGTCCACGGACGGCGGCTACCTTCTCGTCGCCGAGGTGTCGAGCTGTGCCCAGGGGTCGTGCCTGTATCAGGACGTCAACATCGTGGCGGGCCGTACCTACGACTACTACGTGTCGTCGGTGGATCCCGACACCGGCGTGGAGACACCGAACGCTCGCGCCGTCGAGGTGGTGGTGCCGGAGCCCTTCCCGCCCCCCGTTCCCGCGGCGCTGCGCGTCGTGGGCCTGGACGGCGTGAACTACCTGCACTGGGCGGGCAACGCGCGCGGCGACGCGGCCTTCTCCTTCTATCGCGTGTACCTGGACGCCCCGGACGGCACCCAATACCTCCTCGGCGACACGGACAACGAAGGCTTCCTGGACGAGCTCGCGGTGAACGGCGTCACGTCGACCTACCACGTGACGTCGGTGAACGACGTGGGTGACGAGAGCGCGCACAGCGTCCGGGTCTCGGCGACGCCGCGGCCCGACTACCACGGCGAGTCACTCTACGCCTTCTCGGATCGGCCGAGCCTGTCGGGCTTCGCCTTCCAGGAGGACGAGGCCACGAACCCCGTCGTGTCGGGAACGTCCACGGCTCGGGACTTCCGCCTGGAGGTGGATTCCACGGGATGGTGGCTCGCGCCCTCCTCCCTCGCACAGGTCTATCCGACAGGCTTCGTCACGACCGCGCTGCGCTGCGGGGTAGGGGCGGACGCCTCGTGCGTGGACCTGCCGCTCGCGCCCACCACGGGCTACACGTCGGCCAGGGTGTCGCTGGCGCCCCAGACCACGTACGCGTTGCGCGCGCAGGGTGCCGACGGTACGAGCCACTATGCAGTGATCCGGGTGGACGTGCTCGGCCACGACCAGGCCGGAGACGCGCTGATGCTCTTCGACTGGGCCTACCAGCTGCAGCCCGGCAACCCGAGCCTGAACCCCCTGGGGACGCCGTCGCTCACGACGCGGTGATCCGACCCGCTCGCCTGCCTGCCGGGAGCCGTGGGCGGGTGGACCATCGGTGGCAGCCGCGGCACCCTTGTGCTTCCGCCCGTGGGGGGCAGATTAAGACCTTCTTGCCATCCCACCTCTCCAGGCAGCCGCACGCCGGCCAGCGGGGTGGGGTGGGACGGGCACGAGCACTCCGGACGAGGCCGCATGAGCATCGAATCGCTCAAGGAACAGGCCCGACGCTACGAGCAGAAGGAGGAGTGGCGCAAGGCGCTGGACCTCTACAGCAAGGCCATCGAGCAGCTCGCTGAGGAGGACCAGCCGGACATCGGCCTGTACAATCGGGCCGGTGACCTTTGCGTGCGCATCGGTGACCTGGAGCGGGCCGTCCGACACTACGAGCAGGCGGTGGATCTGTACGTGGAGGCGGAGCTTCCCAACAACGCCATCGCGATCTGCAAGAAGGTCATCCGCAATCTCCCCGCCAAGCACTCCATCTACCTCAAGATGGGGCAGATCCGGGCGAGCCAGGGGTTCCTGCCGGACGCGAGGGCCAACTTCCTCACGTATGCCGAGCGCATGCAACAGGCCGGGGACCTGGACGAGTCGTTCCGTGCGCTCGTCGAGTTCGCGGACCTGGCTCCGGAGGACGTGGACGTGCGCCTGGCGGTGGCCGAGCAGATGGCCAGCAACGAGCGCCCCGACGAGGCGGTCGAGCAGCTCTCCATCGCGTACCGGACGCTCGTGCTCAAGGGCAACGCCGGGCAGGCGTCCGACGTGGAGGAGAGGATCCGGGTCCTGAGCCCGGATGCCGACCTGACCGTCTCGAGCGTACCGCCGGGCGAGGCGGGGGAGATGGTCGTCACGGGCAGCTCCCTCACGGACGACGATGCGATCGGCGGCTCGTTCGGCGAGATCACCCCCGCCGGTTCCCCGCCCGCGGCCGAGGCGACCGCGGAAGCCGGGAATGAGGTCGGGGAGCCGTCCCTGGAGGGCTTCGAGATCTCGTTCGGGGGGCACGACAGCGGCCCGGGATCCGCGAAGGTGGCGGAGCAGCAGGAGGAAGAGGCGGAGGCGCTGCCGACGTTCGGGGTCGAGGAGGAAGTGGAGGCGGAGGCGCTGCCGACGTTCGGGCTCGAGGAGGAAGAGGAGGCGGAGCCGCTGCCGCTGCTCGGACTCGAGGAGGAAGAGCCCGGGACCGCGCCGCTCCCCACGCTCGACCTCGGCGAGGAGACCGGTACGCCGCGCGCTCCCGAGCCCGGGGCGGAGGTGTCGGCAGGGCACGAGGCCGACCTCACGCTGGAGGCGCTGGCCGCCAGGATCCAAGCGGATCCCGACGATGTCACGCTCAGGCAGCGCATGGTCGAGCTGGCCTACCGCCTGGGAGAGGAGGCGCCGCTGGCCGAAGCGTACCTGGGCCTCGCGGAGGCGCTCCGCCGCGCGGGCGAGACGGCGAGGGCCGACGCCGCGTATCAGCAGGTGCTCGACATCGATCCGGTGAACGAGGCGGCACGCGCCGCGCTCGGTGGAGGGCCGTCCGAAGTATTGGCCCCCCCGCGGGAGGTCGCGTCGTCGGAGGACTACGTGGACCTCGGGGCGCTGGTTCTCGGCGAAGGCGACGAGAAGACGACGCGCTTCGTCGTGGCCGACGAGGCCCCGTCCGGCGACGAGCAAGCCGACTTCGCCCGGATGCTCAGCCAGTTCAAGGAGAAGGTCTCCGAGAACCTCGCCGCCGACGACGTGCGGGCCCATTACGACCTCGGTACCGCCTACAAGGAGATGGGCCTCCTGGACGAAGCCGTCGCGGAGTTCCAGCAGGCGCTGCGGTCGTCGGCCGACCACCTGCCGACATACGAGATGCTCGGCCAGACCTTCCTCGAGATGAGCAACCCGGATGCCGCGATGCGCTCGCTCAAGAGGGCGCTCGAGGCGCCGTTCGACGTCGAGGACGAGCTCGTGGGCATCTACTACTACCTCGCGCGGGCCTACGAGGCGCTCGGCAACAAGCAAGCGGCCCTAGAGTACTACGATCAGGTCTTCTCCCTGGACATCAACTTCGCCGACGTGACCGAGCGTCTCCGTGCGCTCCGGTAGCGCGAGGATCCAAGCAGCCCATGACCCTCCTCCGACCCCGAGGCACCCGGTCGGTTCGCCCGGCCCGGTGCGCACGCACGGGCGCCCGGATCCCGGCTTGAGTCAGGCCGCCCCCGTGGATCCGACCCTGACCCGGACCACGCCCCGGGCCGCGTCCGGGCTCGCCTCGGTCCAGGCGCCCGTTCGCCGGGAGCTGGATCGAGTCGGCGACGAGATCCGTCGCATCGTCCTGGCGGACCTCGGCATGATCGAGGAGGTCAACCAGCACCTGCTGTACATGAAGGGGAAGCTCTTCCGGCCCACGCTGCTCCTTCTCTGCAGCCGGCTGGGGGCGACGCCGGGTGACGAGGCCGTCACGCTGGCCGCGGTCGTCGAGCTCGTCCATCTGGCTACGTTGGTTCACGACGACGCCGTGGACCACTCGGTCCTGCGCCGTGGGCTTCCGACCGTCAACGCGCTCTGGACGCATCAGGTCGCGATCATCATGGGCGACTACCTCTACTCGCGGGGCGTCACGGAGCTGGCGCGCCTCGGCGACGTGGAGGCGCTGGGCGTCCTCGCACGCGCCGCCAACGAGATGAGCGTCGGCGAGATGCGCCAGCTGACCGCCTACGACGCCCTGGACTTCTCGGAGGACGACTACTACCGACTCATCGCCGCGAAGACCGCGTCCCTGATGTCCGCGGCGTGCGAGATGGGGACGCTGGCGGGCGCTCCGCAACACCGCCGGACGCTCGCGGACTTCGGGCACGCGCTGGGGATGGCCTTCCAGATCGCGGACGACCTCCTCGACTACACGGGCAGCGAAGCGGTCACGGGCAAGCCCTCCGGCCACGACCTGCGCGAGCGGAAGGTGACGCTCCCCCTCGTCGGCGCGCTCGCCGGGGCGTCGGAGGCCGCCGGGCGCGAGATCCGGCGCCTGTTCACACGCGTGAGCCCGTCGGACGAGGAGATCGAGCGTGTCGTGGACATCGTCCGGGATCTCGGCGGGCTCGACTACGCCGGCGTGCGGGCCCGCAGGTATGCGGAGCAGGCCGAAGCGGCGTTGAGCGGCCTGCCGGACGGCCCCGCCCTGGAGGGGCTCCGCGCGGCGGTGTCCTATGCGGTGGACCGCAAACGGTGAGGTCCGCGCGATGAGTGCTCCCGCGCCGAACCGGAACGTCGCCCCCGGTGTACCAGGATGCTAGTCGATACCCGGCGGAGGGGCATCGTCCGACTCTCGTGGACGCTGGTGGCGGGACTCTTTCTGGGAGGGCTTCTCACGAAGCTCTCGGAGGTCTTCCTACCCGACAGCGCCGCGAGGGACTTCCTGACGACGTCGGTTCATGCCTCCTTGGGGCCGCTGTCGATCGACCTGGTGGCGGTGGCGCTGACGGTGGGGCCGATCACGGTTACGTTGAACGTGCTGACGCTGGTCGGGATCACGATCGTGGCCCTCATCGCCCGATCGTGGATTTGACCGGCGTCCTAACGAGGAAGTCCGGGAGCTGCCTGCCCCGGAATGGAGGGATGGAGCGATGTTCGGAGGTTTCGGTACCGGGGAGATCATTCTCATCTTCCTGGTCGTGCTGCTGCTGTTCGGCGCGAAGCGCTTGCCCGAGATCGGATCATCCCTGGGGAAGGGGATTCGGGAGTTCAAGAGCTCCATGAGCGAGATCCAGGGGGAGCTCAAGAACGTCGAGGAGCCGCCGAAGCGTCAGGTCCCGCCGGCGCACTCGCAGAGCGCCGAGGAGGAGGGCGAGCCCCGCAAGCTGAGCGACGGGGCGAGCTGATCCCCGATCGGGGGCGCGACGATCGATCACGAATGCGCGTGACGCGCGCGCCGAAGATTCGAGTCGCGTACAAACGAGGAAGTCCGGAGGCCGACTGCCCCGGAATGGAGCAACCCAGCGATGTTCGGTGATTTCGGTCCGGGTGAGCTGCTTCTCATCTTCGTGATCGTGATCCTGCTGTTCGGGGCGAAGCGCCTACCCGAGATCGGGTCCTCCCTCGGCAAGGGAATCCGGGAGTTCAAGAGCTCGTTGAGCGGCGTGCAGAACGAGATCAAGAACGTCCAGGATCCGCCGAGACGTCAGGTCCCGCCGGCAGAGGCGCAGAGGAGCAGCACCGAGGACGAGGGTGAGCCCCGCAACCCGAGCGACGGGGCGGCCTGATCGGGCGCACGTCGACCGACGACCCATGCAAGGGGGGCCGGGACGCTCGAAGCGTCCCGGCCCCCCTTGTTCGTCACCCGCGTGCGCTGAGCTACCGCGCTCGGGGCCGCTGCGCGCGTGGCACGACCGTCAGAACGGAGAGCTGCTCGTCGGGGCCTGCCCGCCGCCCGTCGTGTCGGACGCGGCCGAGTGGAGCACCGTGGCGCGGTTGTCTACGATCGTGGCGGAGGCGCGCAACGCCTGCAGCCACTCTTCGAACCGCTGCTGCTGCTGAGCGGAGATGTACGCCTGACGCTGCTGTGCCTTCTGTTTCAGCCAGGCGGTGGAGTCGGCAGCGATGCGCTTGACGTCCTCGATGATGAACACGTTCGAGTTCGTCGTCACCACGTCGCTGATCTGGCCGGGCTTCAGGCCGAACGCCGTGCCGATGGCGTCGTTCCGGCGGCCGAGACCGGGCACGAACGCGTCCTGGGCGAACGGTCCGGCGGCGTGGATCTGGAGCCCCGCACTCTCCGCGGCCCGGGCCAGCGGTTGGCCGCTCTTCACTTCGGCGAGGATCCTCCGCGCCTCGGCCTCGGCCAGCGCCATCTTCTTCTGGAGACGCAGCTTCGCCTCGATGGTCTTGCTCACCTCGTCGAGCGGCAGGACGCCGGCGGGCCGGCGGCTCTCCAGCTCCAGGCAGTAGTACGACTGCGCGTTCTCGAAGACCGAGCTCACCTGTCCCGCCGCGGCGGTGTGGAAGAGCCAATCCGAGCCTTCCGTGATCAGCCCCGCTCCTGGGATGAACGGGAACGCGGACGTCAGCGTCGCCGTCTGCACCCGCAAGCCCAGGTTCGCGGCCGCCCGGTCGAGGGACATCTTCGAGCCCAGCGTCTCCAGCGAGTCCGCCTCGTTCAGCAGGTCCATCTCGCTCGAGTCGGTCCGCTGGATGGGGATGAGGATGTGGCGCACCCGGGCGCTGTCACGCCCCCAGCGCTTGCTGACCTCGAGGATGTGGAAGCCGTACCCCGTCTCGACGGGCCCGACCGCCTTCCCGATCGGTGCCGCGAAGATCGCCGAGTCGAGCGGGCCCGGGACCTGACCCCGGGCTATGACGCCGAGGTCGCCCCCCTGCGCGCCGGACGCCGAGTCCGCGGATTCCTTCCTGGCCACCGCGGCGAACTCGCTGTCGGTGTGGATCTGCTTGAGCACGTCGATGGCCTTCTGGCGCGAGGCCGCCGTGTCGGCGGCGGTCGGCGCCTTCAGCAGCACCACCGCCTTCACCGTGGCCTTGGCGGGCACCTTGAAGGAGTCCTGATGGGCGAGGTAGTACTGCCGGATCTCCGCCTCGGAGACGGGGACCGAATCGTCGGGGTAGCGGGTGCCCGGGTCCAGCGCCACGTAGCGCACCTGCACCTGTTCGTGCTGGTCCTTCCACGACTGCCAGAGCTGCCCGTCCGACGGGAAGATGCCGGACGAGAGCTGCTGCTGCAGCTTGCTTTGAGGGATGATCTCGCCGTAGTACGACTGCAGGGCGAGGAGCTGTGATTGGGGTGCCTCGGAGAGCGCGGTCTGCCAGGCCTTCAGGTCGAAGTTGCCGGCGCTGTCCGTGAACTGGGCGCGCAGGTTCGGCGGCGGGCTGTACTTCGCCCACTCCTCGATCTCCTGGTTCGTGACGGTGATTCCGCGCCGCTTGAGCTCCTGCTCCACGAGGATCTGGTTGACCACCTGATCGAAGGCGGCGTTCTCGATCTGCGTGTTCTGCTCGTTCGAGATCGGTGCGGACTGCGCCTGTTGCTGCTGGTTGTAGAGGTTCTGGTACGCGGTCTCGTACTGGTTGTACGTGATGGGCGTGCCGTTGACCTTGCCGATGTCGGGCTGGCCGCCGGAGCTCCGCCCCGAGATGTCCATGCCCCACTGGAACACCATCAGAGCCACGAAGGCCCCGGCCGCCAGGATCATGATCGGCTTCGTGGCTTCCCGCATTTGACGCATCATAGGCCGATGGCTCCCGCGACCTCCCCGGTGTTCGAAACGTTCCTGCCGAGACCCGCTAGTTTAACGGGTCGGCAATCGGCGCTCAACTTGATATCGGGATGCGCGCGCGAATGTTTCGCGCCGGCCGGACGGTGGGCGCGGCGTGCCGGGAATGGCCCCGGGGGCGCGCCCCACCAGCTCCTGCGAGCCGTGGCCCCATGGAGGCCACGTTGACACTTTTTCGAGCCCCTTCCTATCTTCGACCCGGTCTCCCCCGCGTGGAACCCCCACCTTCTCCTCCCCGGAGCCGTCCGGTGACCGAATCCCTCGAACGGGAGATCCGGGATCTCCGTTCCCTGTTCTGGTCCGAGCGTGATCCCGACGGCCGCGGGTTCGCGCCGCTGGCGGACGCGTACCGGCGGGCGGGAGACTTCCGGCAGGCCATCGAGCTCCTGAGCGACGGGCTGGATCGCCTTCCGAGGTTCGCCACGGGCCACGTCGTATCGGCTCGCGTCCATCTGGAGGCCGGCCTGCTCGAGGAGGCGGAGCTCGCGGCGCGCAAGGCCCTCGAGCTGGACGCGGACAACGTGTGGGCCCTGCGCACGCTGGGGGATGCGCTCGCCGGGATGGGCGACGAGGCGCGCGCTGCGGAGGCGCGGGCGAGGCTGCACGCGCTGGATCCACTGGATCCAGTGGACGCCCCCCCCGGTCCGGAGGCGACTGCCGAGGCGGAGAAGGCCCCGCCCGAGCGGGTCCTGGACATCGGCGCGCTGGCGCCGGAGGAGCGGGAGGCTGCGCCCGAGCCGGTCGTGGACATCGGGACGCTGGCGCCGGAGGAGCGGGAGGCTGCGCCCGAGCCGGTCGTGGACATCGGGACGCTGGCGCCGGGGGAGCGGGAGGCTGCGTCCGAGCCGGTCGTGGACATCGGGACGCTGGCGCCGGGGGAGCCGGAGGTCGCGCCCGAGCCGGTCGTCGACATCGGAAGGCTGGCGCCGGACGAGCCCCTGGAGGAGCCCGGCTGGGACGCCGGCCAGGAGGCCCCGGGGGAGCCCATCCACACCAGGACCATAGCCGAGCTCTACGTCCGCCAGGGACTGACGGAGCGGGCGATCGACGTGTATCGGCACCTCGTCGGGGCCCGTCCGGACGACGCCGAGCTGCGGGCCCGCCTCGTGGAGTTGGAGGCGGCGCTGGACTCGGAGGAGGCTCCGGCAGGGGAGGAGGCCGAAGAGGAGGCCGAGGTGCACGCGCGCTACCTCGCGTCGGCCGGCGAGCGAGGGGCGAGCGTGGAGACCCCGTTCGCGTGGACGGAGGAGGACGCCTCCGGGGAGGAGGCGCAGTCGGACGCCCCGCCGATCTCCCGGTACTTCGAGCGGATGCTCTCCTGGGCGCCGCCGGAGGAGGAGCGATGAGGGTCGCGGTGGTCCACGGTCCGAACCTGCAGCTCCTGGGTCGGAGGGAGCCCGAAGTCTACGGTACCCGGACCCTGGACGACATCGGCGCCGCGCTGAGCTCGCTCGCGGGCGAGTTGGGCGTGGAGCTGGAGGTCTTCCGGTCCAACCACGAGGGCGAGATCCTCGACTTCGTGGATGCCTCGTCGTCGCGCGTGGACGGATACCTCGTGAACCCCGGAGCCCTCACGCACACGTCCGTCGCACTGCGGGACGCGCTGGTCGGTGTGGACCGCCCGTTCGTGGAGGTCCATCTGTCCAACACGGCGGCGCGCGAGCCCTTCCGGCGCCACTCCTATCTCTCCGACGTGGCCGCGGGCGTGGTTTTTGGATTCGGGTCCGAAGGCTATCTTCTTGGGCTCCGGGGCCTGGTGGCCCTCCTCCGGACGACCCGGTAGGTCACGGACACACATCGGAGTTGCATGGCGAGCACGGCGGACTTCCACAATGGAATGGTGCTGGAGATCGACGGGGCACTGTGGGCGATCACGTACTTCCAGCACGTGAAGCCGGGCAAGGGCGGCGCGTTCGTGCGCACCAAGCTCAAGAACGTTCTCACGGGCTCGGTGGTCGAGAGGACGTACCGTGCCGGCGAGAAGGTGACGGACGTGCGGCTCCTGCGGCGCCCCGTCACGTACAGCTACACCGACGGCGATCTCTACTACTTCATGGACGCGGACACCTTCGAGATGATCCCGCTCTCGGGGGACCTGATCGGCGAGGACCAGCTGAAGTACCTCAAGGAGAACATGCCGTGCGAGGGCCTGGTCCACGACGATCGTGTGATCAGCGTGGAGCTCCCGAACTTCGTGGAGCTCGAGGTCGTCGAGACCGAGCCCGGCGTGCGCGGGGACACGGCGCAGGGCGGTACGAAGCCGGCCAGGCTGGAGACGGGCGCGATCGTGCAGGTCCCCCTCTTCGTGGAAGAGGGTGACGTGCTGCGCGTGGATCGCCGCGAGGACAAGTACCTCTCCCGGGTGTGAGCATGATCGACATCGAGTTTCTCGAGCGTCTGATCCAGGCGCTGGACAGCAGCGGCCTCGACTCCCTGGAGCTCGAGCGGGGCGGCACGCGCGTGCGGCTCTCCCGCACGCCTCCTGCGGCTCCCGTCGTCGTGGAGCCGTCCCGTGGAACCGGTGGGACGGTGGTGCGCGAGGAGGGCGGGGCCGGGGAGGCACCGGCGTCCGGGCAGCCGGCGGAGACGGTGGCGAGCCATCTGGTCGAGATCACGTCTCCCATGGTCGGGACGTTCTACCGGGCTCCGGCACCCGATGCCCCTCCGTACCTCGAGAAGGGACAGCGTGTCTCCAGGGGCGACGTGGTCTGCATCATCGAGGCGATGAAGCTGATGAACGAGCTGGAGAGCGAGGTGGAGGGGCGGGTTGTGGAGGTGTGCGTCGAGGACGCGCAGCCCGTGGAGTACGGGCAGGTACTCTTCCGGGTGGATCCGACCTGAGCCGGGAGGCGGCCGTCTCCCGCCGGGCGCCGAGAGGGACCGAGCCGGTCCGCCGGCGGGCCGCATAGGGCGCGCCCGAGCTCCTGACGGGGGCCGGGCGCGCTCCCACGATGGAGGGCAGCCGTTGTTCGAAAAGGTGCTGATCGCGAACCGGGGCGAGATCGCGCTACGGGTGATCCGGGCGTGCCACGAGCTGGGTATCCGTACCGTCGCGGTGTACTCCGAAGCCGACCGCGAGTCTCTGCACGTCCGCTTCGCCGACGAGGACGTGTGCATCGGCGGCGCGCCGGCCGCGGAGAGCTACCTGAACATCCCGAGGATCATCGCGGCGGCCGAGGTGACCGGTGCGGAGGCGATCCATCCGGGTTACGGGTTTCTGGCCGAGAACGCGGAGTTCAGCGAGATCTGCAGGCGCTCGGACATCGTCTTCATCGGACCGACGCCCGAGCAGATCCGTGCCATGGGGGACAAGGCCACGGCGCGCCGTACGATGAAGGCGGTCGGCGTTCCGACCGTTCCGGGCTCCGAGGGGATCGTGTCGGATCCCGACGAGGCGATCGGCGTGGCCGAGGAGATCGGATTCCCCATCATGATCAAGGCCTCGGCGGGAGGCGGCGGAAAGGGGATGCGGGTGGCGCAAGAGCCCGCGTCCTTCCTCAAGCTGCTGAACGCGGCCCAGGTGGAGGCGAAGGCCGCCTTCGGGGATCCCGGCGTGTACCTGGAACGCTGCATCGTCCGGCCGCGGCACGTGGAGTTCCAGGTCTTCGGCGACACGTACGGACGCGTCGTGCACCTGGGCGAGAGGGATTGCTCGATCCAGCGCCGGCACCAGAAGCTCGTGGAAGAAGCTCCCTCTCCCGCGCTGACGCCCGCGCTGCGCGCGGAGATGGGGGCGGCCGCCGTCAAGGGCGCGGCGTCCATCGACTACGTGGGCGCCGGTACGGTGGAGCTCCTCCTGGACCAGGACGGGTCGTTCTACTTCATGGAGATGAACACGCGCATCCAGGTGGAGCACCCCGTCACCGAGGTGACGACCGGCTTCGACCTGGTGAAGGAGCAGATCCGCGTGGCGGCGGGCGATCCCCTCAGCCTCCCGGACGGCGAGGTCCGGCACCGCGGGCACGCGATCGAGTTCCGCATCAACGCCGAGGATCCGGACCGCAACTTCGCCCCCGGGCCGGGTACCGTGCACACGTTCCATCCGCCGGGCGGTCCGGGCGTCCGCCTCGACACCCACGTGTATGCCGGGTATACGGTGCCGCCCAACTACGACTCGCTTCTCGCGAAGCTGATCGTCAGCGGCTCCGACCGAGAGGAGGCGGTGGTGCGGGCACGGCATGTGCTGGACCAGTTCGTGATCGAGGGCGTGCCCACCACGATCCCCTTCCTGCGGCGCATCGTGCGGGACGAGCACTTCATGCGCGGCGACGTGGACACGGGGTTCGTGGCGCGGCTCATGTCCGAGGAGGACGAGAGCGCATGATCGTGAGCGTAGGCTTCACGACGGGCAGGACGGAGCCCGCCGCGGTGCAGGGGGCCACCGCGGTGGTCATCGACGTCGTGCGGGCCACGACGACCGTCGTGGAGGCGTTGGCCCATGGAGCGCGCGGCATCTTCCCCACTACCTCCATCGAGGAGGCGGTGAAGCTGGCCTCCTCGCTGGGCCGGGAGGACACGCTGCTGTGCGGCGAGCGCAAGGGGATCAAGATCGACGGCTTCGATCTGGGGAACTCGCCGCTCGAGTTCACCGCCGACGTGGTGGCCGGCAAGCGGCTGGTCATGAGCACGACGAACGGAACCCCCGCGTTCTCGGCGGTCCAGGAGGCCGATCGGGTGCTGGCCTGCTCGTTCACGAACCTCTCCGCGGTAGCGCGCTCCGTCGTGGGCGCGGACCGGCTCGTGATCCAGTGTGCCGGCCGCCAGGATCGTTTCTCGCTGGACGACGCGGCATGCGCGGGCCATCTGCTGCGCCGGGTGCTCCAGGGGGCCCCCGACGACGTCGTCCTGGACGACGCTGCCCGCGCCGCGCTCACCCTCGCGGAGGGCATCGAGCCGAGCCGGGAGTTCCTCTCCGAGACGGCGGCCGGCCGGGCGCTGATCGCGATCGACCTCGGGGCGGACCTGGAGGTCTGTGCGCAGATGGATCGGCATGCCATCGTTCCGGAGATGCACGACCAGGCGCTCGTCCTGGCGACGTGACCCTGCGGACGGTGACCTGCGGACGGTGACCTGCGGATGGTGAGTCGACAGCAACGCATGGAGATGCTCTCGCTGGGCTTGCTGGCCCTGGCGCTCTTCCTCGTGCTGTCTCTCGCGCCGGTCTCCTTGATGGGAGCGCGCGGAGCGGAGTGGTTCCCGTCCGGGAACGCGATGGGCCAGGCGGGCGCGACGGTGGCTGCCGTGTTCACGGCGTTCGTAGGGAGCCTGCGCTACCTGCTCCCGACCCTGGTGATCCTCGCCGGGCTACGGGCGGGGGGCTGGCTGTCGCTCCGCTGGTTCGCCCGCCTGATCGCATTGAACCTCGGCCTGCTGGTGCTCCTGCCGATCGGCGTGTGGGTCTCCCTGGCCGACCCGGTGGCGGCGGGCTGGCTCGGTCGGTGGGCCGGGACGCCGCTGGAGGGCTGGATCGGTTGGCTCGGCGTGCTCCTCCTCGACGTCGTGGCTCTGATCGCCCTCTCGGTCGTGACGCTCGGGTGGAACCCTCTGCGCACGCTGGCGCAGGGGGTGGCGGTCGGGGGGGCTCTGGCCGGACGCGGGGGGCGCGCGGCCGCCGCCAAGCGGAGGGACCTC